>CAYZUC010000069.1:0-1786 GCA_964481705.1 uncultured Lachnospiraceae bacterium
GTCCAAGTAGTGCCGTGACGGCACTACTTGGACCGATTGCGGTAGCGGCATATTCTTATATGTCACTGGTTCCAATTATTCAGCCCCCGATTATGAAAGCACTTACGACAGAGAAAGAAAGAAAAATCAAAATGGCTCAGTTACGTCCCGTTAGTAAACTGGAGAGAATTTTGTTCCCTATCGTAGTTACTGTTGTGGTTTGTTTGATTCTTCCTACGACAGCTCCGTTGGTTGGTATGTTAATGCTCGGTAACCTGTTCCGTGAGAGTGGTGTAGTACGTCAGTTAACAGATACCGCTTCTAATGCATTGATGTATATTGTAGTTATTTTCCTTGGAACATCAGTTGGAGCAACCACGAGTGCAGAAGCATTTTTAAATGTGTCAACATTGAAAATTGTTGCACTTGGATTCCTTGCTTTCTGCTTTGGTACAGCAGCCGGCGTATTATTTGGTAAATTGATGTGTAAGGTAACGCATGGCGCAGTTAACCCGTTGATTGGATCAGCAGGTGTATCTGCCGTGCCTATGGCAGCTCGTGTGTCTCAGAAGGTTGGAGCAGATGCTGATCCTACCAATTTCTTACTGATGCATGCAATGGGACCGAACGTAGCAGGTGTAATTGGAACTGCTGTTGCTGCCGGAACCTTTATGGCTATATTTGGTGTAAAATAGAACGTAAATAGATAATTAGGAGGAAATAAAATAATGGCTGAAATTGAAAAGAAACCAGTTAAGATTTGTGAGACCATCCTTAGAGATGCTCATCAGTCTTTGATTGCTACCAGAATGCCTACCGAGTTAATGCTTCCTATCCTTGATAAAATGGATAAGGTTGGTTATCACTCAGTTGAATGCTGGGGCGGCGCAACATTTGATGCATCCTTAAGATTCCTGAAGGAAGATCCATGGGAGAGACTTCGTCTCATCAGAAAAGGAATGCCTAATACAAAGCTTCAGATGTTATTCAGAGGACAGAATATCTTAGGATATCGTCATTATGCTGATGATGTTGTTGAGTATTTTGTTCAGAAATCAATTGCAAATGGTATTGATATTATTCGTATCTTTGACTGCTTGAATGACCTTCGTAATCTTCAGGCTGCCGTAGATGCAACAAACAAAGAAAAACAGCAGTCCGGAAAGGGACACGCTCAGATTGCACTTTCCTATACTCTGGGTGATGCTTATACATTAGAGTACTGGATGGATATGGCAAAGAAGATTGAGGACATGGGAGCAGATTCTATCTGTATCAAAGATATGGCTGGTCTGCTTGTACCTTATAAGGCTACAGAGTTGATTTCTGCAATGAAATCAGCTACCAAGCTTCCTATCGACCTTCATTCACATTATACATCCGGTGTTGCTGGAATGACATATCTGAAGGCTGTCGAGGCAGGTGTTGATATCATCGATACTGCTATGTCACCTCTTTCCATGGGTACTTCACAGCCAGCTACAGAAGTTATGGTTGAGACGTTCAAAGGAACTCCTTATGATACAGGTCTTGATCAGAATATCTTAGCTGAGATTGCTGATTACTTCAGACCTTACAGAGAGGAATGTCTGGCTAACGGACTTCTGAATCCTAAGGTAATGGGAGTTAATATTAAAACTCTGTTATATCAGGTACCTGGTGGAATGCTTTCCAACATGGTTAGTCAGCTGAAAGAGCAGAACGCAGATGATAAGTATGATGATGTGTTAAAAGAGATTCCTCAGGTTCGTAAAGACATGGGTGAGCCACCGCTTGTTACTCCTTCATCACAGATCGTTGGTACACA
>CAYZUC010000069.1:1796-15140 GCA_964481705.1 uncultured Lachnospiraceae bacterium
TGGGTGAAAGATATAAGATGTCTACTGACCAGACAAAGGATCTTCTTCGTGGAAAATATGGTCAGACAGTTAAGCCTATGAACGAAGATGTTATCAAAAAGGTTATTCCGGGTGAAGAGAGAATTACTTGTCGTCCGGCAGACTTAATTCCAAATGAGCTTGATAAGATTGAAGAAGAAATGAAAGAATGGAAACAGCAGGATGAAGATGTATTGTCTTATGCATTGTTCCCACAGGTTGCTGTTGATTTCTTTAAATATCGTAAAGCACAGCAGGAAAAGGTTGATTTAACCAAAGCTGATACAAAAAATGGAGCATATCCTGTATAGAAGATAACAATTTGAGCAGATGCAAACTTGCATCTGCTCTTTTTTTGTGATATGCTTTGATAGTGGGTGTTATTGAATACAAGGAGATGAGCTTATGGGAATGATTACTTTGGGACGTACCGGCATTACAACAGATCGTAATGGATTTGGTGCCTTACCTATTCAGAGAATTTCAGAGAAAGAGGCTGTTTACCTGCTTCAGAAGGCATATAATAATGGAATCACCTTTTTTGATACAGCCAGAGCATACTCAGACAGTGAAGAAAAGATAGGAAAAGCATTTGATGGATTTCGCTCAAAACTATTTATTTCAACGAAGACAGCATCAAAAACAGCAGATGGATTTTGGAAGGATCTTGAAACGAGCCTTACAAATTTAAAAACAGATTATATAGATATTATTCAGTTTCATACTCCACCCTTCTGCCCCAAGAAGGATAGTGAGGATGGATTATATGAAGCTGCATTAAAGGCAAAGGAACAGGGAAAGGTTCGATTTATTGGTTTAACGAATCACAGCTATCAGATAGCAGAGGAAGCAGTAGCATCTGGTCTTTATGATACGATTCAGTTTCCCTTCAATTATCTTTCCAATGAAGATGAGGTTGCTCTTGTAAGGCATTGTAAGGAGAATCAGATTGGATTTATCGCTATGAAGGCGCTATCTGGTGGATTATTGCTTCATGCGGATGTGTGTTATGCCTATTTGAATCAGTTTGAAGATGTTCTTCCGATATGGGGTATCCAGAAAGAAACGGAGTTGGACGAGTTTTTGTCGTTTCGAAAAGAGGAACCGGTACTGGATGAGCGTCGCAGCTTGATTATGGAAAATGACAGAGCACAACTGGCTGGAGAATTCTGCAGAAGCTGTGGCTACTGTATGCCTTGTCCAAAAGGAATTAAGATAAATAATTGCGCGAGAATGTCGCTGTTGCTTCGCAGAGCCAGACCGGAAGATTGGCTGACCGATGAATGGAAGGAAGCAATGCTGAATATTGAAAATTGCATCCACTGTAACCAGTGCAGCAGTAAGTGCCCTTATCATCTAAATACTCCGGATTTACTGCAAAAGAATCTTCAAGATTATAAGAAGATATTATCAGGAGAGATTACAGTATGATAGATGAGCAGGAGTGGGGATGGTTATGAGACAGATTGTTCCATATGAAAGAGAAGTACAATACTACGAAACAGACCAGATGCAGATTGTCCATCATTCTAATTATATAAGATGGTTTGAAGAGGCAAGGCTAGATTACATGAAACAATTGGGTTTGGATTATTGCAAGCTCGAGAAAGAGGGTATTATCATACCGGTTTTATCAGCAGAAGCTACTTATCGAATGGCATTTCGATATGGAGATAGATTTCAGGTGTTATTAAAACTAACAAAGTTTAATGGCATCAAAATGGTTATTTCTTATGAGGTATATAATAAGATAACGGGTGTATTGCACACAACCGGTGAGACGAGCCATTGTTTCTTGGATAAAGAAATGAAACCGTTATCACTAAAGAAAAAGAAACCGGAATTGTACAATTGTCTGAAAGACGCGGTAGAAGGAGCGTCGGAAATGGGGAAAACATGGCAAGAAAAGCAGTAGTAACAAAGGAAATGATTTTAGATGGAGCATTTCGTCTGGTAAGAAAAAGTGGGTTTGAAAACCTAACAGCGAGGAAACTGGCAGAAGAAATCGGTTGTTCGACACAGCCTATCTTCAGAATTTATGAAAATATGGCAGAACTGGGTGATGAGCTCGCATTGAAAATCTGTACGTTTTTCAGTGAATTTGTTTTGAAGTATCCGAAGAATGAGAAAACACCATTTGCCAATCTTGGTCTTGCATATATTTCATTTGCAAAGAAGGAAAGCTATTTGTTTCGAGCTTTATTTGTAGATTCCAGGGCAAAAGGAGTTGGAATGTATGAATTGGTCAATGGCGAGGAACACGGATTTGTTATTCAGGAAATTAAAAAAATGGATGCAGCTGATGCAGATAAAGCTGGAGACATGTTTATGAAGATCTGGATTTTCATTCATGGGATCGCCTGTATGACATTGACAGATGATTTTGACTTAGATGAAAAAGAAACAATAGCTATGCTTGACAATGCATATAAGTCATTTCTGTAATTATGATGTAGAAAGGGTTTTTCCATATGGATTTGATATCTAGGATTAATGAAAAATATGCACATATGAGCAAAGGACAAAAGGCATTGGCGGCTTACATTTCTGAGAATTGTGAGCATGCAGCTTTTCTGACCGCAGCAAAGCTTGGAAAAGAAGTTGGAGTAAGCGAATCTACTGCAGTTCGATTTGCCATGTCTCTTGGTTATGAGGGCTATCCGGAGTTTCAGTCAGATATGGAACAACTTCTAAAAAATCGTTTGACCTCTTTTGAAAAGATGGATCGCAAGTATGGAAAGAGCAGCCAGCCAGAGATCCTCACGTCTGTTTTACATGCAGATATGGAGAAAATCAGTGATACTCTTGAGAATATGGATGCAGCTTCCTTTGAATCAGCAGTCGATACGATTCTGGATGCGAAGAATATCTATGTTGTAGGTATTCGTAGCTGCGCTCCTTTGGCTAGTTTTCTTAGCTTTTACTTAAATATTATGTTTGGAAACGTTCGACTGGTTCAAACTACCAGTATCAGCGAAATCTTTGAACAGATGATTCGAATTGATGAGAAAGATGTCGTTATTGGAATTAGTTTTCCGCGTTATTCCATGAGAACATTGAAGGCAATGGAATTTGCAAATAATCGTAATTCCAAGGTTATTACCATTACAGATAGTGTGCATTCTCCTATGAATTTATACTCCTCCTGTAATTTGCTGGCTAGAAGTGACAGCGTTTCCATAGTCGATTCGTTAGTAGCACCTCTCAGTGTGATTAATGCGCTTGTAGTTGCGCTATGCATGAAACGTCAGAATGAAGTAGTGGATAATTTAGAGACGCTTGAGAAAATCTGGAATGATTACCAGGTATATGGAACAGATGAGATTAATTTTCTGGATGAGGATGCAATTCGGAACTATCCGGATACTCTTCAAAACGAGTAATCAGATGCGAAAAGAAATGCTTAGGAATGAGGATTGACATGAGAAAACGTCTAGCCATCGTAGGTGGTGGGGCTTCAGGACTGTTGTGTGGGATACTGGCTGCAGAAAACGGTATGGAAGTTACCATATATGAGAAAAATGAAAAGGTCGGAAAGAAACTTTTTATTACAGGCAAGGGAAGATGCAATCTGACCAATGCCTGCGATACGGAAGAACTATTTCACAATGTTGTTTCAAACCCCAAGTTTCTATATAGCGCTTTTTATGGATTTGATAATAGTGCCGTCATGAATCTCTTTGAACGACTGGGAGTTCGTTTGAAGGTGGAACGTGGGAATCGGGTATTTCCACAGTCAGATCATTCCTCAGATGTATTAAAAGCACTTCAGATGGAATTGAAAAGACAGGGAGTGAAGGTAAGGCTGCAGGCGGATGTAACATCAATTTCCTATGATGCTGCCAAGGAAATATTTCAATTCTTTGTAGGAAAAGAAAAACAGGAAGCAGAATTGCTTGTGATAGCGACCGGTGGTAATTCCTATCCATTGACTGGTTCAACGGGAGACGGTTATCAATTTGCTTCGGAACTGGGGCATCAAGTCACAAAGCTTTATCCTGCACTTGTCCCTTTACGCTGCAGGGAAGATTATGTCAAGAAGCTACAGGGCTTGTCTTTAAAAAATGTTAAAATCAAAATTGATGATGAAAAAAGGGAATTGTTTTCGGACTTTGGAGAAATGCTTTTTACCCATTATGGAGTTAGTGGTCCACTGATATTAAGCGCTAGCAGCTATCTTACGAAACAGATAGAAAAAGGGGAACTGCGACTTCATATCGATCTGAAGCCTGCTTTGTCGATAGAACAGTTAGACTTGAGATTACTACGAGAATTTGAGAGTAATCGAAATAAAAGCTTTAAGAATATATTACCCTCCCTGTTTCCAGCAAAACTGATACCTGTAATGCTGGAGCGAAGTGGGATAGATGAAAACAAAAAAATACATGAAATAACAAAGGAAGAACGTCTGAGCTTTTTGGATTTAATAAAGGATTTCTCGTTAACCATTACAGATACCCAAGGCTTTTCGGAAGCAATCATAACGCAGGGAGGAGTAAAGGTTAAGGATATTAATCCATCCACCATGGAATCTAAGAAAATTAAGAATCTTTATTTTATTGGAGAGGTTTTGGATCTGGATGCACTTACCGGAGGATTTAATCTGCAAATTGCATGGTCTACAGCGGCAATGGCAGCATTTCATATGGGAAAAGGAGACGAAGAGAATGAGTTATAGTATAGCGATTGACGGACCGGCTGGCGCGGGAAAGAGCACAATTGCCAAGATGGTAGCAAAGAAGAGAGGATGTATTTATGTAGATACCGGAGCAATGTATCGTGCCATGGCTTTATATTTGGTTCAAAATGGGGTTTCCAGTGAAGATAATGAGAGAATATCTGCTCTGTGCGAAAACGCAAATATCAGTATTGACTATCAGAATGGTGAACAAATTGTACTTTTAAATGGTCAAAATGTAAATGGTATGATTCGAACGGAAGAAGTGGGCAATATGGCTTCTGTCAGCTCCGCGAATGCAGATGTCAGAAACAAGCTTGTCCAACTACAACAGGAGCTTGCAGCAAGCAAAGATGTGGTGATGGATGGAAGAGATATCGGAACCAAGGTACTGCCTGACGCAAATGTTAAGGTATATCTCACAGCAAGCAGTGCCTGCAGGGCAAAGAGACGTTATGATGAATTGATTGTAAAAGGAGTATCCTGCAATCTGGATGAAATTGAAAAGGATATAATTGAGCGAGATCATCGTGATATGACAAGAGAGAATTCTCCTTTGGTTCAGGCAGAAGATGCAGTGCTTCTTGATTCCTCTAATATGAGTATAGAACAGGTAGTGGATGAGGTGTTGGGTTTATGCAAGTAGAGGTAGCTAAGACAGCAGGGTTTTGCTTCGGCGTGGAACGTGCCGTGAATACAGTCTATGAACAAATAGGTAAAGACAAAACGATATATACGTATGGTCCGATTATTCACAACGAAGAGGTGGTAAAGGATCTTGGAGAAAAGGGAGTAAACGTAATTGAAACGCAAGAAGAGTTGGATCATCTTCAAAATGGAACTTTAATTATTCGTTCTCACGGCATTTCCAAGGAAATATATCAAAAGATTGCTGACAGTAAATTAGAGTGTGTAGATGCCACCTGTCCTTTTGTGTTAAAAATTCATAAAATTGTAGAGAAAGAAAGTAATCTTGGAAAAGATATTGTAATTATAGGAAATGATGGACACCCTGAGGTAGATGGCATAAAAGGCTGGTCCTCAACGAGAACAACTGTTATTGAATCTGAGGAAGAGGCGGAAAAATATTCATCTGATAATCCCAAAGGAATTTGTATTGTGTCCCAAACGACATTTAACTACAACAAATTTAAATATTTAGTTGAAATATTTGAGAAAAAAGGTTATAGTATAAGTACTGTGAACACAATTTGCAATGCTACCGAGGAAAGACAAACGGAAGCACGAGAAATTGCAAAGCGAGTTGATGCCATGATAGTAATTGGTGGCAGGCATAGCTCGAACACTCGGAAATTGTACGAAATCTGTTCCGGGGAGTGTGAAAACACTTTTTTTATACAGACACTTGACGACTTGAATTTAGTATTACCTAAATCCATTGCATGTGTAGGTATCACCGCGGGGGCATCCACCCCAAACAATATTATTGAGGAGGTTCAAAATTATGTCAGAATTAACTTTTGAACAAATGTTGGAGGATTCATTTAAAACTATACACACAGGAGAGGTAGTCGAAGGTAGCGTCATTTCTGTTAAACCGGATGAGATCATACTTAATATTGGTTATAAGGCAGATGGTATCATTACCAAGAATGAATATACAAACGAATCCAATGTTGACCTTACTACTGTGGTGAATGTCGGAGACAAAATGGAAGCAAAGGTGCTGAAGGTCAATGATGGAGAAGGTTCCGTTCTTCTCACTTACAAGAGACTTGCAGCAGACAAGGGTAATAAGAGACTGGAAGAGGCGTTCAACAATAAAGAAGTACTTACAGCCAAGGTTGCGAAGGTACTTGATGGCGGATTAAGTGTTGTTATTGATGAAGCAAGAGTATTTATTCCTGCAAGCTTAGTATCTGATTCTTATGAAAAGGATCTTACGAAATACAACGGACAGGAGATTAGCTTTGTTATCAGCGAGTTCAATCCTAAGAGAAGAAGAGTAATCGGAGACAGAAGATGTCTTCTTATGGAGAAGAAGCTTGAACTTCAGAAAGAATTATTTGAGAAGATTAAGGTTGGCGATATTGTAGAAGGTACTGTGAAGAATGTTACAGACTTCGGTGCATTCGTGGATCTTGGTGGTGTAGATGGACTTCTTCATATTTCTGAGATGTCTTGGGGAAGAGTTGATAATCCGAAGAAGGTATTCAAGGTTGGAGATCAGTTAAAAGTATTAATCAAAGATATCTCCGGCACCAAGATTGCGCTTAGTCTTAAGTTTGATGATGAGAATCCATGGATTAAGGCTGCTGAGAAGTATGCAGTTGGAAATACCATTACAGGACATGTAGCCAGAATGACTGACTTTGGAGCATTCGTTGAATTAGAGCCAGGTATTGATGCATTGTTGCATGTTTCTCAGATTGCAAAGGAACATATTGAGAAACCTGCTGATGTTTTAAAGGTTGGAGATGAAGTAACTGCTCAGGTTGTTGATTTTAACGAAGCAGATAAGAAGATCAGCTTAAGCATTAAAGCTTTACTTGCTCCTGATGAAGTAGAAGAGGATGCAGAATCTGATGAGGATGTAGTTTCTGTTGATATTGATGCAGAGATTGCAAAAGAAGAGGAATAAAAATCTCTCTTTCCGGAGGTTCTGTCTATGACTTATGATTATGAGTATTTAAAGAAAGCAGTTTTCGAGCTAACGAAGATTGACTTAAATGCCTATAAAGAAAAACAAATGAAGCGTCGTATTGATACGCTGATTAATAAAAACGGCATTAAGACATACGATGAGTACATTCGGACAATAAAAGAACGTAGTGAGTTGTTTGACGAGTTTGTAAACTACTTAACGATTAATGTTTCCGAATTCTATCGAAACCCGGATCAATGGGAATTGATGGATAAGGAGATTATTCCCGAGCTGCTTACTCATTTTGGTAAGAATCTGAAGGTTTGGAGTGCTGCCTGCTCGACAGGTGATGAACCGTATTCACTTGTTATGGCGTTATCAAGACACATTCCTTTGAGTCAGATTAAAATATATGCGACGGATATTGATAAGCAGGTAATCGCAAAAGCTAAAGTTGGATTATACAGTGAAAAGAGTCTCGCAAATGTACCCGCTGATTTGAAGAAGAAGTATTTTACACAGGTAGGTCCTTCTTTTCAAATATCAAATGAGATTAAATCGCGTGTGGAATTCAAAGAACATAATTTGCTGAAGGATGCTTATCCGACAGAATATCATTTCATCGTATGCAGAAATGTTTTGATTTACTTTACGGAAGAAGCCAAGGATGAGATATTTGCAAAGTTTAGTAGATCACTCACCAAGGATGGCGTTCTGTTTATTGGAAGTACAGAGCAGATTATGAATTATAAAGAGATTAAACTGGGTAGAAAGAACTCCTTCTATTATCAGAAAATCCAATAAGCGTAATTATGGAACAATTAAGAAAGCGAACAGTTATCTGTTCGCTTTTGTTTTATTTGCACTATTTGACAACGGGATGAGCCATGATTTGTAATATATGTTCCGCATATTTTGTGAATTTTCTAGAATCTCTCTTAATGTCGTCAGTGAGTTCAAAATACATCGTTTTGTCATGGTACTCTTTTCTGAATACGGGAGAGAAGAGAGGTTCCCATTCAGGAAGAAAAACACCTGTTTTTTTACCATAACAATTGGAGGCTTTTGCAGGTTCACGATGGTTTTTATCTACATAAGTAGCAACACTTTTATGAATAGCAGCATCCTCAGATGGGAGATAGTAATATTCCTTGTAATTGGGATAGAAAAATTTCAACTCTCCCTCATATAGAGCAATCTTAATTTTTCCATGATCTCCATTGCAAGTGAAATAGCAATCACTCCATCCATAGGACAGAGGAGCTGGAACGGCATGGCTGATTTTAATATCCATAATAATCTCGTTGCAGATATTTCCATGAAAATCTTTATATTGGTTTTTTCCTGCCTTTTCAACCTTTAAAGGAAGATTGAAGATATCAACGTACGATAAGACAGGAACAATTCGTATTAATCCTCTCAAATCCTCATAGTTATGTAATAATAACATCTGAAGTGAGAACTCTGTTGGCTCGGATATATAATCCTGATAAACAGAGATTAGCTGTCCGCCGTTGTATACATCATCACGACTGATAGAAAGGTATTCTTCAACGGCCTTCTGCTTCAGACTAGGAAGCTTCAATATGTTCTTATAGGGGAGGATGCGTTTATATAAATCAATTCCTTTCATTGTTGCAAAAGAAAAAGGGAGATCGTATTGTTCGCATTTCGCTTCCAGATAAGGAACATCAAAATGATTGCCATTGTAATGAATCAAATGATGATAGTTACTTGCAAAATTGAAGAAATGATAGAGAAGAAGTTCCTCCTCTTGATAATTCTCCGCGAACCATTGTATTGTATGAAAGCGGTTCTCTTTATAGTATGCACAACCAATCAGATATAACGAAGAAGCACGTGCTGTAAAACCTGTCGTCTCAATATCCATAAAGAGCATGTCCTCGAGAGGAGCAATTTCTTCATAGGGATATGAATCCAGGTTAACATCAATCATATTTGTGATTGTTTTCATAGGTTTCTCCAATCTGAAGCAATGGATGCTTCAATTATTTACCTGTTTATTATACATGAGAATTTTTGAAAAATACATAGAATTTTGGGTTATTTTTTGCTATACTGAAGTAGTGTATGAAATGTGTTAAGGGGGCTAATCATGTGGGATGTTAAGGTATTTGGCATAACCATCTACAATATACTGAATTGGTTCTTTATATACAGCTTCCTTGGCTGGGTATGGGAGAGCTGTTATGTATCTGTAAAAGAAAAACGCTGGGTGAATCGAGGCTTTGTTACCGGACCATTGTGTACCATTTATGGTTGTGGAGCATTGACTGTTTATCTGGCGCTTTGGCGTTTTGAGGACAATTTGTTTATTTTGTATTTTGGTGGATTAGCGGTAGCGACGATTGTGGAGTATTTCACCGCGTGGTTAATGGAAACTATTTTTCACGCAAGCTGGTGGGATTATTCGGAGCAGCGATTTAATGTAAAAGGACGAATCTGCCTTAGTGCGTCGCTTGGCTGGGGTGCATTTACCGTTATCCTCTTTAAAGTATTTCAGCCTGTTGTTGTGAAGATTGTTTCCTTGTATCCTATGAATGTAGGTTGTATAGGAGTTTCTGTGATTATGGTTCTTCATTTGGTTGATATTAGTACTTCTGCAGCAGCTGCATTTGAGCTAAAAGAGAGACTGGAACATCTGGATCGCTTGTATGATGAATTTGCAGAATATATGATTAATTCCAAGATTTATGAGTCGACCAGTGAGTTACGTTGTAAAATGCAGAGCATTCGTGATCATTATAGTCTGGCCGGTTTTGGCAGGCGACAGATGAAAAGGCTGGAGGTTCGGCAGGCTATCTGGAGTGATTACTTGGAGCAGCACGGTATGAAGGAATATAAAAATGAAATTAATGAGAAGTTATCTGTTCTCAATGAACGAATAAAAACGCTGTATAAGGAAGGCAGCTTCCAGAAACAGCGTATGATGAATGCTTACCCGAGATTGAAATCCTTACCTAGAAAAGCAAAGGAAGTAGCAGGAAATCGTTTGAAATGGAAAAAGAAATTTTAAAGAAAGAAGGTTATAGAAGATGGCAAAGTTAACTTTTCACGGCGGAATACATCCTAATGACGGAAAGAGTTTGTCGAAAGATAAGCCAATAAAGGAGATATTTCCGCAAGGTGATATGGTTTATCCATTGTCGCAGCATATTGGAGCACCGGCGTCGCCGATTGTAAAAAAAGGCGATAGGGTTTTAGCTGGTCAGAAAATTGCAGAAGCGGTAGGTTTTGTGTCAGCTCCGGTGTATGCGACCGTGTCTGGAGTTGTGAAAGGATTTGAAAAGAGGAGAATTCCTGTCGGGGATCTTGTTGATTGCATTATTATTGAAAATGATAATGAATACCAAGAGGTGGATTATCCTGCGTTGAAGCCATTGAAAGAACGAACCAGAGAAGAGATTATATCGATGATTCGTGAAGCAGGTATTGTAGGAATGGGGGGTGCCGGTTTCCCGACACATGTGAAACTATCTCCCAAGGAACCGGAAAAAATCGATTATGTGATTGCTAATTGTGCAGAGTGTGAACCATATCTGACTTCGGATTACCGTAGAATGGTAGAAGAACCGGAAAAGCTGATTGCAGGGCTTAAAATCGAGGTAAGTCTTTTTCCAAATGCACGCGGAATACTGGCGGTAGAAGATAATAAGCCGGATTGCATTAAGAAGCTTAGAGAACTGACAGCAGATGAAGACAAGATTGAGGTAAGAGCTCTTGCGACGAAATATCCACAGGGCTCGGAACGTCAGTTGATTTATGCTGTTACCAAAAGAGCAATTGACTCGAGTAAGCTTCCAGCAGATGTTGGATGTATTGTTAATAATGTTGATACTCTTGTAGCAGTTAATCGAGCTGTGACAGAGGGAAAGCCCCTAATGTATCGTATTGTTACCGTTACCGGTGATGCAATAAAAGAGCCACAGAATTTCAAGGTGAGATGCGGAACTGATTATGCAGAATTAATTGAAGCGGCAGGAGGTTTTAAATCAGAACCTGAGAAAATTGTGTCAGGTGGCCCCATGATGGGATTTGCTCTTTTTGATCTTCATGTACCGGTCACGAAGAGTTCTTCTGCCCTGTTATGTATGACTAAGGACGAGGTTTCCAAATATACACCAAGTGCCTGTATCAATTGTGGTATGTGCGTAGAAGTATGTCCGAGTCGCATTCTCCCAGGTGTTCTGGCGGACTGCTCGGAACATCAGGAAGAAGAGAAATTTGTCAAGTTTCACGGGATGGAATGTGTGGAATGTGGGTGCTGCAGCTTCGTATGTCCTGCAAAGCGACATCTGACACAATCTATTAAATCCATGAGAAAGATACAGCTTGCTAAGCGCAAGAAGAAATAAAACGATAATAACAGGAAAACGAGGTGTTTATTTTGAGCGAATTGAAGAAAGTGTCTTCCAATCCCCATATTCGAAGTAAACTTACGACAGGCAATATAATGCTGGCTGTTGTGATTGCATTACTTCCGGCATCTATCTATGGTGTATTCCATTTTGGATTGCAGGCATTACTACTATTGGTTATTTCTACGGTCACCTGTGTAATTACGGAGTGGCTTTATGAGCTTTTGATGAAAAAGCCGGTTACCATCAGTGATTTTTCCGCAGTAGTTACCGGTTTGCTGCTGGGTATGAATTTACCGCCTACAGCACCGTGGTGGATCGCTGTGATAGGAGGTGTTTTTGCGATTCTGGTTGTAAAAATGCTCTTTGGTGGTCTGGGACAGAACTTTATGAATCCGGCACTTGGAGCGCGGTGCTTCCTTCTTATTTCGTTTGCGGGCAGGATGACCACATTCACGGTCGACGGAGTGACAGGGGCTACACCACTTGCTATGCTTAAGAATGGAGAAACAGTTAATACCTTTCAGATGATTACCGGTAATATAGCAGGTACCATTGGAGAAACTTCTGTGATTGCAATTGTAGCAGGAGCTTGTCTTTTACTGCTGATCGGAGTAATAGATCTGCGAATTCCGGGGACGTATCTATTGACATTTGCGATTTTTATATGTCTTTTTGGCGGTCGTGGATTTGATCCTTATTACCTTACAGCGCAGATGGCCGGAGGCGGCCTTATGCTGGGAGCGTTTTTTATGGCTACAGACTATGTGACTTCCCCTATTACACCAATGGGAAAGTATGTATACGGTATTATTCTGGGCGTTTTAACAGGAATCTTCCGTGTATTTGGAGTGAGTGCAGAGGGCGTGTCCTATGCGATTATTCTAGGAAATCTTCTTGTTCCACTGATTGAGAAGTTTACTCTTCCCAGGTACTTTGGAAAAGGAGGAGAAAAAAGATGAAAAATGAAATGATACGAAATACTGTTATATTAACAGTAATTACATTGATTTCCGGTCTGCTGCTTGGCACGGTTTATGAAGTAACGAAAGGACCGATTGCTGCAGAACAGGAGAAAATGAAGCAGGAAGCGTACCATAACGTATTTCAGGCGGCAGATTCTTTTGAAACAATGGAAGAATCTAATTTCCCGGATGATGAGATTGCAACTGTTGATGAAGTAGCAGCGGCAAAGGATGCAAGTGGTAAAATCATAGGTTATGTTGTTACTGTTACAGATCATGAAGGTTACGGTGGAGATATCCAATGCTCGGTTGGCGTTGGAGAGGATGGAACCGTGAATGGGATTGAAATTCTATCCATTTCGGAGACAGCCGGACTGGGAATGAGAGCGAATACGGAAGAATTCAAATCACAATTCCGTAATAAAAAGGTAGAACAATTTGAATATACCAAAACAGGAGCCACGGTTGACAACCAGATAGATGCTCTGAGCGGAGCGACGATTACAACCAATGCGATGACAAATGCAGTGAATACTGCATTATCCTTTTTTCATAATAATCTGATGGGAGGAAATGCATCATGAAAAGTGAAGTTTCGGCAATGGAACGTCTGTGGAATGGGCTGATTAAAGAAAATCCAACCTTAAAATCAGGATCAAATCTAACCATTGAAGGATCAGGCAAAGTCATCATAAAATC
>CAYZUC010000070.1:0-14885 GCA_964481705.1 uncultured Lachnospiraceae bacterium
TTCTTTTTTAACGTCGTTGACGCCTAATAATAGTTATACCTATTTTGCCTTGTTTTGTCAAGGAATATGAGACATTTTCTTCGATTTTAAGGACTTTCTAAGGACTTTTTAAAGGTTATGATTACATAACTTCCAATTCGCCGATTTATGTAAATTACTCCTGTAATAAATCCGTGAAGGAATACGTTTCATTATCTGTACCGGTTTGCAATGTGAGCGTGTAACTCTTTGTCTGATATCCTTCTTTTCGAAGTGTAATAATATGAACGCCTGCTGTTTTTGCAAAATTGCAAGGGGCTATTCCTTTGTAGGTTCCGTCATAATATACCTCTACGCCTTCGGGTCCGTCTATATAAAGCTGGTTCTCA
Organism: uncultured Lachnospiraceae bacterium; assembly: GCA_964481705.1. Classification (GTDB taxonomy): domain Bacteria; phylum Bacillota; class Clostridia; order Lachnospirales; family Lachnospiraceae; genus CAYZUC01. The sequence goes on from CAYZUC010000070.1 coordinate 369, forward strand.
CCAATATCCGTTGAAACATCGTCCTCGATTATGTCATCGTCATCAGAGTCTCCGATTGGATAGAAGGTTTCAAAGGGAGATGTGCTGGTGCTGGAGCTCGTACTTTTACGACTCGAACTACTTTTTGAGGTGCTTTTTGCCTTGTTTGTACTGATCGCTCCTCCACTGAGTGTTGTTCCTGCCTGCCTTACGCTGGAGCTTTTTGCTTTGTTTGCAGATGCCGTTTCGTCTACCGTCTCCATAGTAATCTCGATATTCGCCAGTTCTTGTCCGACACTGATGTACTTCTTAATGGTAGTATAGCCTTCTGCTCGCAGAACCATCTCGTATACACCATATTCCAATTTCACCGGCTGGTTGGCATCCGTCTCTTCACCATTGATGAAAAGAGATGCATCGGAGGGGTGAATCAGGAAGGAAATCGTACCATTCTTTAACAATTCTCCTTTCAAATCGCTGATATCCACAATAGTCTCTTTATTCCTGATTACTTCAATTGGTTTTGTTCCGCCATATCCGTGGTATGTGACACGCATGTCATATTCACCCTCCGGAACCAGTACCAGCATATGATCTTCAATGGGGCGTATAATTCGTTGTCCTATCTCAATAAATCCTCCGCGGAAGCTTTCATCGCCTGTTAAGCGGACGTATCCATGACCTTTTTCGATAGACACCGAATACACTTGATGACCAACACCACGTAGTGTCAGCACATCTTCTTCATTGATGTCCATCAATTCGCCAATTCTAGACTCCGTTACTACCACCAGATCATCATTTACTTTATAATTATCATCATGTACACTGAGGACTCCCTTATTCATGTTGAATACATGAGAATCCACGCCTGTAATAGAGAATGCACTGTTCGAGGTTTGGAGGGAGTCTAGTGTCTTGCTGTGAACCGATACTTGCACGTCTGTTATTTCCCCTATTGGAAGCGAGTCAATCACAATCGCCTGGCCATATCGATCATAAAAGGGCGTTGCATCTGTATACGAAAGCTCATATCTTCTGCCGGTATCAAGTGTCTGAAAAATTATTTTTTTTGTTTCGGGATCCTTCTCAACCACCATCACAGTGTCAGAGGCCTTCATCTCTTCCTCTGTCACCATTGTTTCCGTCGTCTCCGGCACCGTCTCCGCCGTTGGCATATAAGCCGCGCACGCCGTCAACCCCACAAAAGCTATCGCCATTATCATCATTTTCCATACGTTCTTCATACTATTCCTCTTTTTTCGGGCGCTAATTGTTATCTTCTATTATAGGTGGAAGATCTCTTTTAGAAAAGCGTTTTTTTTGTCGTCGTTTTCTACGAGGTTTTCAAGTTTTTCATGGTTTTTTACTGGAATCCACGTTTTTTTACTATTGAGGTAGTTGCTACTGATTTTGTAGAACTTCTCTGGATAGAAGAGTCGATATGCAAGATTCCGTCGCTCGGCATGCGTAAGACTGCGCTCCTTTTCGTATGCGTTGAGAATGATATGACCATATTCCGGATCCCAGTTGTTCTTTTCTGATACCTTTCGGCAATAATTGGAAAGGTCGCGAATGCAGGTATCGAAGATAAAGTGTTCAAAATTTAAGGTGATTACCTGACCGTCTTTATGTAAAAGATTATGATAGTTATAGTCGCCATGACAGCAGGTTAATTCCAGCTTTTCCGTGTAATTCATTTGTGCTGTCAAGGTTCTTGCCTGATCGAAAAATTGATCAAAGTGCTTCAAGTAGTAAAGCTCAAATTCTGTTTTCTGGCTTTTGTGAGTGATATAATTTCGAACCTTCTTCATCTCCCGGATTCGCTTTTCAAAGACCTCGCGCGTGGCGTCTTCCCAAATGCTCATGGAAGATGAATTCGTGTCGCTGTTTTTGATGGTTCCCTTTTTCATTGCAGAAAAAGCACTTTTATGGAGACGAGCAAGATTACCTGCTGCCTGTGACACATCTTCTTTCTTTCTGCCATCGCTCTCTGATGCATCATACCATTCTTTCATTAGATATGTCACATGATCCGAATCTGTTGTCAAAAGCTCTCCTTCACGGTTTCGGACGAAGAAGTCAAGCTGTTCCATTCCTTCTTCTCGTAACGCAGCCATTATTTGCTCCTGCGCTTGCAATTTCCCGGTGGTCCCGTTCCATTCGCGCAGAATTTTCATACCTTTATCCGTTTCGAGAATAAGAGCGCCCCGCCCTCTGTAAGAGCGAAGCACTGTAAAATCGTAACATTCTAAGATACTTACACCTTTATCGTTCAAAATGATTCCTCCATCCTCGTTATTATCTACTCTAACCTATGAATGGGGGATTCGTTTCATTCCTTAATTTTGGACAATAAATAATCTCTGGTATTCAGAGATGGGTCGTCTAAAACCATTTCCAAAAGCTCATTCAGCTTCCTACCAAGTCCGGGGCCTGGTGCTACTCCGTTTTCAATCAAGTCTTTTCCCGTGACAGCAAGGTCTTGAATCGACAGACACTCTCCAGCATGTTTGATTTCCTTGTAAATCATTTTTACTTCTGACAGTCTTGTCAGTTTTTCTTCTCTTTTATATTCACTTTGTGCCATAATGTCTGCATATTCGATTGTTAAAAGAAGCGGAAAAATATCCTCACCTATGGTATGAACAGCGCGGCGGACGCTTTTTCTATTTGGTTCTGCGTGATAGTCGTGATAGTAAACAAGTCTGGTTACGATTCCCTTTGTCAGATTATCAAAGTGAAGTCGTTTCATAATTGCTCCTGTAATGTCACGGCTTGCTGCAGCATGTCCATGGAAATGATCTATCCCTGCTTCGTCTACCATTTTTGATGAAGGCTTTCCAAAGTCATGAAAAAGCATGGCCAGTCGCAGATTCTTCAGTGTGGTCGCATCGTAGTCTTCTTTCTTTATATATTCAAGGGCATGCAGTGTGTGCTCACCTACGCTATAGCAGTGATGGGGATGATTCTGTGTCGTCTGCATTATTTCATCAAACTCCGGCAGGATTATCCTGGTGATGCCAAGTTCATACGCAGTCCTCATGTAATCCGGATGTGCAGAGGTGATGAGCTTTACCAGCTCGACCTGAATGCGTTCAACACTGATGGCACGCAGATTTTCAGCCAGCTCTGCAGCAGACTGTTTTGTTTTTTCCTCTATTCGATATCCCAGCTGCGCAGAGAATCGGACGGCTCGCATGATTCGAAGTGCATCCTCCGTAAAGCGTTCGGAAGGCTCTCCTACGCATCGAATGATTCCATGTTCAAGGTCATCCATTCCGTGAAATTCGTCAACAATCCCATTCGTTTCATTATATGCCATGGCATTTATGGTAAAATCACGTCGCTTTAGGTCTTCGATGAGGTTCGGGGTAAAAAGTACCTCCTTGGGATGTCGATGGTCTTCGTATTCTCCATCGATCCGATAGGTGGTGACTTCGTATCCTTCCTTTCCCATCATGATGGTCACGGTTCCATGTTGAATTCCTGTATCAATGGTACGCCGGAAAAGCTTTTTCACCTGTTCGGGAGTCGCAGATGTAGTTACGTCATAGTCATCAGGCGTACGCCCTAAAATGGTGTCACGAACACAACCGCCGACTGCGTATGCTTCGTAGCCGGCGTCCATCAATGTCTGTATGATCTTATTCACATTTTCAGGTAATTGCATTTTCATAACTTTTCCCATTACTTCATCTTTTCACTATGTTCTCTCAAATTTAATCGTTTTAATCGTTTCATATGGCTTTACTGTTTTTTGACAATCTCAACGGTCTCACGAGCAATTGCGAGTTCTTCGTTGGTCGGAATGACCATCGTGGTAACCTTGTCGGAGAGCTTTGAAAGGATAACTTCTTCTCCACGAATTTCATTTTTATCGGAATCAACGCTGGTTCCAAGATAGGTCAAATAGTTATTGATGATTCCTTCACGTACTGCACAGTTATTCTCACCAACTCCGGCTGTAAATACGATAACATCGACTCCGTTCATAGCGGCTACATAGGAACCGATGTATTTTGCTACGCGATACATATACGTCTCCAACGTTGTTTTAGCCTGTTCATTTCCGGAAGATGCTGCCTGTCCGAGATCACGGAAGTCACTGGAGATTCCACGGGAGAGTCCAAGGACACCGGATTTTTTATTTAGTACATTGACCATTTCGTCTGCGGTCATTTTTTCTTTATCTGCCACAAAGCTTACAATCGCAGGATCAATGTCACCGCTGCGTGTTCCCATAATCAGTCCTTCCAACGGAGTCAGACCCATAGAGGTATCGACACATTTTCCATTCATAACAGCAGAAATGCTGGCTCCGTTTCCAAGATGACATACAATAATTTTGAGGTCTTCCAGGTTTTTGCCAAGAATCTCGGCTGCTCTTTTGCTGACATAGCCATGGCTGGTTCCGTGGAAACCATAGCGTCTTACTTTATATTTCTCATAATACTCGTATGGAATACCATAAAGATATGCTTTTTTAGGCATTGTCTGGTGAAAAGCAGTATCGAAAACGCCTACCATTGGCACTCCGGGCATAATCTCCATGCAGGAGCGAATGCCTACAAGGTTTGCGGGGTTATGGAGTGGTGCCAGATCGTTACAGCCTTCAATCTCTTTTAAGACTTCGGGGGTAAGCAGAGTAGCCTGAGAGAATTTCTCACCGCCATGTACGATTCTATGTCCCACTGCACCTATCTCTTCGAGTGATTTGATTACGCCGACTTCGACATCTACCAGCTTTTCAATGACGAGCTTGACAGCAATGGTATGATTGGGCATCTCTACTTCTGTCTTTACTTTTTTTCCTTCTCCCGCCTGATGAGTAATGGCGCTTCCGTCGATTCCAATTCGCTCACAAAGTCCTTTTGCCAGGACCTCTTCCGAATCGCTGTTGATTAATTGATACTTCAGTGAAGAACTTCCACAGTTAATAATTAAAATGTTCATCCTTTTTCCCTCTTCTTCTATATAATTGCTTTAATACGCTTTTCCCCATACTACGAGGTGTTTTGCAGGCTTTCCACAGCATACACAGGTATCGCCAATCGGCTCATTTCCCTTGAATGGCATGCAGCGACTGGTTGCAGTCAGTTCTTCTTTGATCTTGTCTTCGCAGGCTACATCTCCACACCACATTGCCTTGACAAAACCAGGTTTTGTTGCAAGAGTTTCCTTGAATTCCTCCCAGTTCTTTGCTTCGTAGGTGTGTGCTTCGAGGTGCTTTCTTGCTGCGTTGAGCATATCTGACTGCATCTGGTCCAGTAAATTGCCAACTGTCGTCTCAATATCCTCAAATTTGCACTCCATTTTTTCTCTGGTGTCACGTCGACAGATTACACATTTTCCTGCTTCGATATCTTTGGGTCCAACTTCGATACGAAGCGGGATTCCACGCATTTCCTGTTCAGAGAATTTCCATCCGGGACTCTTATCGGTATCATCTACTTTGACACGGAATCCCTTCAGAGCTTCCTTGAGTTCAAATGCTTTGTCGAGTACGCCTTCCTTTTTCTGTTGAATCGGAATGATAGCAACCTGTACCGGTGCAATTCTTGGTGGAAGCTTTAATCCACTATCGTCTCCATGTACCATAATAATAGCACCAATCAGACGAGTCGTCATGCCCCAGGAGGTCTGATGTACATACTGAAGCTTGTTGTCTTTATCCGTATATTGAATGCCAAATGCTTTCGCAAATCCATCACCAAAGTTATGGCTGGTTCCGGACTGAAGTGCTTTTCCATCGTGCATTAATGCTTCAATGGTGTAGGTAGCTTCTGCTCCGGCAAATTTCTCTTTATCTGTCTTGCGTCCACGTATTACAGGCATCGCCAGTATCGTTTCACAAAAATCTGCGTAGATATTGAGCATCTGAATGGTACGTGCTTCGGCATCTTCTGCTGTTGCATGTGCAGTATGTCCTTCCTGCCACAGAAATTCACGGCTGCGGAGGAATGGTCTGGTCTCTTTCTCCCATCTTACTACAGAACACCACTGATTGTATACCTTGGGAAGGTCACGATAAGAGTGAATCTCATTTTTATAGAAATCGCAGAATAGTGTCTCAGAGGTTGGTCTTACACAGAGTCTTTCCTGCAGGGGCTGTAGTCCTCCGTGTGTCACCCAGGCTACCTCCGGAGCAAATCCTTCTACGTGATCTTTTTCTTTATTTAACAAACTTTCGGGAATGAACATAGGAAGATACACATTCTCTACGCCGCTTTCTTTAAACATCGAATCCAACTGCTTTTGAATCAACTCCCAAATCGCATATCCTGCGGGCTTGATTACCATACATCCTTTGACACTGGTATAATCAATCAGCTCCGCTTTTTTAACTACATCTGTGTACCACTGTGCAAAATCCACTTCCATCGAAGTGATGGCTTCTACCAATTTTTTGTCGTTTGCCATGATCTTTCTCCTTATTTTCTCTCAAAATCTCTCGCTCCACGCTTTCTGCCTTATCAAGCAAAAGAAGGGCTGATAGCCCATAGAATCTGGATTTCTCGATTCCTGTTTTCTCGAAAAGAGGGTTTTGGGTGCTGGTCACGAAAATGCAAAAAAAACTTCCGCATCCCTATAGCCAAGGGACCGAAAGCTCGGCGGTACCACCCTAATTAATCCCAATCGGGATTCTCTTTTCTTATCCGTTAACGCCGGATTTACGCAAGCTCCAAGGTGGGTTCTCTATCATGTACGTAGGAATCTCTCATCGATAATTCCCTCTCTGTGACGTCATAGGATAGATACTAGTCCTCTTCATAGCCGATTTTTCTTAATTCTAGGCTATTTCTAAATTTTTGTCAATGAGATTTACCAGATACCAACTCTGTCTTCCGGGGCAACGTACATCCCGTCACCTTCCTTGATAGAATAGGTTTCATAGAAAAGATCCATTGATGAAGCAACCGCATTTACTCTGATTTTTCCGTTTGCATGAACGTTATTGCTCAGAAGATTCAGCATCATTGCTTCAGTCGCTTTATTCGCCCAAATATGGGCATAATTCTCGAATAATTTATCCGGATCTTCGTTATCATTTACGCATATCTCGCAGACACAGGACATTCCTCCTAAATCTGCTGTATTCTCCGTCAGAGTAAGTGTTCCATTTACCTTATTCCCACCAAACAGCTCATAATTTCCATAGTATTCAACGATTTTCTTCTGAAGCTTCTCGAATTCCTGATATTCTTCGTCCGTCCACCAGACATTATAGTTTCCGTTTTCATCGTACTGGGAACCATTTGCATCAAAGGCATGCGTGATTTCATGACCGATAACAACTCCAATTCCACCAAGGTTGGCGGCTCGATCTGCATTCTTATCGTAAAATGGTGGCTGCAGAATGGCAGCTGGAAAGACAATTTCGTTTCTCGAGGGTTCGTAGTAGGCATTTACAACCTGAGGCATCATTTGCCATTCTTCCTTATCAACCGGCTGTCCAATTTTGCTTAACGCATGCTGTTGGATACATTTTGATAATTCTAATTCATTGGACATAAGTGTTCCACCTTCTTCTGGTGAAAGTATTTTTGCATTGTCCATATAGGTAGGCCATTGATTCGGATATCCAATTTTCTTATTCATAGTATCCAGTTTCTTCTTGGCCTTTTCTTTTGTTTCCTGGCTCATCCATTCCTGGCGATCAATTCTCTGTCGATAAACATTCATCACCTCATCCAGGATTTTCATTACTTCGTCTTTGCTTTCTTCAGAAAAAAAGCGCTCGACATATATTTTTGCAAAGGCAATTTCCAAGTCCTCCTGCACCATTTCTGACGCAATCTGATTTCTTGTCTTGGTTTCGGTAATACCTTGCATTTTGTTATCGTAATCAATTTTGGCATTTTGAAAATCCGTAGTAAGATAGCAGGACTGGTCGAATAACATAATTAATGTCGAGTAATCCTTCAGTAATCCAAGATTCTCCTCTTTCAAATAGGTGTTGATCTTCTGCATCTGTTTCTTTTCCGTCACAATCCACTGATTAACATCCTTATCTGAACCTATTCCAAATTCATCGACCATCGATGTTACATCTGCATTTGAAAGGAGAGCCTTCAGCTCATCTATATTTACGGGATTATAGGTTTTCTCGGGAGAGTTCTGCTCCTCAATGCTCAAGGTATCCTGTGCCAGCTCCTTCTCAAACATCACTACACTTTTGGCCTTCGTTTCCGCTTCCGAGGTGGAGTAGCCATATAGTTCAAAAAGCTGTTTCGCAAAATCCTGATAGTATTCTATATATTCCACTTTTGATTCGTCTAGTAAGTACTCTTTTCCAATTCCTAAATCCGCACTGCTAAAGTAAACACTGTTTTTTTGAGAATCAGCACTGTCTTCATAAACACAGGGACGAATCAAACTCGAATATGATGTTTCTTTACTTAATCTGCCCAGCGCTGACAGATAGGCGTCAATCGTCTGTGCAGAATTAATCGCATTGAGATAGGGGGGAAATAGATTCCAATCCTGCTGCATCACAACCCTTCTCGTCCATGGCACATGCATATAAATCGGCAATCTGTTGTTCCGGTGAGCCCTGTGTATACTGCCCTCTCTTCTTTGCACAGTCTTCTATAATTATAGTAAACTCGTCATTTGTCCTATTGGAGAGTTCTGTAAATTGGCTCCAAATGGGTTCTCCGGTTCTCATTTCCTTATCGGATAAAAGCTCGAAATTCTTATTAGCATAGTAATCGTCCTCCAATCGTGGCTTCTTATCAGGAAGTCCTGTTACAATTGGTTCGGAGGAAGTCTCCGCAGTCGTCCCACAACCCGTAAAGATGCCCGCAAGTACTGCAACTGATGTGATATATGCTATTATTTTTTTCATGTATACTCCCTCCCGTCTTTTCTTTGGATACCCCTTTTACTCCTCAAGCAGGTACTATCAATAATGAAACACAAAGCCCCGTCCCTCGTGTGCAAAAAATGAAACACAAAGCCCCGTCCCCCATGTGCATTTTGAAAAAAAATCCTCTGCAGTCAATCGGAAACCGCAGAGGATTTTATTAGTGTAAAGAACTCAAGGAATAGTGTTCATAGGCATATTATACATGAAAAATTGTGTTTTGTCTTTACTCTTTAAAGATTTTTCATAATTTTGTTAATAATTACTAGTTTTTATTTGCTTCCACCACTATCAGTAGTAGGATTGGACCTATAACAATACCAAATATGCCAAGTGCTCGAGCACCAATGTAAACAGACATAATGAGAAGTATCGGAAGAACGCCTATTTTCCTGCCCATCAGCTTGGGTTCGAGGACATCACGAAGGATGGCACAGATGATAAAAAGGAGCACTTTCGCTATGCCCGACAGGTAATTGCCTTGTATCAAGTCAATAACAGACCAGGGAAATAAAATCAGGCCGGTTCCAATAAAGGGCAGCGCATCCAAAACACCAATCATTATGCCTTTTGCAATAGGGTCGCTAATACCAAGAAGATAGAATGACAGTACCAAAAGCAAGGATATTACACTTAGTATAATAAGCTGTGCCTTAAGATAAATACGAACCAGATAGAGCGTCTTTTTGATCTGAATCAATGCTTTGTTCGTTATCTCGTTTTTGTGCAAATAGCCCAAAATCACTTCATAGTCTTTGATTAAAAAAACGGTCGCAATTGCTACTATCATAACAGTTCCAATTACTCGAATGACATTTGTGAGATAGAGAAACGAATGATTCATCAGTTTCGGAAGATATGTTATCTGGAGATTATTGATAAATATATTGGCGTTTTTGATGATGGATTCTTCAATTTGTTTGCCATCCAATCCTGTTGCACTCTCCAGACGACAGCTACAGTCGCGCAGGGTGCAGAGCATGCAGTCCTTATACTTATCAAGATTGCAAAGAAAATCCGTCAGCCATCTGCAAAGCTCCCAGGCTGCAAGCCATAGGATCAGACCAAGGATTCCCCCAAGAATCACTAGCAGGACAGAAGATAGAATGGAAACATTGATGTGTGTTTTGCGATGTAAAAAGCAAACCGACGGACGCAAAAGAATGGCCAGATACCCGGCTATAAAAAAAGGAACCATAAGGGGAACTAAGTATCGTACAAGTAGATACGTTCCTAATAGGATTCCTGCAATTCTAATGTATTTATTCTGAAAAAGCTTTTCTCCCACCGCCATACTCCCATCACTTTGTCGGTGAGCCACCTTCTGTATAAGCTTCGCAGATTTCATGATATCTGCATGGTATCTCTACTCCACCGCCTTTATAGTATCTGCAGATTTGTCGGTGTTATTCGATAATTCATTTCTTTCTTTGTTTTTGGATGCTGAAAGGATAATTTATATGCACAGAGATTCAGTCCTCCCTGATATCCTTCTACGCTTGATCCATACTTCCTGTCTCCTAAGAGCGGCATTCCTGCGTTCGCCATCTGAACGCGAATCTGATGATGACGACCGGTAAAAAGATGTATCTTAACGACATGAAGTTCACCTTTTATCTGTTCACGGTCACGTATGATGTCCATGGCTTGATTCTTATTGGAGTATTCTGTGTAAGTAAGCTCTGCCCTTTTTGCTTCCTTTTCTCCAGGCTTTGCGATAGACGTGGTGTTTGTCTTGCCATTCTTCTTAAGGTAATCCACAAGTGTGTGTGTTCCGGGTTCTACTGTTCCAACTACAACCGCTAAATACTGCTTGTCCATCTTGCCATCCTCTATCTGACGGCTCAGATTACCTGCTGCCTCCGGATTCTTCGCAAATACTAATATTCCTTCAACTGGCTGGTCAAGTCGATGAATCACACCTATATATGGTTCTCCTGTGATACCCGGTTCTTTCTCTTTGCGGTAATTCTTCAGTTCGCTGACAATATCTTTTTCTCCAAGCTTCGCTGTCTGTGTCGATACCCCTGCCGGCTTTTTTACCACCAGAATATCAGCGTCTTCATATAAAATCTCCATTTTGTCCTTATTCTACCTCCATTTTATACCTTAAATCGATAACCCACACCCCAGATTGTCTCTATATACTGTGGATTTGAAGTATCAAATTCTATTTTCTCACGAATCTTTTTTATATGCACCGTTACCGTGGCAATATCTCCGATGGATTCCATGTCCCAAATCTTACGGAAAAGCTCCTCTTTCGAAAACACATGATTCGGATTCTGTGCAAGGAAGGTCAGAAGGTCAAATTCTTTTGTTGTAAAGGTCTTCTCTTCTCCATTGATATAAACACGTCGGGCTGTCTTGTCAATTCGTATTCCACGAATCTCGACAATATCATTCTCCTGTTGCGCTGAAGCCGTCAAACGAGTATATCTGGCCATATGCGCCTTCACCCTTGCTACCAATTCACTCGGGCTAAAGGGCTTTGTCATATAGTCGTCCGCTCCCAGACCCAGTCCGCGAATCTTGTCAATATCGTCCTTCTTCGCAGAAACCATAATAATCGGCGTATTCTTAGTCTCACGAATCTTCTTGCATATTTCAAATCCATCCACCACCGGAAGCATCAAATCAAGAATATACAGGTCAAATTCTTCTTCCAGTGCTCTCTTCAATCCCTTCTCTCCACTATTCTCTGTCTCTACTGAAAAACCGGAAAGCTCGAGGTAATCCTTTTCCAGGTCCGCGATAGATTCCTCATCCTCTACAATCAGTATTCTACTCATTTAGTTCAACCTCCTTATATTTACGAAGCTCCATGATCATCGTTGTTCCTTCACCCAGCTTGCTGGTGGCCCAGATTCTTCCGCCATGGTCTTCTACTACCTTCTTTACAATGGACAATCCGATTCCACTGCCACCCTTTGACGAATTCCTTGAGGAATCCGCACGGTAGAAGCGGTCAAAGATGTACGGAAGATCCTTTGCTGCGATCCCTCTTCCATTATCTTCAATCTCGACAATAATAAACTCCTCTGCATCCTTGAGTCGTATGTTGATATTGCCTCTTTCTTTATCAAGATATTTTACGGAATTTCCTATAATATTATTGATTACCTTACGCATCTGTACCGGGTCTGCGATTACTGTCGCCGGTTCTGTCAGCTGATTCAGATAGGTAAGCTGAATATTCTTGGCCTCCATATCCATTTTAACCTCGTCTACACAATCCGTGAAGTAGTCCGATATATCAATCTTTGCAAAATTGTACGGAATCCGATTGGCGTCGATTCCGGAGTAAAAGGTCAATTCATTGATCAGCCGGTCGAGGTCATTTGCTTTGCTGTAGATGGTACGTACGTATTTTTCCTGTTTCTGTGGGGTATCGGCTACACCATCCATGATTCCTTCTGCATAACCCTTAATCGCTGTTACGGGAGTCTTCAAATCGTGTGTAATATTGCTGATCAGAGCTCGATTTTCATTGTCGTTTTGAAGCTTCTCCTCTGTAGATTCCTTCAGGCGCTTCCTCATCTCTTCAAAGTTTTCACAGAGCTCATCAATCTCCTTGGCGTGGCCGGACAAATCCATCGTAAAATCCAGTGTGCCTTCGGCTATCTTCTGTGTCGCTTCATTAAGCTGCTTCAATGGAGAAACCATTCCACTGTAGATCCAGGATACAAGCCCTATTCCCGTAAGCACCAGAATCAGAATAACTGCAATAATCATCTGGATCATCGAATTTTTGAACTGTGGCAGCATATCATACACATGCGTTATGATGAATACATTACCGCTGTCTCCATCGGAAAACGTAAAATCGATCTGCTTAATCAATAATTGTGCATCTCGAATATACATCTCACCATCCGAGTTAATATCCTGCTTTTCAAAGTCGGGAAGCTGTCCCCAGACGATGGACGCAAATTTGGTATCGCCGGAATAATAGACGTCATTTTCCTTACGCACCAGGAGAAAAGAGGACTTCTCCTGTAGTCTTGTATTAATCTCCTCCAAATACTCTTTGTTTTCGAGCTTTGCAGGATTGACATAGGTAACTTTATTTACTTCTACATAGACATCCTGCGTCATCTTACTGAACATCTTCACGGAATTAGACAGGAGTCCGTAAATATCAGCATCGACTCCATAGTCCCTCTCTACAGCCTTAATCTGAAAGTGACTAATTCCAAGAAAGGAAGCCGCAAATAAAAAGGTGGGCAGCAGGACAATGGTCAAGAATGCAATGGTAAGTCTGGTTCGTAATTTCATCGTTATTCCTCTTCTTACAGCTTCACATCCATCCCTCACAAAGCGTTCTGTGTGAAAAAGTTGTGCGCGGAATTTCAGACTTTTTTCAACTATATGTTCCAATTATAACACAGGAAATCAGTATTCATTACAAAACATTGATAAAAAACTCTGAATTTTTCGTAAACTTCGTATGGGATAAAAAAATATGCAAAAAATAGAAATTATAGTTGACAGCAGATAGAAAATGAATTATGATATAACAGTAATCATTACTATTATCAATTTCAAAACTGCTTTAGAAAGGGGAACATATGGAAACGGTTACATTAAAACACAGCAAGCAACGTGATGCGATTCTCGCATATCTGCAGTCGAGAAAGGATCACCCCACTGCCGATACTGTATATTTGAATGTCCGTAAGGATTTCCCGAATATCAGCCTGGGGACAGTTTATCGTAATCTGACACTACTGTCGGATCTGGGTATGATACAGAAATTAAACATGGGCGGCACCACTCCAGATCGGTTTGATGCTACCGCAGCTCCTCATTACCACTTCGTATGTACGAATTGTGGAGAGGTCATCGATCTGGATCTGGAGACTATGGATGAGGTCAACCGGATTGCAGATGCGAAGTTCGACGGTCAGATTGCCGGACACATCACCTATTTTTATGGATTATGTAAGAATTGCTACAAGTAACAAGCATGATACCGATTTGAGTCACTCAATGTTATATGAGATATATGGTTATAATGACAGTTGCGTGAGATTCTTGATAAAATTGAAGTCGTCGGTATCGTGGAAACCTGAGAGGAATTAGAAAGGAGAACAAGATTATGAAATATGTATGTCAAGTATGTGGTTATGTTCATGAAGGAGACAGCGCACCGGAGAAGTGTCCACAGTGTGGAGCACCTGCTTCCAAGTTCACAGAGCAGAAGGGGACTATGGATTGGGCTGCTGAACATGTAGTTGGTGTGGCACAGGGTGCTTCCGAGGATATTATGGCTGATTTAAGAGCCAATTTTGCAGGTGAGTGTTCTGAAGTAGGTATGTATCTCGCTATGGCAAGAGTTGCACATAGAGAGGGTTATCCTGAGATTGGTTTGTACTGGGAAAAGGCTGCTTACGAAGAAGCTGAGCATGCTGCAAAGTTTGCTGAATTACTTGGTGAGGTCGTAACTGACAGTACAAAGAAGAATCTGCAGATGAGAGTAGAAGCCGAGAACGGTGCTACTGCCGGCAAATTTGACCTGGCAAAACGTGCAAAGGCAGCTAACCTTGATGCGATTCATGATACTGTTCATGAGATGGCTAGGGATGAGGCAAGACATGGTAAGGCCTTTGAAGGTCTGCTGAAGAGATACTTTGGATAAATGAGAGCTATGTAAAGAGACTAACTAT
>CAYZUC010000071.1:0-14737 GCA_964481705.1 uncultured Lachnospiraceae bacterium
TGCGCAGAGACTTGGTATTTCCAAGATTAAGGTAGAGCTTGATGATCTATCTCTAAAATATTTGAAGCCAGATGTTTATTATGATTTGGTAGAAAAGATTGCGATCCGAAAGAGTGAACGTGAGCGTTATGTACAGGAGATTGTAGATGAAGTAAGCGAGCACATTCGCAATGCAGGAATTAAGGCAGAGATTGACGGAAGAGTAAAGCATTTTTTCAGTATCTATAAAAAGATGGTGAATCAGGACAAATCAATCGACCAGATATATGATTTATTTGCAGTACGCATTATTGTTGATAGCGTAAAAGACTGTTATGCAGCATTAGGTGTTATCCATGAGATGTATAAACCTATTCCAGGGCGTTTCAAGGATTATATCGCTATGCCCAAGGCTAATATGTACCAGTCTCTCCATACAACGCTGATTGGTCCTACCGGTCAGCCATTTGAGATACAGATTCGTACCTATGAGATGCATAGAACAGCAGAGTATGGTATTGCTGCTCACTGGAAATACAAAGAGGCTTCTGATGGCAAGAAGCCGGAACAGCAGGAGGAAGAGAAGTTAAGCTGGTTGCGTCAGATCCTCGAATGGCAGAGAGATATGACCGACAATAAGGAATTTCTAAATATTTTAAAGAGCGATTTGGATTTATTCTCTGATAGTGTGTATTGCTTTACACCAACCGGAGATGTTAAGAATCTTCCTGCTGGCTCGACGCCTGTTGATTTTGCGTACAGTATACATTCGGCAGTGGGTAATAAGATGATTGGTGCCAGAGTCAATGGAAAGCTTGTAAATATTGATTATGTCATCAATAACGGGGATCGTATCGATATTATTACCTCTGGTAATTCCAAAGGACCAAGTAGAGATTGGCTGAATATCGTAAAGAGTACACAGGCAAAGAGCAAAATCAACCAGTGGTTTAAAAATGAATTAAAGGAAGATAATATCTTAAAGGGGAAGGATGCATTTGCTGCTTATCTGAAGGCAAAGTCCATTAACCCAATTGATATTATGAAACCGGAATACATGGAAGCTGTAATGAAGAAATATGGCTTCAAGGATTGGGAATCGGTCTATGCGGCGATTGGGCATGGAGGACTTAAGGAAGGTCAGATTGCCAATAAAATGCTGGAAGGCTTTGAGAAGGATCATCGTAAGCAGATTACGGATGCAGAAGCTCTGGAAGCTATGGAAGAACAGTCGATCAAGACCAAGAGTACGATTAAAAAGACGCAGGGTGGTATCGTGGTAAAAGGTATTCACGATGTGGCAGTTCGCTTTTCCAAGTGCTGTTCTCCACTTCCAGGAGATGAGATTGTAGGCTTTGTTACGCGCGGAAGAGGGGTATCCATTCACAGGACGGATTGTGTCAATATCATCAATCTCAATGAAATAGATCTTGCAAGACTAATTGATGCTGAATGGCAGTTACCTGAGGGTGGAGCTGAGAATGAGAAGTATTTGGCAGAAATAAATATCTATGCTACCAATCGTAATGGATTGCTGGTCGACATCTCGAGGCTCTTTACAGAGAATAACATAGACATTAATGCTGTTAATTCCAGAATAAGCAAACAGGGTGTTGCGACAATATCAATTGCATTTGAGATTCACAATACAGAAGAACTGAATCGGATTATTGATAAGCTTCGTGCTGTACAGGGTGTGATAGATATTGAGAGAACCTCAGCATAGGCTTTATATGAGTTGGGTTTGCGCAAAAAGATGAGCAGAATGGAGAAAAAATGGTTAAAATAGGACGTATGGTCTTAGGACAGGTACAGACAAATTGTTATTTTATTTACAAAGAAGAAACGCAGGAGGCAATTGTTTTTGATCCCGCAGATTATGGTGCCGAGATTATGGATAAGTTGACCAGTAATGGAATTAAGCCGGTAGCTATCTTTCTGACACATGGACATTTTGATCATATTATGGGAGTTGCAAAGCTAAAACAGCTTGCACATATTGATATTTATGCATCGGCAGATGAAGAGGAACTTTTGGGCAATGAGAATCTGAATTGCTCCGAACAAATCGGAAGGATAGTTACAGTAACTCCGGACCATTTGCTAAAGGATGGTGAGATTACAGAGATATCTGGTATTTCTATTCAGACCATTTATACGCCCGGTCATACACAGGGAAGCTGTTGCTATTATATTAAGGATGAAGATATCCTGATTAGTGGTGATACATTATTTGAAGGATCGGTAGGAAGAACTGATTTGCCAACCGGAAGTATGGGTCAGCTGACACGTTCCATTAAGGA
This sequence comes from uncultured Lachnospiraceae bacterium, assembly GCA_964481705.1. Lineage (GTDB taxonomy): Bacteria > Bacillota > Clostridia > Lachnospirales > Lachnospiraceae > CAYZUC01. The sequence goes on from CAYZUC010000071.1 coordinate 2,283, forward strand.
TAAGCTTTCCTTATTACCGGATGAGACCAAGGTATATCCGGGACATGGTGACAGCACCAGCATTGTACAGGAGAGAAAATATAATCCTTACTTTGTATAGGAAAGGGATTCATGAAACAAGTATTTGTAAATAAAGAGAATTATATATATGATATTCATTCGTTGATGAAATCCTTTTATGCTGATGAAGAGGTTTCTGTGAAGGCTTTCGATTCAGGAGATATTGAAATGGAAGATACTGCTGACTTCGTGGTAGAGCTGGGATTGGGGAGCTTTGAAATACGAGTGAAGGATCAGCTTGGAAACTTTGAAGTAAAAAAATATATTACATCAAGTGAACACACGTTGGCAAAAAATCATTTCAAAAGAGAGTTTTACCTTGTACTTTCGAGAAGAACGGATAAAGAACTTCCTTGGGGAGATCTGACCGGTATCAGACCAACTAAGATTCCGATGAATTTGTTGGCAGAGGGAAAGACAGACGACGAAATTAAGAACTATATGAAGAATACGTATCTTGTCAGTGATGAGAAGGCAGAACTGAGTCTTGTCATTGCGAAAAGAGAAGAGAGTATTCTACAGAAAATTAATTATTCCAATGGATATAGTCTATACATTGGGATTCCTTTTTGTCCGACTACATGTTTATATTGTTCCTTTACTTCTTTCCCAATTTGTGCATGGGAGAAGCGCGTAGATGAATATTTGGATGCGGTCCAAAAAGAATTGGATTATACAGCAGAGGCGTATCGGAATTATATTCTGGATACTGTGTATATTGGTGGTGGCACCCCTATGACTCTTAGCGCAGAGCAGATGGATCGACTGCTTACATATGTTGAGAAGAAATTTGATTTAAGCCATATAAAAGAGCTGACGGTAGAGGCTGGAAGACCGGACAGCATAACACAGGATAAATTAAGAATTATGAAGCAGCATAACGTATCGAGAATTTCCATTAATCCGCAGACAATGAAGGATGAAACGCTGAGAATTATTGGTAGAAGACATACGGTACAGCAGACAATTGATGCATTCTGTATGGCCAGGAGAGAAGGCTTTGACAATATCAATATGGATCTGATTATGGGGCTTCCAGGCGAAGATATACATGATGTCGAACATACTCTTCAGGAGATTGAAAAGCTGTCGCCGGACAGCTTGACGGTACATTCTCTTGCGGTAAAGAGGGCATCGCGTTTGAATCAGTGGATGGAGGAGAACGGGAGAGACAGTATTCGAAATACTCCACAAATGATGGAACTTACAGAACGATTTGCACGGAAGAGTGAGTTGCATCCTTATTATCTGTATCGACAGAAGAATATGGCGGGAAATTTCGAAAATGTTGGATATGCAAAAGATGGTAAGTATGGTATCTATAATATATTGATTATGGAAGAGGTACAGACTATTATCGCCTGTGGTGCAGGAACCGTAACAAAAAGAGTGTTTCCGGACGGACGAATAGAACGATGCGATAATGTGAAAGATGTGACGCTCTATATGGATAAAATAAATGAAATGATTGATCGAAAGAGAAAGCTGCTTTCATAATCGTCGGGTTATGGGAAGGATAAGTTTTCATTGCTATGAATGGATTTGCGTAATATGATAGATATAGGTATGGATAACTAGTCCATGATACAAAGGAGAAAGCAATCAAATGTCAGATAACAAAACATTCAAGTATGATGCGTTTATCAGTTACCGACATGCGGAACTGGATATTTATGTAGCAGAGAATCTTCAGAGAATGCTGGAGAGCTTCAGGGTTCCTGTTTTAGCAGAAAAAGAATTACGGAAGAAACAGAAAAAGAGAATAAATAGAGTATTTCGAGATAAGGACGAATTACCTGCGTCTGATAATCTGGCATCACCTATTGATCAGGCACTTCAAGAATCGGAGTTCCTAATTGTAATATGTTCTCCTCGCACGCCAGAATCTAAGTGGGTTGCAAAGGAAATAGAGCTTTTTTCGAAATATCGAGGTAGAGAGCACATTCTGGCCGTATTAATTGAAGGAGAGCCGGAGGTATCTTTTCCCTTTGTATTGTGTAATGGAGAACGTACTGTCATAGGTGAGAATGGAGTAGAAGCTCAGGAATCGTTTACAATTGAGCCATTAGCAGCTGACGTACGTGGTGCTTCCAAACATGAAATACATAAGAAACTAAAACGAGAAACAATGCGTCTGGCGGCTCCCATTTTACACTGCGGTTATGATGATTTGAAGCAGAGACATAAAGAACGGAGACTGAAAAGAATTATTTCCATAGCAACCGGTATCGCATCGGTGCTTTTGCTGTTTGGTTGTTATGCAACAGCTCAGAATCTACATATACGCGAATTACAATCGGTGGCACTGTCTGAACAATCTGCGACTGCTTATTCAGATGGTGATCGAATCGAGGGACTTGATTTGGCCGAACGTGCGTTAAAAACCAGATATACACCACAGGCACAGACAGAAATTACCGATATTCTGCAGGTGTATGATAATGGAGAGGACTATCTACCGGCGGCGAGTATTAAGCATGACTCGGATGTTACCGATATGGCGGCAAATTATGATTGTTCACGAATTCTTTCCATAGATCAAATGGGACAAATCTATTTGTGGGACGGAAATTCAGGTACTCTTTTACATAAAGAAGAAAATATGGTTGAAACAGTGGCACCAGGAACTCTACAATTTATCGGAGAAAAAATGGCTGTCTACGGTGGGATGCAGGGACTTGTTCTTTTTGATACGGAAGAGCTGCAGAGCAAGGTGCTTGATGAGAATATGGCGGTTAGTAACATAGCGGTTAGTAACAATCAGAACTACTTGTTAATCACGGATGGATATAGCGTTTGCTTATATGACACATCCTCTTGGGAACAAATATACTCCGTTCCCGTTGGAGAGAAATATGATTTATCCGTAGTGGGCGCTATGAATGTGACCGATGACGGAAGATATATTTCATTTGGTATGTTAGATGCACAAAGTATCTCTGAGTATGTGGTCATGGATACCAAATCGGATCAGGAATTGTATCATAATAGGCTGCCCTATGATTGGGTGGAATACAGTAGGATGGAGCAGGATGGAAGCAGCTATGTTCTTAGTAAAGATTTTTCCAGCAAGGGTTCCACCGAAATGATTGGTAATGAACAGTTGATTTCTTATGACGCAACAGGAAAGGAACAATGGTCTTATCAGGGAAAGATGCTGATGAAGCTGCCAATTGAAGTGTTTCAGGATGATATTGTAATTGCAAGCAACAGTGATTTGATTTTTATTGATCAAAAGACCGGAATAGAAAAGACACGTTTGGGCTTTTCCTCAACAATATTGAAATTTATTATGAAACCAGATAGCATTGACTGCTACTTACAAAATGGTACTGCATTTACTGTGACGGATGAAGAAGGATATTTTGATTTACAACAATTCTTTACAAGTGCCATAAGAAATACAGCCGAGTATGCTGAGAGTGACGACCGAATTGTAATTATGCCGGATTCTGATATTGAGATTATGCTATATCACAATAACATACCATCGAATATGCATCAATATGAGCCTATAAGCACGTATGTATCAGATGTCTTACTTAATGAGGATAAGGGTAAAGTACTTACCTACGGTTATTATGGCAATGAGATGCTGCTTACAAAAAGAGGAACGCAGAGTGATGAGAGTATTCATATCTCAATTGGTGATACAGATGTATTTTCCGGAGTGTATCAATCTATGGATAGAGAACACTTTGTCATTGTAACAAGTACGTTAGTAAGGGTATATTCTTGGGAGGACGGAAGTTTAATCAGCGAAGAAGAGCTTGGAGACAGTGTTATATCATCGCAGATATCTGGTGATGGCTCTGTTTTGTGTATTCAGACCTTTGAAAAGTTGCATTTCATGTCCTTAGCAGATGACAGTAAGTGGGAGATTAAGACTGTGGATTGTGAGACACAACCCTATAATATGACTTTCCTGAATTATGATGGTTCAGAGCTGATTGGTTTAGACTATGAAATGAAGGGAACGAGTATTCATCTGGATTCGTTACAGGAGACAGAACTTCCATGGAAAAGTGTAAGAGTTGCATACAACAAGGCAGGAAAACAGTATCTTGTTATAAATGATACTTCCGGTCTTATGGAGCTTTATAATGAGAAACATGAATTAGTTACTTCCGTACCTAAGAAATCGTCTATGATTCAGAATGTTGGATTTAGTAAGAATGGGAAATATATATTTATTCAGAAGTTGGATGCAACAATCGAAATCTATCAATCCTCCAATCTAAAGTGTAAGAAGGTGCTAGAGGGAATTACTATGCCGATTGGTAGATTAGAGTCCTATGGAAGAGATAAATGGGCATTGTATAGTAGCGAAACCTATGGTGGAATTGGATATTTATGCAACAGTAACTTCGATATTATTGCACGGGTTCCAAAACTCTATGCAGTAAACCATGATGGTTCAGAAATGTACACAGGAAACAAAGAGCAAATGCTTTCTACGAAGATTTATACGATATCTGAGCTTAGAAATATGGGTAGAGAAGAGAAAAGATAACTGTATACGAAAGATAACTGGAATGGGGATTCATATGAAACTTGAGGATTTGAAGAAATATAGAAATATCGTCATTCAATGTCACGATAATCCGGATGCAGATGCTTTAGCCAGTGGTTTTGGTCTTTATAGATATTTCCATCACGAGGGAAAAAGTGTTAGACTCATCTATTCGGGTAAATTGCAGATTCAAAAGAGTAATCTGCTTCTTATGATTGCGAAGCTCGGTATTCCAATCGAATATGTATCAAAACTAGACAAACCGGAGCTTCTTATCATGGTTGATTGTCAATATGGTTCCGGAAATGTAACAAGGTTTGAGGCAGATAAGGTTGCGGTATTTGATCATCATCAACCTGAGATGGAACTTGGTGACATGGTGGAGATACATGAGAACTATGGAAGCTGTTCCACTGTCATCTGGCAAAAGATAACCGAAGCCGGTTATGAAATCATATCCGATATTCTGTTAGCAACAGCATTCTTTTATGGGCTCTATATGGATACCGGACAATTGACGGATATCTATCATCCTGTTGACCGAGACATGAGGGATACTTTGATTATTGATAAGGCAATCATGGCCTTATTAAAGAATACCAATATGACCCGGCAGGAACTGGCAGTGACCGGTGAGGCACTACTCAATAATTATCTGAATGAGGAGCTTCATCTTTCTCTTGTTCAAGTAGATACCTATGATTCGAATATACTTGGTATGGTAAGTGATTTTGTATTACAGACAGATGTTGTGAATACGTGTGTGGTTTACAATACTTTACCGAATGGATACAAATTGTCGCTTCGAAGCTGTGATAAAGAAATAAAAGCAAGCGATATGGCAACGGTCCTTACAAAAGGAGTTGGCTCTGGTGGAGGGCATCGCGATAAAGCCGGTGGATTCATATACAAAACTGCATATAAGGAACAATATGGCGATTTCCCGTTACAGGAGTATATGCAAAAGAGAATGCAGGAGTATATAAATAGCTATGAAGTACTCTATGCGACAGAGACGACAATCGATACTTCTCATATGAAACGCTATAAGAAGTTGAAGTTGCCTTTGGGGTATGTAAAACTATGTGATATTTATCCAATAGGCACATTGGTTATGGTTCGTACACTGGAAGCAGATTTGGAAATAGTAGTACGCGATGACATCTATATCATGATTGGAATACAGGGAGAGGTCTATCCCATTGAGAAAGAAAAATTCGAACGAAGCTATGTATTGTCTGATGATGTTTATGACATAGAGACGGAGTATATTCCTTGTGTATATAATTGCACGGATGGTTCTGTCCAAAGGATAGCCGGATATGCCAAGAGCTGCATTCCAGTAGGTGAGACTAGAATCTATGCAAGAGAATTGGATTCACAGATTAAGGTTTTTACAAATTGGGATCCCGTAAACTATATGTTTGGAAAAATGGGCGATTATATTGCAGTACGATGTGATGATCCGCATGATATTTATGTCATTGAACGAGAAATCTTTTTCAAAACATACATTAGTCTTACCGATTGAAAGATGGGGTTAATGAAATGAACGATACATTACGTGAGTTATTTAGCTATGGAAAATTCATTATTCCTATCATGAAGGTTAAAAAGGAGATTAAACCTGAAAGGGTACAATGGGGTAATAAAGATCAATACTTCCTATTGTATCCGGCGAAAGAAAAGAAAAGCGATACCCTTGTTATTTACATACATGGTGGAGGATGGAATTCTGGTTCGCCAAGAGATCTCTATTTTATAGGACAGAGAGTTGCGTTAGAAGGTTACGATTGTATTATGCCTGGTTATCGAAAAGCTCCGAAATTTCACTGTAAGGAGATTGTTGAGGATGTTTTTCAAGATTATGTTAGGATAAGACAATATTTGAAGGAGAAGAGTAGAGCTTACTCGAGGATGATTGTTATGGGTTCATCAGCCGGAGCTCATCTGGGTGCACTTCTTTGCTTTGATCGTGAGTATCAGGAAAAATACAATATCGAAAAGGAAGATTTTGATAAATTCATCTGTTTAGCAGGACCTTTATGCTTTGACTATCCACAGACAAGAATTTGCAATAAGCTGATGAAGGGTCTGTTTGGAACAAAGAATCTTACAATATGGAAAAAATGGGAACCTATATCGAAATTGAAGGAATACCAAAAAATAAAGCTGTTAATTATTCATAGTAAGCATGATGGACTAATTGAATACAATCAAGCGTTAGCTTTTGTTAAGAAAGCACAAATGTTAGGAATGGAAACAGAGTTTTATGATGTGAATGAGGTCTGGAATACACATTCTGCTTATAGTGCGGGTATTTTCTTAAAGGAAAGAAAGGATTCACCTACAATTGAAAAGGTATTTTCCGGAATTGAGCACATATGAGATGATGTAAACAAACTAAATGCATCCGAGGCTCTTTAGAAGGAATAACCAAAAAGTAAGTGAGATCGAGCTGAGTACCGTGGTGGTTACGACAACGCTGGATGTCAGAACACCTTCATGACCCATGTTCTTTGCCATAATATAGCAGCTTGGTGTTGTGGGCGCCCCTAACATGATGAGAAGAGCAACCATTTTTTCGCCGGTAAAGGAAAAGTGCATAGCAAGTGGCAAGAAGATTGCGCACTGAAGGAATAAACGGATAAAAGTCGCACCAAATGTTGGTTTAATCAGCTTGAGTGCGGCTTTTCCTTCGAATCCGGCTCCTAATCCAATTAGTGCAAGTGGTGTCGCAAGAACAGAAAAATTGGTCATAGTCTTCGTAATAAGGAACGGAAGTTCAATACGCGATAGAGAAGCGAAAAGACCAAGTCCAATCGAAAGGATCATAGGATTCGTTAAAATTCCTTTCATGGATGTAAGTAAGCTCTTTTTACTTAATGAGTTATTTCCGGGACCCGTGAACGATAAGAGAAGTACAGCGAGTAGATTATATAGGGGAACCGTTCCCAGAATCATAAGAGGAGCGACAGTTGCTGAACCATATATGTTTTGAATGAATGCTAATCCAAGAACAGCAGCGCTTCCTCTATAAGCAGCCTGGACGAATTCACCTGTTAAATCTTTCTTTCGACAAAGAAGCAAGGTGATCGCAAGGATAATAAGGAAACAGGTCAAGGTAACCAAAAAACAGAATAAAACATATTTTGTATCCCAGACTTCGTAGAAATCAGCATGATATAAATCAAGAAATAACAGTGCGGGGAGAGCAACATGGAATACAAACTTATTCAGCGTTTTCACAAAATCAGTGCCAATCAATTTAATTTGTTTTAGAAAGTAACCGATTAATATGGTAAAAAAGATGGGTAATGTTGCATTTAGACTGAATATAAGATTCTCCATAATTTTTTTTTCTCCTATACATATCAAAACCTTTATGAATCTTAGTACAAAAAGATGCTTTTGTAAAGATTAAGACGGAAACGTATGTTAATAAATGCAATTTCATAAGAAGGAGTAATCTATGATTAAGGTAGAACATCTATGTTTCAGCTATGGAAAGAATCCATTTATTGAAAATTTGGAGTTTCATGTATCGGAAGGAGAAATCTTTGGATTTCTTGGACCTAGCGGAGCGGGAAAGAGTACCTTGCAGAAGATTTTGATAGGAATGCTTCCAAGGTATCAAGGAAGCGTAACAGTTATGGGAAACGAGGTTCGAGCTATTGACAATTCCTATTATGAGAAAATTGGAATTGATTTTGAGTTTCCAAGTCTCTATGAGAAAATGACAGCAAGAGAAAATCTTCATTTCTTTGCATCTTTATATGAGAACGTTGAGACAGACATGGATGCTTTATTGGATGGCGTGGGTCTTTTACATGATGCGGATAAAAAGGTAAGTGACTTCTCCAAAGGAATGAAAAGTCGATTGAACTTCATTAAATCGTTGTTACATAAGCCGAAGCTTTTGTTCCTTGATGAACCAACAAGTGGTCTCGACCCTTCAAACAGTCGTATGATGAAGGATTTGATTTTGGAACAAAAAAAGCGTGGTACGACTATTATTCTTACAACACATAACATGCAGGATGCTGAGGAGTTGTGTGATCGTGTTGCATTTATTGTAGATGGTTCCATAAAGGCATTGGATACACCACATAACTTGATTATGAAGAGGGGTGCTGGAAATGTGGAATATACCTATCTCGAAAATGGTCAGGAATGTAGAGGGGAATGTGTGTTAACACTAACCGGAGAGGATGAGAAACTGATGAAATTGCTTCAGGAAGGAAAGATACTTACCGTTCATTCCAAGGAACCTAATCTTGGTGACATTTTTATGGAGATTACTGGAAGAAAACTTGCGTAATCAAACATTTCAATTTACTAATAGTTTTAGGTGGTAGTTTATAAATGTAAAGAGAGAGTTGGAGGATACGATGAGGTTATTGAACTTACTCAAAGGTGATTTTACATTTCAACGAAAATATGGGATATGGCTGGTCTATCTTGTGTTTTCCATTGTCTATATAGTAACTTTGCATTTATTACCGGACAAGGCAGCTGTAGTAGTTGGACAGATTTTGGTGTATTCAGACCCAGCTGCTATGGGCTTGTTTTTTATGGGAGCGATTGTCTTATTAGAAAAGAGTCAGAGAGTGAATTGTTCTCTAGCAGTTTCGCCTGTGACAATTGATGAATATATCAGCAGTAAAGTACTTTCTCTTATGATTACCGGAACACTGGTTGGAACATTGATTCTGGTAATGGGGGGGATTCGTTTAACAATTTGGACAGTTCTTGGAGTTGCATTTGGATCCATTCTATTTTCTATGTGTGGACTTTACGTAGCATCGAAGGTTTCAAGTTTGAATCTTTTTGCAATCGTAACAGTGCCATTTGAACTGTTTCTTATGCTACCCGCAATTCTTTATCTGTTTGGTTACTTTAAGTCTAATATGTTTGCATGTCACCCTGGAATCGCCGCCATTCGGTTGATATCTGAAGAAGGCAGCATGAATGTCTGGTGTCTAATTTCTGTAATTATATGGAATATATTGGTATATATCCTTTGTAGGAAAGCGGTGGTTCTATATTTCAGAAAAATGGGAGGCGGGGCGCTATGAACGGTTCTTTGAATAAAAATGTTTGTAAATTAGATTCGGGGAAAACCAACCGATGTGCTATTTTGTTCCATGCTTATCGTGAATTTGTAAAGGAAATCTGGCAAGATATCATGTTTGCGGCTTTGTTTTTTGTTCCCATTTTGATGAGCATGTTATTTCATTTTGCTATTCCACTTTTAGAAGAAGAATTATGTGAAATGCAACACGTAACGCAAATCATAGAGCCTTACTACATATGTTTTGATTTATGCATTATCATGATGACTCCGATTATGTTTTCTTTTTCCGGTGTAATGGTTATATTGGAGGAACTCGATAATGGGCTGGCACATTATCTTATGGTGACGCCATTGGGAAAGAGTGGATATCTATGGTCTAGAATCGGTTTTATGTCTGTGATTGCGATGACATATGCAAGTGTGATTACTTATATTTTCAGACTCTCGAATATATCGCCAGGAAATATTGTAGTTAGCAGTATAATAGCAGCTTTCGTAGGTGCGCTCATTTCTTTTTTTGTACTGGCTTTTGCGCACAATAAAGTAGAGGGGATGGCATTGACAAAATTTAGCGCATTCTTTGTTCTGGGAATCCCGATTTCGATTTTCATAAAGGAACCTTTTAAGTATGTTGGATTTTTTCTACCATCCTTCTGGGCGACGGAGTATTGTGTGAGCTCCAGGCTATCTGATTTATTACTTGGATTGGGAGTGGGAATTCTACTATTGTGCTATGGTTATCACTGCTTTGAAAGAAAAATATGAGAACTGAAAAGGGGCTGTAAAATAAGTCCCTAATAAAGAATCTCCAGTCTTGGCAAATGTCAGTTCTGGAGATTCTCTGTTTTTTAATATGATATTTATAGAGATTAAAACCACAAGAAATCAGCGTAAGTTCTAGAATTATATTTTTCTTTCCTCTTCGAAATGACCTCTTGTATGATTTATCCCATTTCAGAATGCCAGAGGTTCCTTCTGCCTGAATATTGCGATTCAATCTTAGCAATGCTCCATGTATCGATTCTAGATTTGCTTTTACCTCTTGATGTATGGATGTTAATTTCTGATTCATTCTAATGGTTCTATTCCCACTAGCTTTAGAACAACACTCTTTTTGGATGGGCATCCTTCACAGGAATCGTATCCAGCATCATCAACTGGTCATTTTCCATATAGTCCCGTTTTATACGCATAAATGTGGCATCATGGTCTGTTTTGGAATAACTGTTTCTTTCATCACTACAGACTTCTATATGGTGTGCATATGTCTTCAAGCGTTCGTACTGTCATCAGTATAAAGAAAGGAAGAACCCAGAACCTTTCTTTGACGTGGTGGCACATGGGTTCTGTGGTATTAAACCATGGTGATTTTATCAAGATATAGTTACAGCAGGTTGGAATTATAATTTGCTGGTTGACATCATATGAGTCATTGCAACGATTAGGAATAGAAAAAAGAGATAATTTTGTCCTGAAAATTGTGGACAAAGAGCATATTATGGTATAAAATGCAAAAAGTTGTTAAACGCTATTAGTAACGAACTACTATTTTGGAGGCAGAAGGAAATAAGGGAGCACTTTGACAAAGTTCAGACAATATTGCATGACTTCATAGAAAGCGCTGAGGAACAAAAGAATGTAAACATGGAATTTGTTGAAAACGACACATATATTGGAGACTTGGCAGAAAGTGCAAAGGAGTATGTAAAGGAAACCGAGAACTCACTCATAGATCAACTGATTCATTCGTCAGAACAATTGATCTTGGAACAAGAGAAGATACTTCAGGAGTTTAATGATGAAGTTGACAGCTCTGAAACGGCTGTACTTTACACGGCAAGTCTTGAAAAGGTGAATGCCGATTTCAATGAGTTACAGGCAACTTTTTATGAAATCCCAGAAGCTATAGACCAAATTATGGAAAAGCTTCAAACCGTAAGCGAGTATGGACCATTTACGGAACCGAATCCGACAGCGGTAACAAAAGCTTTTAAAGAACTTATTGGTGGAGAGTATAACGGTTCTGAGCTGGAACGGGGAATAGTTCCAACGACTTTATATAACTTTCGTGCATTTGATCAAAGCCATAAGAAAGATCTAGACAACAGTGATTTTATGGAACAGTTGAATCTGGAGATTACACGTAGAAGAAATCTGGAAGAACAGATGAAGCTGCCCTATGAAAGAAGTAGCGAACGTTATGATAAGCTAAGAATACAGCCCGTAAGAATGGACAAGAATGACGAAGCTGCTCCTCTGACGGAACAAGAAAAGAAAGACCTTCACTTATACCTTGCAAACGAAAAGGATTTAACCGGAACGGAAAAGGCACGACGTGATACCTTGGTAGATCGTTTGATATTAAGTGCTGACAGTGTCGAGTTGCGTGATATAATGGATGAATTGTCCAAGAAAAGGATTAAGGATTGGACATCATCTGAGAAAGGCATCCTCGAGAAAATTATGCAATATGGAGAAAAATATGATCCATCGTTGCATGAAGCAGTTAGAAATCAGGTGGAAAAGCTTATAATAGATGAGTACTGGTTAAGAGATGACGGATATTTTGATGGACAATGGTATGCAGATGAGGAGAAAATGCAGGATGCAATCGAGATTCTCTACGAAGAAATAAGTCTTGAAGGACCTTACGATCTGATACATGGTGGAGAACAGACTGATGAAGAGAAGCTTATGCATTATGAGAAGATGCAATTGATTCAGGTATTATCGAATTCTCTGCGAAGTGGAAGCTATGATATAGATACTCTTAATCAACTCGAAATAGCGTATAATTGTGCGGAT
>CAYZUC010000072.1:0-14475 GCA_964481705.1 uncultured Lachnospiraceae bacterium
GCTTGCAGACGAGATTCGCAAGAAGATGTTTGTATTCGAGGATGTCCTGCTGCTTGATGATCGTGCAATTCAGCGTGTATTACGTGATGTGGATAATAATGATCTTGCAATCGCGCTTAAGGGCGCGAATGAGCAGGTACAAAATGCAATCTTTAATAACCTGTCAAAACGTTTGGCTGTTATGATTAAGGAAGATATGGAGTTCATGGGTCCGGTACGTATGAAGGATGTAGAAGAAGCACAGCAAAAGATAGTAAATATTATCAGAAAACTGGAAGATTCTGCGGAAATCGTTATTTCCAGAGGCGGAGGAGACGAGATCGTTGTCTAATTTATTAAAAGGAGTTACCATCTCTTATCAGCAGGATTCAAGAAGAGTTATAGATTCGAATGAGCTGGTTGCCACTAAGATCGAAAGACTGGCAAATCTGATGAGTGATGAAGAAGGAAAATCAGATTCGTTTTCAGATGGATTCACAGAAGGGATTCTTGCGTCCAGAGTGGATGAGCTCTTAGAGGATGATATGGAAGAGTATGGAGATGAGTCCGGAAATGTCATCAAAGCGGAAGCGGAAGCCGAGAAAACAGGACCGAGTGCGGAGGAACTTCTAGAACAGGCACGATACGAAGCGCAGAGTATTATTGAAGATGCAATCAGGGAATCCGAAGAGAAGAAAGAGCAGGTATACGAACAGGCAAAACAGGCGGGATATCAAGAGGGCTACCAACAAGGTATTCAGGAAGCTGAGTCCATGAAGGCAGAACTGGAACAATACAGAATACAGTTGGATAGAGATTATCAGAACCAAATAGATGAGCTTGAACCCATGTTTATTGAGACACTCACAGGGATATATGAGCATATTTTCCACATAAAGCTGACGGACAGCAAGGAGATTATTTTTTATCTGATCCAGGATGCAGTTCGTAAGGTGGAAGGCAATAAAAACTTTATTATCCATGTATCCAAAGAGGATTATGGATTTGTTTCTATGCAAAAAAAAGAATTATTATCCGGAATTGCAAGCGCAGAAGGTGCTGAGATTGTGGAAGATATGACATTAAAAAAGAATGAATGCTTTATCGAGACGGGAGGAGGCATTTTCGATTGCAGCTTGGAGACACAGCTGACAGGACTTGCCCGGGAGCTGAAGCTTCTCTCTTACGTAAAACCATCGAACGGATAATGAAAGAGGGTACCGCATGGTTGATTTTGAAAAATACAAATCGGTAACCGAAAAGAGCTTTTATAAAAAGCTTGGAAAAGTTATCAATGTTGTTGGTCTGACAATTGAATCACTGGGACCGGATGCAAGACTGGCCGATATGTGCCAGATTCTTCCTGAGGATAGTTCAAAGCCCCCTATTTTAGCGGAAGTTGTTGGGTTTAAGGATGGTGGTACCTTACTTATGCCCTATGATAATACAGAGGGAATCGGATCTGGTTGCATTGTAGAGAATCTGGGTCATCCCCTGCTGGTATCTGTAGGGGATGAATTATTAGGTAAGACCTTGGACGGACTTGGACGACCTACAGATGGTACATGGATTAATTCAGGAATGGAGTATGAGGTCGAGGCGGCGCCGCCGGATCCAATGGATCGTGTCATTATTAATACGGTATTGCCACTTGGGGTAAAGGCAGTCGATGGATTGATTACCGTTGGTAAAGGGCAACGTATCGGTATTTTTGCCGGATCGGGTGTTGGAAAAAGTACATTGCTTGGTATGTTCGCACGTAATACGAAAGCGGATATCAATGTAATTGCACTGATAGGTGAGCGTGGTCGTGAGGTTCGGGAATTCATAGAACGTGATTTGGGCGAAGAAGGTATGAAACGCTCTGTTGTTGTGGTAGCGACTTCGGACAAACCTGCTCTTATTCGTAATAAAGCAGCAAAGACAGCCACAGCTGTTGCTGAGTATTTTCGTGACCAGGGGAAGGACGTCCTGCTTATGATGGATTCCTTAACTCGTTTTTCCATGGCACAGCGGGAAATTGGACTCGCCAGCGGAGAGCCACCGGTGACAAGAGGTTATCCCCCAAGTGTATATGCTGAGATGCCTAAGCTGTTGGAACGTGCCGGTAATTCGGCAGTAGGCTCGATTACTGGGCTTTATACTGTCCTCGTAGACGGCGATGACTTTAATGAACCAATTACCGATACTGCTCGAAGTATTCTGGATGGACATATTATGCTGGATCGTAAGCTCGGCCATAAGAATCATTATCCGGCAATTGATATACTGCAGAGTATTTCCCGTTGCATGAGTCAAATCGCCACCAAGGAGCATAAGGCGGTGGCCGGAAAGCTAAAGAATGTACTGGCTACCTACAATGAGGCAGAAGATTTGATTAACATTGGTGCATACAAAAAGGGTTCGAATTCCAATATTGATTATGCGATTGAGAAGATTGATGATGTAAATCAGTTTCTTATGCAGGATGTGGAGACAAAATACACATTTGATGAGGTTGTGAATCTTCTAAAGGGGATTTTCGAAAAGTAACCATCGGAAGGGCGTGAATAGATGGCAAAATTTAAGTATCGTATGCAGAATATTCTCGACATCAAAAACAAGCTGGAAGAGCAGGCGAAGAACGAATATGCCATAGCGAGAGCGCGCTTGAGCGAAGAAGAGGAAAAACTCATAGGGTTACAAAAGAGAAAAAACGGTTATGAAGACAAAAAGAGAGAGCTTCAGGAGTCAAATCTGAACATTCAGGATATTATTGAAAACATTCAGGCAATTGATACCATGAAGGAGCTCATTTCTATACAACGCACAGAGGTACAGAAAGCAGAGAAAGCACTGGAACTTCAACGTATCAAGCTACAGGAAATCATGCAGGAGAGGAAGACGCATGATAAGTTGAAGGAAAGAGCATTTGCGGAATTTATGCAGGAATTGAATGCACAGGAAAGTAAGGAAATTGACGAACTGACCAGTTATACTTACGGAAAAAAGGGTGCAGATAGGAGACAATGATGGCAAGAAATGATAAACAGCCCGAAGCTCAGCCTCCTTTTGGAACAGAAAAGGAAGAGAAAAAGAGAATCAGGGAAGAAAAGAAAAAACTCAAAGCTGAAATGAAAGCGTTAAAAAAAGAGAAAAAGGAACGCGAAGCAATGGAAGGCGATGATGAAGAAAGCGGAAGCGTATTGTCCGTTATTATGGTTACCGCTTTTATTGTGTTAATTTGGCTTGCCATTTTATGCCTGCTAATCAAGTGCGATGTAGGAGGATTTGGCTCTGGTGTATTACGCCCTGTTTTGAAGAATGTCCCTGTAGTGAATCTGATCCTTCCCAAACCGAAGAGTGGAGATCCGAGCATTAGCGGTAATGAGTACTATGGCTATTCAACCCTTGAGGATGCCGTAGAAAGGATCAAAGAGCTGGAATTGGAGCTTCAAGACGCGCAGACTGCACAGAATGAGAAAACGGGTAATGTGGAAGAGCTCGAAGCAGAAATTAAACGTCTAAAGACTTTTGAAGATAATCAGGTGGAATTTGAGAAGATAAAAAATGAGTTTTATGATGAGGTTGTCTTCTCGGACAAAGCGCCGGATATTACGGAGTATCAGAAATACTATGAGAAAATAGATCCGACCAATGCAGAAATTCTATATAAACAGGTGGTACAACAGGCAAGCTATGACAAGGAGATACAGGATTATGCGGCCGCCTATTCGGCTATGAAGCCCAAACAGGCAGCGGCGATTTTCGAAGCTATGACGGATAACCTGAATCTGGCAGCAAAAATATTAATGCAGATGTCTTCGGACGACCGTGGAAAGATTTTGGGGGCTATGGATTCTAAGGTGGCTGCCAGCCTCACAAAGATTATGGAGCCGATGGAAAATGTCCAATAATTAATTGTCGAATAAGGTTAATAGAAATCGTTTTTACACCGATATATCTTTTGATAATAGTTTCGGATAGAAAAATCTGAAGTTATTATAGATTGCACATTGAAAACTAAATGAAAGGAGGAACAGGATGACCAGCAGACCTGTAGAAATGAGCAACTTGTTTGCAAATGCAACAAGTGCGAAAAGTGGAAGTGTCCAAGAGACAGCAAAAACTTCCACATCATTTACAAATGTATTGAAGGATGCTTCGGGAAACCAGAAAAATGATGTTACAGATGATAAGAAAATCATCGCAAAAACATCGGTTCAAAAGGATGATAAAGAAGCAAAAAGACCTGAAATCCGTGATACGAAGAATGTGGACAAGAAAGCGCCACAAGAAACGGAGACAACGGATAAGGAAGCAGTACAAAAGGCAGCTAAGGAAATCACCGATAAGGTGAAGGAAGAGCTCGGCGTAACAGAGGAACAGATTCGCGAAGCCATGGAGACGCTAGGATTCCAAATGACTGATCTTTTACAGGGCGAGAAGGTAACAGCACTGGTGGCAGAGCTTACCGGGACGGAAGACCCAATGCTCTTTGTAACGGATCCGACATTAGGAAACAGTCTGAAGGAGATTCTGGGAACGGTGGATACCATCGGAGAACAGCTGTTACAAGATTTAGGATTGACACAGGAGGAGTTCCAAAAAGGATTGGAGGGAGCTCT
Organism: uncultured Lachnospiraceae bacterium; assembly: GCA_964481705.1. Classification (GTDB taxonomy): domain Bacteria; phylum Bacillota; class Clostridia; order Lachnospirales; family Lachnospiraceae; genus CAYZUC01. Next base: position 4,587 of record CAYZUC010000072.1, read on the forward strand.
CTTAACAACCCCACAGGAGAACGATGCGGCAATTTCTGCAAAGGATATAACTGATGGCGAAGAAAACGTCTTAGGTGAGCAGGAAAAAGGATTAACTGAGGAAGCATCGACGGATCAAACACCGAAGGTAGTTGTCATTAAGGAAGATGAGAAGGCTGCTCAGGGTGAGAACAGAACATCCGATATCCAGTCAGAAGGAAAAGAGACCACAGATGCAAGTACTGTGAAAGAGGTAAAAGCATCCGGACAGGAGACAGCAAAGGATAATTCCGGAGAAATGATGGGAAATGGTCAGAATGGATTTGGGGAGAACTTTTTTAAGAATGTTATGGCTAAGGCAGAACAAACCACATCATTTACGAATACCCAACCAGAAAAGATACTGCAACAGATTACCGAACAGATTAAACTGATTTTAAAACCAGAATCCACATCATTGGAGATGCAATTAAATCCAGCTAGTCTTGGAAAGGTAGGATTACAAATCGAGCAAAAGGGTGGCAGCATCACAGCACATTTTACCGCTCAAAATGAATCCGTCAGATCCGCGATTGAGAGCCAGGTGGTTACCCTTCGAGAGAATCTGGAGAATCAGGGAATTAAAGTGGATTCGGTGGAAGTAACAATTGCCAGCCACGAATTTGAGAGAAATCTGCAACAGGACACAAATGGAAATAATGAAAATCAAGAAGAATCAGGCAGAAGGGTCAGAAGAAGAATCAATCTGAATGCCGGTGATGATTCCGCAGAATTACTTACGGAGGAAGAGGAACTGGCAAAGAATATTATGATTGACAATGGCAATAGCGTTGATTATTCCGCCTAGAAAGGAGAAATAACAGATGAGCGATTTGGCAGCATCCATCGTAGATGGAAAGCTTGTATCTAATACGACTAAGGATGAAAAGAAAACAACCGGCAATGGCTCTATGGATAAGGATGCTTTTTTACAATTGTTAGTAGCACAGATGAAATACCAGGATCCATTGGAACCAACATCCAACACAGAGTACATATCACAGTTTGCAACCTTTTCACAGCTGGAAGAAATGCAGAATATGACAAATGCCATGGATATGCAGAGAGCATCCGGACTGATTGGTAAGTATGTCACCATGAATGTGAAAAATGAAACCACCGGAGTTACAGAAAGTATTTCTGGAAGAGTTGACTATGTGAAAACAGAGAGTGGAAAAACACTGCTGTATATCAATGATCAGCCTTACAACATTGATGGTCTCGCAACTGTGTGGGATGAGGATTATCTGGAGGCTTATAATCTGGCTGGTACATGGGCAACCGCTTTGAATGCGCTACCGGCAGCTACCGATGTTACTTTGGATTATGAGGACAGTGTTACCAAGCTGAGAGAAGCTTATGACAAGATGACCGATTATCAGAAGTCCTTTATTTCTACAACTCTGACGGATAAGCTAAAAGCAATTGAAGAGAAGCTTGCTGAGCTAAAAGCAGCCAAGGAAGAGACACCCAAGGAAGAAACACCCAAGGAAGAAACACCAAAGGATGAGACACCTGAGGAAGAAGAGCCTGTAGATAAGGCGGAAGATCTAAAGGAGACGTGATCATGAAAATTCAGAACAACGGATTTCTATCCATTGAGCAATTGACGGATCAATACCTCAATCAGAAACCGGCCGTTTCGAATCGTAACAAAGAGAATCAGGTATCGTTTGAAGATATTCTGAAACAGAAAACCGGTGCAGCAGATCAAACCGTGAAATTTTCCAAACACGCATCTGCAAGATTGACAGACCGAAATATCGAATTATCAAGTACACAGCTTGAACGCCTGAATGAAGGTACGCAGAAAGCAAATGAAAAGGGCATTCAAGAATCTCTAGTACTGGTTGATGATTTGGCATTTATCGTAAATGTAAAAAACAACACCGTCGTAACTGCTATGGATCAGACAGAAACCAAAGAAAATGTGTTCACCAACATTGATGGTACCGTAATTATGTAGCCGGACCTTTTAAGGAGGCTTTAGGAGAATCCGAATGACAGAGGATTCCCGATACGGACCCAAAACAGGAGGTCATTCATTATGATGAGATCATTGTATTCTGGTGTGGCAGGATTAAAAACACATCAGATTAAGATGGATGTTATTGGTAATAACATCGCAAATGTAAATACAGTCGCTTACAAATCCAGTTCCATTACATTTAGTGAATTGATGTATCAGACGACACAGAATGCTTCTGGTGCGAATGCAGCAACCGGAAGAGCGGGTATCAACCCAAAACAGATTGGACTTGGTGTTAAATCAGGTGCAATTTCAACAGCAATAGAACAGTCAGGATCTTCCCAGAATACCGGTAATCCTTTTGACATCCAGATTACAGGTAACAGCTTCTTTGTTGTAAACGATGGAACCAGTAATTACTTCACCAGAGCCGGTGCTTTTACGGTAGATGCAAATGGAACACTTTGCATGACGTCCAATGGTTATTCGGTTATGGGATGGGAAGCAAACCCTGAGACTGGAGAAATTATTAAGGATACGGTAAAAGCTCTTCAGATCATGAAACCGGCCTATATGGTATCTGACCCGGAAGAGACAACGGAAGGATACATGCAGGGCATCATAGATAAGAACGATAAGCAGTTAAAGGGAGACGGTCAGATTACAACTCTCGGCTTCTATGATGAGAAGGGATACAGCTATACTGCAAAATTCGTTATCACCGAAGCAAAGGATGCAGCAGGAAACGTTATTGAAGGACAGTATGATATGGCTGTTTCGGATATTTTAGACTCTCAGAGCCCACCGAAATCAATCTTTGTAAAGGAAGATGGAAGTGTCATGAATGACACAGAGCGTGCAGCTGCAATTGCATCCCTGGATTTGATGGACGGAGCTGACAGCGTTAGAGTAGCCTATAATACAGCAAGTGGTAAGTTTGTATCTGTTACTCCGGACGGAGGAACGGCAGATACTGTAGGTTTTACCTTTAGTACTTCCAAATTGAGTAGTACTACTACAGATTTCCCAGTTGCTATTTCGGCTCTTACAAAGGACATAGAAGTTGATATGTCAACAACAAAGAATATTGATAACAAAGGTACAACAACACTGGAAGGAAAATCAGGTAATCTGAATAACCATTCTCTTCATGCCGGACGTGCAAAAGGAGATATGGACAGCATCGCCATCCAGCAGGATGGAAAGATTATTGCAAGTTACAGCAATGGTCTTACCAGAACGCTTGGACAGATTGCAGTTGCTGATTTTGCCAATCCATCCGGATTGAAAAAAGAGGGAGATAATCTCTATTCAGCGACCTCCAATTCCGGCGAATTTGACGGTGTCGGTAAGGATATCACTGCAGACGGTGCCGGAAGCATGGCAACCGGTGTATTGGAAATGAGTAACGTAGATCTTTCTTCTGAATTTACGGAAATGATTACAACGCAGCGTGGTTTCCAGGCAAACAGCCGTATTATCACCGTATCGGATACGATGATTGAAGAACTTGTTAATCTGAAACGATAATTGTGATTTGTGAGGAGCTGTTCGTAGCAACAGCTCCTTGCTTCATCTTAGGAAATCAGAAATTGGTGAAAATGCACAAAAATCTACAGAAGGACGTAAGAAAGAGTGCGTAGAAGAAAGCACAGAAATGGAGGTCCCTATGATCGAGGTAACAAAGCTGAATGACGAAAAATTGTTGATTAATCCGTTTACAATCGAAATCGTGGAAGAAAAGCCGGATACTGTAATATCTTTTACAACGGGGAGAAAAATAATTGTAAAAGAAAGTAGACAAGAGGTGAAAAATCTAGTAAAATCTTATGAAAGAGATGTTTATGGATATGCTTCAATTGCGGCATCTAATATGCAGCGTTGATGAGACGATAAAGCGAATTGGCAGGTGGTTAATTTGGATTTGGCAACACTGATTGGTATTGTTGCGTGTTTGGCATTTATTCTGATATCAATTGCCATTGGGCAAGATGGTATTGCAGGAATTAAATATTTTATAGATCCACCGTCGATGATGATTACATTTGGCGGTGCTTTCTGTTGTATCCTTGCCAGTTATACGATGCAGGAATTTCTTGGGGGCTTGAAAAGTATTCAGAAGGCTTTTAAGCTGCCTGTGTTGGATGTGGCGGGGATTATTCAGAAGATTATTGATTTGTCGAATGTAGCGCGTAAAGAAGGTCTTCTGTCTCTGGAAGAAGCAGCGAGTGATTTAAATGATGAGTTTTTAAAAAAGGGTATCATGTTGATTGTAGATGGTACTGACCCTGAGCTTGTTCGTGGTATTATGGAGACAGAGCTTGTCAGTATCGATGACCGTCATAAGAAGAACATAGGATTCTGGGAGAATCTTGCTTCAATGGGGCCTGCCTGGGGTATGATTGGTACCCTGATAGGCCTTATTCTGATGCTGTACCATATGGAGGATTCCTCGACCATTGGACCTGCCATGGCAGTTGCGTTGGTTACTACGTTCTATGGTTCTTTGCTGGCAAACTGGATTTGTACTCCAATAGCTACAAAGCTAAAGGGCATCAATGATGGGGAGATGCAGACAAAAGAGATTATTATCGAGGGTCTTCTCTCTATTCAGGCCGGAGAGAATCCACGTGTCATCGAAGAGAAATTGAAATCCTTTATGCCGCCGAGTGAGCGTAGTAAGGTTGGAAAGGACATTAACGGGGGTGGCGAATAGTGGCGAAACGGAAAGAAGATCCACCGAAGCCGGGCGCAGCCTGGATGAATACTTTTGCAGATCTTATGAACCTTCTGTTGTGCTTCTTCGTGCTGCTTTTTGCTATGTCTACGGTAGATGCTCAGAAATTTGAGCTGATTGCAGCATCCTTTACAAAGAGCTATAGTATCTTTTCGGGAGGAGCAGAATCCGTAAAAAAGAGTATATTAATCAGTAATGGTGTCAGTCAATTGAATGAACTTGATCAGTATATGGAAAGTATGGGAAAGACTGCCGAGGCGGATGACAAGTCGGAAGAAATGGAAGAAATGGAAGAGAAGCAGTTAAAAGAGTCCGAAGAGCTGGCAGAGAAGATTGAGGAAGCCTTAAAAGAACAAAAAATGGATAAGGAAGTAGATATTAACTTTACCTCCCAATATGTGCTTTTGACAATGAATGGAGCGTTGCTGTTTGACTCAGGAAGTGATACAATAAGAGAGGATGCATTGCCGATTCTCGACAAGGTAGGATTAATCTTGCAGAGATATGCTGACAGTACCATAGAAATCGAAGGACATACTGATAATGTTCCGATACATGGAGGCAAATTTAACAATAACGATGAGCTCTCCAGTTTCCGTGCAATATCCGTGTTTAATTATTTGATAGAGACAACATCCTTGGATCCGGCCAAGATAAAACACTCCGGACGTGGAGAATATGTACCGATTGCAGATAATTCCACAGAAGAAGGAAGAGCCAAGAACAGAAGAGTGGAGATTCGAATTTACCACTCATTGAGTGCGGTTCAATAATCGGTTACAAAATAATGGGGGTTTGCTTTATGAAGAAGAATTTGTTTTCCATCATGATTTTAGCTTTACTAGTTGTTAATATAGCCATGACAGCCATTATGATGTTTTCCATTATCCCGGCTAATAAAAAGACGATTACGTTGGTAGGTAACATTGCAAGTATACTGAACCTTGATATTTCCGATCCGTCTGCAAGCGGCGCTCAGGCAGAAGAAGCAGTTGTGAGTGTTGAGGATACTGCAACGTATGATATTGAGGATGCCATGACGATAGCACTTAAGAAATCAGAGAATGGCGAACAGCACTATGGTGTTGTGGAAGTATCGTTATGCATGAATACTAAGGACAAAGATTACAAGGATTACGGTGCCACCATTGCAGAGAAGAAGAGCATGATTCAAAATACGATTATTGATGCAATTGGCAGCTATACATACGAAGAAGCAGAGGCATTGGGTACGGCTGGAATTCAGGATGCAGTACTCAAAAAGATACAGGAGATGTATAATTCTAAGTTCATTTATAAAGTTGCCTTTCGTGATATTAAATTTCAATAGGGAGGTGGACTTTCAATGGGCGAGGTACTGTCCCAAAATGAAATTGACAGCTTGCTGCAGGCGTTAAGTACCGGTGAGCTGGACGTAGATGAGATTAAGGAGACTTCTGACCGATCTGTCAAGAATTATGACTTTAAAAGACCGGCTAAGTTCTCAAAAGAGCATTTGCGTACATTGGAGATTATTTTTGAGCATTACGGACGATTGTTATCCACCAATCTTCCCGTGTATTTACGAAGGAATATTCAGGTAAGTGTAGTTAATTCTGAGGCACTGACCTTTTCGGAATTTACAAACTCTCTTGCAAACCCAGTTTTACTTGGAATTGTCAATTTTGCTCCGCTCAATGGTAATATTATGATTGAGTTGGCATCCAATCTTGGTTATGCGATGATAGACCGTATGCTTGGTGGGCAAGGTATTCCACTTGATAAGAGCAGGGAGTTTTCCGAGATTGAGTTATCCATTGTTGAGAAGATTATTGTAGTTTGCGTTCGTCTCTTGCGAGAACCATGGAAGAATGTTATTGATATTAGTCCCGTTCTGGAACGTGTCGAAACAAATCCACAGTTTGCACAGATTATTGCGCCGACTGAGATGATTTCTATCGTCACCCTTAATATGAAAGTCGGCGACGTGGAAGGTCTCATGAATGTATGCTTGCCGTATTTTACACTTGAGACAATTATGGATAAGCTGAATACGAAATACTGGTTTTCCACCATGCAGGATAAAACAGATGAGATTTTTGGAGATCATATTGAATCTCTTATTCGAAGAGTTGAGATGCCGATTAAAGCAGTACTTGGGAATAGTTCTGTTTCGGTAACAGATTTCATTAATCTGCAGTTGGGAGACATTATTCGATTAGATACCAAGGTAGAGGATGAGTTAGAGATTTACGTTGGTAATATTAAAAAATTTACTGCACTGCCCGGAGCCTCCAAGGATGTATATGCGGTCCGGATTACGTCAGTTTTAAGAGAGGAGGAATAAGCGGATGGATGGAATGTTATCTCAAGATGAGATAAATGCGCTGCTGAGCGGTATGGATACGTCTGGTGGTGTAACAGACGCTCCAGCACCGGATTATACAGCAGGTGCAGCAGATTCCGGGGAAAGTCAGCTTTTAAATGAAACAGAGAAAGACGCAATTGGTGAAGTAGCAAATATCAGCATGGGCACCTCGGCGACCACTCTTTATTCCTTGGTAAACAGAAAAGTAAATATCACGACTCCGGTCGTTACTCTTGCTAATTGGGACAATGTCATTGAGGATTACGAGAAGCCTTGCGTGTTTATTTCCATTCAGTATAAAGTTGGACTGGAAGGCACCAACATCCTCGTTTTGAAAGAATCCGATGTTAAGGTTATTACGGATTTAATGATGGGTGGTGATGGCACAAATACGGAAGGGGAGCTTGGAGAACTACATCTGAGTGCGATTTCGGAAGCGATGAATCAGATGATGGGTTCGGCAGCTACCTCCCTTTCTTCCATGCTTGGAAGGATGATTGATATCAGCCCACCGGAAGCAAGTCTTGTTGATTTATCTGTTTTTATGAATGCAGATGATATTGCTTCTTTTCTTACAGGCACCTTTGTGAAGATATCTTTCCGGATGCAAATTGATGATTTGGTAGACAGTAACATTATGCAGCTATACCCGATCGAATTTGCAAAGTCGTTATATGATACATTTATTAATAATCAAGGTTCTTCTGGGGAGAGTGCACCAGCACCGGCACCTACGCCGGCACCAGCCCCAGCACCAATGCCGACTCAAGCACCGGCCATGGACATGGGAATGATGAATCAACAGCCGATGATGCAACAGCCGATGATGCAGCAGCCCATGATGCAGCCAATGTCCAATGTAAATATTCAGCCGGCTCAGTTCCAAAGCTTTTCCAATGACATTAATATGTTACAGAGTCAGGAGAATATTGAACTGATCAAGGATGTTCCACTGGAAGTCACCGTTGAGCTTGGACGAACTCATAAATCAATTAGTGAGATTTTGGAATTTGCACCCGGTACCATTGTAGAGTTAGACAAGATCGCCGGTGAACCGATAGATGTTCTGGTAAATGGCAAATATGTAGCAAAAGGTGAAGTAGTAGTTATCGAAGAGAGTTTTGGTGTCAGAATCACCGATATTATCAAGTAATTGAAAATAAGAGAAAACAGGAGTGAGAAGAGATGGCAAAAAACATTTTAATTTGTGATGACGCAGCTTTTATGAGAATGATGATTAAGGACATTTTAACCAAGAATGGTTATAATGTAGCTGGAGAGGCGGAAAACGGGGCAAAAGCAGTTGAGAAGTACTCCGAAATCAAACCGGATCTGGTACTGATGGATATTACAATGCCGGAAATGGATGGTATTCAAGCTCTTAAGAAGATAAAAGAGGGAGATTCCAGTGCTATGGTTATTATGTGTTCTGCAATGGGTCAGCAGGCTATGGTTATTGAAGCGATTCAGGCAGGAGCAAAGGATTTCATCGTAAAGCCATTTCAGGCAGAACGTGTTCTGGAGGCTGTTAAAAAGGTGGTAGGCTAATTGAATGGAGTATTACAGTTAGTAACCGTACTTTTTATCTTTATCTTTGTACTGGTAATCACCTATGTGACAACACGCTGGATTGCGAAACAGCAAAAGGCACAGATGTATAACAAGAACATTGAGGTGATTGAGACCTATAAAGTAACGCCAAATAAGTACATACAGATTGTGCGAACAGGAGACAAGTTTCTTGCAATTGCAATATGCAAGGATACAATAACGATGCTCGCAGAATTGAGCAAAGATGAAGTGGATGAGTCTGTTTTAGAGGAAAGGGACTCAAAGCTTAAGGAGAGTTTTAAAGAACTTCTTGATAAAGCAAAAAATAATGTACTTAAGAAGTAAGGTGTATGAACATGATAATGAATTACTTAAAAAGGCATAAGAGTCTCTTGAAGTCATTATGCCTTGTCTTTTGTATCGGGGTATTGACTCTGGGGACGTCTGTTGGGGTTTATGCAGCTGAAACAGATGCTTCCGATGATTCGACTGTAACAGGGACAACGAATCGCTCTGGGGTTGGAGACTATGATAGCCTTGGGTTTTCGAATGATGATGATTCCACTGGAACGGTTATACGTGAACCCGGCAGCTCTGAGAACGCAGATGATTTAAAAGAATTGAATGTCGGGAATAATCTTACGGTTACGTATCGTGATGGAGAGGGTAATCTTTCTGGCTCCTTACGTATTCTTATTATTCTAACACTGATGGCACTGGCGCCGACCTTGATTATTATGTTAACCTCCTTTACAAGAATCTTGATCGTGCTTCATTTTACCAGGGCCGCTATTGGTACCCAGACAGCCCCCCCGAATCAGGTGCTGATTGGGTTAACTTTGTTTCTGACGTTTTTTATTATGAATCCTGTTATTACACAGATTAACGATACTGCGGTCAAACCGTTTGAAGCAGGAGAGATTACGCAGAAGGAATTCTTTGACACGGCAATGGATCCACTTCGGGATTTTATGTATGGTCAGACGCAGAAAAAGGATGTGCGTCTTTTCATGGATATTGCCAAGATGGAGGCCGTTGATACCATAGACGATATTCCCAATATGGTCCTGATTCCCGCTTTTATTATCAGTGAGCTTCGGACCGCATTTATTATTGGATTTTTAATATATATACCATTTATTGTGATTGATATGGTAGTCGCCTCGACCCTGATGTCCATGGGTATGATGATGCTACCACCGACGACGGTTTCCATGCCGTTTAAGATACTGTTGTTTATTCTTGCGGATGGATGGAATCTGGTTAT
>CAYZUC010000073.1:0-748 GCA_964481705.1 uncultured Lachnospiraceae bacterium
ATGGCTAAAGTTGCAAAGAAAGTAACAAAAAAGCGCGTAAAGAAAAACGTTGAACACGGACAGGCACATATTCAGGCATCTTTTAACAATACGATCGTAACGATTACAGATGCACAGGGAAATGCTTTATCATGGGCAAGTGCCGGTGGTCTTGGATTTAGAGGTTCAAGGAAATCTACTCCATATGCAGCTCAGATGGCAGCTGAAACAGCTACTAAGGCAGCATTGGTACATGGTTTGAAATCGGTTGATGTTATGGTAAAGGGTCCCGGATCAGGAAGGGAAGCTGCTATTCGTGCACTTCAGGCTTGCGGACTGGAAGTAACCAGTATCCGTGACGTAACCCCGGTTCCACATAACGGATGTCGTCCGCCAAAACGTAGGAGAGTCTAATTTCTTGCCTATGGCAAGAAATTGAAGAATGCAGAGCATTCTTCTCATTATAAGAAGCCTTGTTTTTCAAGATGGGAATGTATAGATTCCTTTCATCAGAAACCGGGTTTCATGTATGGGCTAGATTCAGCGCATAAATGCGTGGAAGAGTCTGAGTATTCAGGCTTGTAAACTACTTGGTACGGTAGCGTACTATATTTTATTAATTAGAAAGTTTAGGAGGTAGTAAAACAGATGGCAGTTAATAGAGTTCCTGTTCTTAAAAGATGTAGATCTCTTGGATTAGATCCAACATTTTTAGGATATGACAAGAAATCAAACAGACATTCCGCTCGTGCAGGCAAGAAAATGAGTG
>CAYZUC010000073.1:758-14474 GCA_964481705.1 uncultured Lachnospiraceae bacterium
AGATCCTATATATTTAGGAATCAGCAAAAAGTCAAACAGAGAATTAAAAAGAGCCAATAAGAAGATAAGTGAGTATGGTCTTCAATTAAGGGAAAAACAGAAAGCTAAATTTATCTATGGTGTATTAGAAAAACCTTTCAGAAATTACTATAAAAAGGCAGACCGTATGAAGGGTATGACCGGTGTTAACTTAATGGTTATGCTTGAGTGCAGACTGGATAATGTAGTATATCGTTTAGGTTTGGCCAGAACCAGAAAAGAAGCAAGACAGATCGTTGACCACAAGCATATTCTTGTGAATGGAAAATGTGTAAATATTCCTTCTTATGCTGTAAAGGCTGGAGATACAATCGAAATCCGCGAGAAGAGTAAAGCTTCCCAGAGATACAAAGACATTATTGATGCTACAGGTGACAAGATGGTACCTGCATGGCTCGAGGCAGATCACGAGAACTTAAAGGGCGTTGTAAAAGAACTTCCTTCCAGAGAAGAAATTGACGTTCCAGTTGAGGAGATGCTTATTGTCGAGTTATATTCTAAATAATCCATTTAGAGTATTGTATAATAATTGTATAAAGGAGGTGCTTTACTGTGTTTGATTTTGAAAAGCCAAGGATTGAGATTACTGATATTTCAGAAGATAAGAAGTATGGCAGATTTGTAGTAGAACCTTTGGAAAGAGGCTATGGTATTACACTGGGAAACTCCCTTAGAAGAATTATGCTTTCTTCCTTACCGGGAGCAGCAGTAAGCCAGGTTAAAATCGAGGGTATACTTCATGAATTTAGTTCAATTCCCGGAGTCAAGGAAGATGTAACCGAAATCATTATGAACATAAAAAGTTTGGCTATTAGAGATAATAGTAGCACAAACGAGCCAAAAACAGCGTACATCGAAGTTTCTGGTGATAAAGTCGTAACAGCAGGTGACATTCAAGTTGATCAGGATATCGAAATACTGAATCCTGAAATTCCGATTGCAACTGTAAATGGTGGTGCAAATAGTAAACTTTATATGGAGCTTACTATTTCAAAAGGCAGAGGTTATGTAAGTGCTGATAAAAACAAAAACGATGATTTACCAATCGGAGTTATCGCAGTAGATTCTATTTATACACCGGTAGAACGTGTCAATATGAGTGTTGAAAATACACGTGTTGGCCAGATTACCGATTTTGATAAGCTTACACTTGATGTATATACAAATGGTACATTAGTACCGGATGAGGCGGTAAGCCTTGCAGCTAAGGTATTAAGCGAGCACTTAAGCCTCTTCATTGATCTTTCTGAGAATGCTAAGACTGCAGAAGTCATGATTGAGAAGGAAGACAATGAGAAAGAAAAAGTACTTGAGATGAACATTGACGAGTTAGAATTGTCTGTTCGTTCTTACAACTGCTTGAAGAGAGCCGGCATCAACACAGTCGAAGAACTCACAAACAGAACTTCTGAGGATATGATGAAGGTTCGTAACCTTGGTCGTAAGTCTTTAGAAGAGGTACTTGCAAAATTAAAAGAACTTGGACTTCAGTTGAATCCGAGTGACGAGTAAATAATTAGAAGCAATTAATGTCCGGGTGTGCGGGTAATTCCAAAGTGTGCCGCATGGCCGTCCATTGATGGAACAAGAAACGTGTCGGTAAGTAAGACCAAAGTGCATGGCCGGCATATCCATTAAAAAGACGAAAGTCTGAATAGGAGAAAATAGACATGGCAAAGTATAGAAAGCTCGGAAGAACTTCCGATCAGAGAAAAGCATTATTAAGAGGACAGGTTACCGCTCTGTTAAACAATGGTAAGATTGTTACAACAGAAGCGAAAGCAAAAGAAGTAAAGAAGATTGCTGAAGGCCTGATTGCACTTGCTGTTAAGGAAAAGGACAACTATGAAACCGTTAAGGTTACAACAAAGGTTGCTCGTAAAGACAAAGACGGCAAGAGAGTAAAAGAAGAAGTAGATGGCAAGAAAGTTACCGTTTACGATGATGTCGAGAAGGAAATCAAAAAAGATTCACCATCCAGACTTCATGCAAGAAGACAGATGTTAAAAGTTCTTTACCCTGTAACAGAAGTTCCGAAGGAAGTAGCCGGAAAGAAGAAAAATACAAAGGAAGTTGATCTTACTACAAAGTTATTTGAAGAGATCGCACCTAAGTATGCAGATCGTAATGGTGGATATACCAGAATCGTTAAGATTGGTCTTCGTAAGGGTGATGCAGCAATGGAAGTTTTACTCGAACTTGTATAATAATTCTGGCATATATTGAGAAATATATGCCATTTTTTTGACCCTTTTTGATAAGAAGGAAAGTCTTAATTATCGTAACACAATTTATTAGTCGATTAGTCTAGGAGGAGAGTTAAAGCATGAAAAAGCGAGGAAAACGATTTATAGCCTTACTTACCATGGTGGCAATTGTATTGTCCACGTGGAGTTCGGATCTCATGACGTTGAATGTCATGGCGAACGAAGAGGATACGATTGTAGAAGAGATAGTAGAAGATGAATCTGCACCGGCAGATCCAGCATCAGAAGAAGACAGCAATGTTGAGGAAATTATAGAGGACAATTCCGGAAACGACGGCAGCGCGGAAGGAACAATAGGAGATGGAAGCGGAGTAATTGTAGTAGATCCCGTTTCTGAAACAGTATCAGAAGATGCGAATGCTGAGATTACAGGAATAGGCGACGCTAATATTTACATTCTTGCAAAAGGTGAAACAATACCATACGAAAAGAATGTTATTAAGTATTCTTGGGAATCCGTAAATCCAAGCATTGGTCCATTTGCAGAGGGGAAAGCGGTAGGAACTGCGAAAATTACCAATTATGTTACCACAAACTATAAATCATTTGTGGGCGATAAAACCGGTAATTGGGGGCATAGTCTCAAATCTCAGGTTACTAATGTTGCATTTACGATGAAAGCCATTACGTATACCGATAATGAGGGCAAGAAATTCACTGCTGCTCTCGATAACAAAAAGGTTACTTGGTATGTTGCAAAGAATCTGAATGGTGAATGGCGTCTGGAAGGAAAGATTGACGATAAAGAATGGAAAGAAGCCAAAAAGCCTACAGCAGCTGATATGTATTTGTTAAAGCCAGATCAGTTACAGAGTAAACATCCAGAGAAGACAGGAACTGATACAACAGGCTATCCTGAAGGAGATTTCATTGGTGTTGGTACCGGAACATTTGACACTTCCATTACAGATGGTGGTATCAAGACTTACGCAAACAGCGATATTAAGAGTAAGATTGTGTCCAGTACAGCTAAGAAGATTTCGGACTCAGCGGCCGATACCAAGCGTTATACAGTTGGGACGGATGGTCTTATTACCTATACTAAGGATGATGGTTCCAAGTGGACGACAAATTTTGCAGATGTTAATTGGTATGTAATCAAGGATCAGAGCGGATGGCATATTGATGGTTCTGCTACTTGGACAGAAGTTGAAGAAATCTACACCGTAAGCTTCGATATGGTAGATTGTACGATAGATGGAAAAAAGAATTTTGAGGTAAAGGTTAAGAAAAACAAAGATACCGATACATTTACCGTAGTTGCAGATCAAGGGTACAAGTTTAATCAGGACTGCGAAAAAAAGGGTGAAGCAGATGTTGAGTTTGGAATTTTATGGAATGCCAATAATGTGACCGTTAAAGGTGTTAAGTCTGACTGTGTTATCACTCTGAAAGCAGATAAGGATGAGAGTCAAAAGAAGACACTGAAGTATTACGTTAATTACTATAAGGATGGAGAACTTAAGGATACAGATACTGAATCCAAAAAAGTATGGGCTGGAACTTCAAGTAATGAAATTGAAACAAAGAGTATCGACAAGAATAAGTACTCAAAGGATGGATATCAGTTCAAAGAGATGAAGATTTCCGGTACAGTAATCACGGATCTTCCGACAAAAGTACAGGATCAAACAACAATCGATGTTTATTACACAAATGATGCTAGATTTACAGTTACTTTTGATGCAAAAAATGGTACTGCTGTTACCAGCACTAAGTATAAATATAATGAAACAGTAAAGGTTCCGCAGAATCCGAAGAAGACAGATCCGAACGGAACAATAGAGTATACCTTTGATTACTGGAAGGCAGCAGACGGTACCAAGTATGGTACAGGCTATGCAAAATTTCCTCCTGTAACGAAAGATGCGGTCTATACAGCACAATATAAAGAAGCGACCATAAAACACCACTTGGAAATTACAACAAAACACGGCTATATCCGCAATAATGACGAAGTTGATCTTTGGGTACCGCATGGTCATACAACGCAGGCATTTACATTAAAAGCTAAACAAGGATATATGTTTGACGGAACTTATGAGAATAAAAAGCCGGGAACAACTCCTAATGTTGTATTTGGTGACGATAACAAGACAGTACAGATTGTCAATATGACAAGTGATGTCAAAATCAAACTAACAGCTGTAAAAACAAAAGAAATATCGTATACAGTAAAATATTTTAAAGGTAATATAGTAACTCCTGAAAAGGTATGGACAGAGAAGAAAACAGTCCCAGAGAGTTATAAGGGAGAGATTGCGGTAGATCCTTCGGTGCTTAATAGGGATGAATATGCACCAATGTATGTATTTCAATCAATAAAGCTTAATAAGAGCAATACCTCATCGTATGACCTTCCTGCAACAGTAGAAAATGGAACAATAATTAATGTATACTTCGTAAATTTAGAAAGATTTAACGTTGTCTTTCATAAGGCAAATGGCGATTCTGATGAAATTATTTATAATCATTATAAGTATAATGCAACAGTAGTTGTACCAGCGAATCCAACTAAGACAGATCCGACGGGAAAAATTGTGTATACCTTCAAGGGCTGGGAGGCAACTGACGGAACCATGTATGGAACAAATTATGCTGCATTCCCGCTTGTTACAAGTGATGCATACTATACAGCAATATATAGTCCAGAAACAGTTAAGCATGATGTAACGATTACAACCGTAAACGGAACCGTAAGTGGTCAGCCGCACGTAAAAACTTCTGTTGAGCATGCTGAGACAACTCCAGAGTATGTCTTGAAAGCTGATCTTGGATATAAATTTGATGGTACTTATGCACCAGATGGAAGTGCCAGCGTAGTATTTGGCACAGATAATAAGAGTGTAAAGGTTACAAATGTAGTTAAGAATGTAGATATTACTCTGACAGCAGTTAAAGATGATGCTGCGCTTAAGAAGCTTTCTTATACCGTCAAGTATTACAAAGATGGCGTACCTGTAGCCAACGCAACAGAAACTGTTTCAGAAGACAGATGGGTAGGAAATACCAGTGATGATTTAAAGGTAATTTCAACAATTAGCCCCAATAAATATGCTCCAGAGTATTTATTGAAAGAAATCAAGCAGGATGGAAATGTAATTACTGCGTTTCCTGCAAATGCAACAAGTGGAACTGTATTTGAGGTTTACTATGTAAACGAAGCAAGATTTACCGTTTCCTTTAATGATTTCGATAACTCTTTGATAGAGAAAAACACTTATAAGTATGGAGAAGCTGTTCAGACAGTAAGTGATCCTTCTAAAGTAGATCCGACCGGAAAGATTATCTATACCTTTGATGGTTGGAAGGGCGAAGATGGCAAGATGTATGGAAAGACATATCCTGCAATCCCGTCAGTAACAAAAGATACGGTATATACAGCAGCCTACACAGAGAAAGAAGTAGAGCATACAGTAAGTATCAATGCAGTAAATGGAACAGTGGGTGGCATGAAGAGTATTCCCGCTTTTAAGGTAAAACATTTAGAGGGAACTTCTGATTACACCTTGGAAGCAAATCCGGGTTATATGTTTACGGATAAGGATTATAAATTAAATGGAACGGCAGATTTGGATTATAGTCCAAGTGCCAATAAGGTTTCACTTTCCAATATCAAAACAGATGTTACATTGACATTGACAGCAGTAGAGAATCAAAAGGACACCAAGGAATTATCCTATACGGTGAAGTATTATAAGGATGGCAACATTGTGGATGCTGATACAGAGACTGTTTCCGAGAATGTTTGGAAGGGAATCTCAAGCAACGATATGAAGGTAACTTCAACAATCAGCCCCAATAAGTATGTACCAGAGTATTTATTGAAAGAAATCAAGCAGGATGGAAATGTAATTACTGCGTTTCCTGCAAATGCAACAAGTGGAACTGTATTTGAGGTTTACTATGTAAACGAAGCAAGATTTACCGTTTCCTTTAATGATTTCGATAACTCTTTGATAGAGAAAAACACTTATAAGTATGGAGAAGCTGTTCAGACAGTAAGTGATCCTTCTAAAGTAGATCCGACCGGAAAGATTATCTATACCTTTGATGGTTGGAAGGGCGAAGATGGCAAGATGTATGGAAAGACATACTCAGCAATCCCGTCAGTAACAAAAGACACCGTATATACAGCGGTTTACACAGAGAAAGTAGTAACACATACGGTTAGCATTAATGTGGTAAATGGAACTGTTAGTGGTCAGGATCATGTAGAATTAACAGTAAATCACGCAGATGGCACTCCTGTTTACACATTGGCAGCTAAGAAAGGCTATAAGTTTGACGGAAGCTATGATTTAAATGGCGCAGCTTCTATGAACTACAGTGCAAGTGCAAATGAAGTTTCCTTTACGAATGTTACAAGTGATATTGTTCTGACAATTATCGCAGTAAAGGACAACGATGCTAAGAAGACTTTGAGCTACACATTAAACTTCTATTTGGATGGTGTTCTCAATAAATCTAAGAAGGTTACGAAGGATTACTGGGCAGGCGCAGATAGCAGTGAAATCGATGTAGAAGATGTAGTATCCGGTAATGAATTTGCTCCGGAGTATGAATTCGAAAAGATTGATTACACAAGCAGTATCGCTTCTCTTCTTCCGGGTTCTGTTAAGGATGGTACAGAGATTAATGTTTACTATGTAAACAAAGCAAGATTTACCGTATCCTTTATAGATTTTGACAGCAAGCAGCTCGGTAGTGATTTGTATAAGTATGGTGAGGCAGTTAAAGTGGTTGCTAATCCTACCAGAATTGATCCAGAAGGCAAGCTGACCTACACCTTTGATGGTTGGAAGGGTGCTGATGGCAAGATGTATGGAGCAAAATATATTGATATCCCGAAGGTAACAGGAAACACAGTTTATCAGGCAGTATATAATTCAGAAGATGTTTTGGCTCCTACAAAACAGTACACAGTAAGCTTTATCGATTACGATGGTAAGGAGATTGTGGCACCTCAGAAATTGGATGATGGCGCTAAGGTTACCGTACCGGCAGATCCGACCAGAAAGAACTACAAGTTCCGTTACTGGAAGAATGTAGCTACAGGAGTTACCTATGCACCGGCTGATATTCCGGTACTGACAGAGGATACCACATATCAGGCAGTATACAAGAAGAAATCAGTTGATAGTAAGGACGATGATGATGAAAATGATGAAGATTCCGGAAGTGGATCAAGCGGAAGCGGATCAAGTGGAAGCGGCACAACCGGTAATGTAGCAACTGGTGTTCTTGGAGCACAGGCTGCACCTACATCAGGAGTATTGGGAGCACAGGCTGCACCGAATACAGGCGATAACTACAATTCAGCGTTGTGGCTGGCTATGATGTTCCTGTCACTTGGAGCTATTGGATTTCTTTTCAAAAAAGAAGTATCGAAAAAGAAAAATAAATAAGAGATAAAAGAGAGGACGTTCACTATTTGGTGAGCGTCCTTTTTCTTGGTCTGATACTATTTATTCGGCTTTTTCAAAGTGTTGATAATCCTTAACGGAGTTCCAGTCACCACCCCAGGTAAAGCCATGTTCTGTGAAGAGCTTATATGCGAGATCATCGTGATCGATTTTGGCTATAAAATCAGCATCCCGTTGGACATAAGCAGATGCCGTATAGGGGTAGATAGTAATCTTGCCATCCTTTGTAGTAATATAAGGATTATAGAGAGGATTAATATCAATAGCAAGTCCGAGTGCATGATTGGACAGATGATCGGTACCGTCTATCACGCGATAGTTAAAGGAAGATGTATTATTATCCAGACAGGAGAGCTCATCATCAGCGTTATAATCATCAATCAGATGAATTCTTTCAATGGGATACGACTCCACATAGAGCTGATAAAATATCTCAACCAAATCCTGTGCAATCTTCTTATTACAGATAATTTCACCTGTGCATGTTTTGCCATCGAAATTATAGTATTGAATACATACATATCGTAGATCTTCATAGGGTACAGTACAATTATCAGCATAGGAATGACCGGTGATTTTCGTTTTTATGTTATCTGACAGTGGTTCGTAATAAAAATCTTGTTTATAAATCGTACGATTACTATCCATGGGAACCTCCTTGTTGGGTGATATGGACTCGGAACCCTCGATATCTTTGGATACCGGGGCTTCTGGAGGGGATACTGAGATTTCTTCTATACGGTTGTCGGATTCTCCGATAACAATTACGGACTCCGAGGGTGGAGACACATCCCTATCACTACACCCGTTCATGATTATGCTGCTGATACAGAAAAGAAACATCAGTGATTTGATTTTCACAAAAAAGCCGCCTCCCATTTATAAATTATGTATAGTATAAAGGTTACCGGAATAATATACAAGTTATCTTGCATTTCATGTGAAAAACGGATAGAATAGGGAAGACAATGTAACAGAAATCGGTGATAAGTCAAAGGAAATCCTATGGGAATAATCGAAGCAAAAAAGTTAACATTTGAATACATTCGTAGAGATGAGGATGGTAATGTAGAGGGTATTACGACTGCAGTCGATCATGTGGATATTGACGTAAAGCGTGGTGACTTTGTTGCCATTCTGGGACACAATGGTTCCGGAAAGTCTACACTTGCCAAGCATTTGAATGCAATCCTGTATCCTACAGAGGGAACTGTGACCGTGGATGGAATGGATACCTCAGACCCAGAGAAGGTATGGGATATTCGCCAGAATGCCGGTATGATCTTCCAGAACCCGGACAATCAGATTATTGGCAGCGTGGTAGAGGAAGACGTCGGATTTGGACCTGAGAATATGGGCGTTCCGACGAAGGAAATCTGGGAGCGCGTGATAGAGAGTCTCAAAACTCTGGGTATGTACAAATACCGTAAACACTCCCCAAACAAGCTGTCCGGTGGACAGAAACAGCGAGTTGCCATTGCAGGCGTGGTGGCTATGCATCCGAAATGTATCATTATGGATGAGCCCACAGCCATGCTGGACCCAAATGGAAGAAAAGAAGTCATTCGTGCCGCGAGAGCGTTAAATGATGTGGAAGAGGTCACGATTATTCTCATTACGCATTATATGGAAGAGGTCATCTATGCTGATAAGGTTCTGGTCATGGATGCCGGAAAAGTCGTGATGGAAGGGACACCGAAGGAGATATTTTCACAGGTTGAGAAATTAAAGGAATTGCGTCTTGATGTGCCGCAGGTGACGCTTTTAGCATATGAACTGAAAAAAAAGGGAGTACCGTTACCGGATGGTATTCTGACAACAGACGAATTGGTGAAGGAATTATGGCGATTATCTTAGATCATGTAAGCTATGTGTACAGTAAAGAAACTTCATATGAGATTAAGGCACTCGACGACATTAATCTGAAGATCGATGATGGTGAATTTGTCGGCTTGATTGGACACACCGGTTCGGGTAAATCGACCTTTGTACAGCATCTGAACGGTATCTTGAAAGCAACTACGGGTGCGATATACTATAACGGCGAGGATATTTACGACAAAGACTTTGACATGAAGAAGCTTCGCAGCAAGGTAGGCCTTGTTTTTCAATATCCGGAGCATCAGCTTTTTGAAGTAGACGTGTTTCATGATGTTTGCTTTGGACCAAAGAATCTGGGACTGGATCGGAAGGAAGTCGAGCTGCGTGCCTACGATGCCTTAAAAAAGGTTGGTATTGCAGACGAGAATTTCTATGTTTCTCCGTTCGATTTATCAGGCGGACAGAAGCGTCGTGTGGCGATAGCCGGAGTATTGGCTATGAAGCCGGAGGTTTTGATTTTGGATGAGCCAACAGCCGGTCTTGACCCCAAGGGACGTGATGAGATACTTGGCCTGATTAAGAAGCTTCATGATGAGAATCACATTACCATCGTACTGGTGTCACACAGTATGGAGGATGTGGCAAATTATGTGTCACGTATCCTTGTTATGAATTCCGGAAAAGTATTGATGGATGGGGCGCCAAAGGAGATTTTTCCATACTATAAGGAGCTTGAGGAGATTGGACTTGCAGCACCTCAGGTAACGTATATCATGCATACACTCAAAGAAAAGGGATTGCATGTGAATCCGGATGTAACGACGATTGCAGAGGCAAGAGACGAGATATTGCGGGCGATGGGCAGATAACAGGAGTTAAGCAATGATTAGAGATATTACATTAGGACAATATTACCAGGCAGAGTCGGTTCTTCACAAAATGGACCCGAGAGTAAAGCTGATAGGCACTATTTGCTTTATCATCTCGTTATTTTTGTACCGTAATATTTCTGCGTATTTGGTAGCAACCATATTTCTGGTCAGCATGATTGTGATTTCGAAGGTACCCTTCAAGTTCATTACAAAAGGAATGAAGAGTATCTTGATCCTTTTACTGGTTACAGTAGTTTTCAATCTTTTTCTGACGCCTGGAGAACCACTGGTTACCTTTTGGAAGCTAAAAATTACGAGAGAGGGCGCCATTGCTGCCGGTTATATGATTGTACGATTATCTTATTTGATTATTGGTTCTTCTCTTATGACACTGACGACCACGCCGAACAATCTGACCGATGGATTGGAACGACTGCTTCGACCGTGGAAAATAGTCAAGGTTCCGGTTCATGAGATTGCCATGATGATGTCAATTGCGCTTCGCTTTATTCCTATTCTGTTAGAAGAGACAGATAAGATAATGAAAGCGCAGATGGCAAGAGGAGCCGACTTTGAGCATGGCAATCTGATTAAAAAGGCTAAGAATCTGGTTCCTCTGTTAGTTCCGTTATTTGTATCAGCGTTCCGTCGTGCGAATGACCTTGCAATGGCAATGGAGGCAAGGTGCTATCGTGGTGGAGAGGGACGTACCAAAATGAAGCCTCTCTCTTATCAGCGTAGAGATTATCTGGCTTATGGAACCTTGGTTATCTATCTGGCAATCATTATTGTTGCAGGTAAATGGGGAATCATCTGATGAAACGAGTAATGCTTGTGGTAGCGTATGATGGGACAAATTACTGCGGATGGCAGATACAGCCAAACGGGATTACCATCGAGAGTGAATTAAATCGATGTCTCACAGAACTTCTGGGAGAAGATATTAAGGTGCAGGGAGCAAGCCGTACTGATTCGGGAGTACATGCATTGTGTAATGTGGCTATTTTTGATACCAACGCGAGAATGCCGGGGGAGAAGGTTTCCTACGCGCTGAATCAACGACTGCCGGAGGATATCCGTATCCAGAAGTCGATGGAGGTGGCATCAGACTTTCATCCACGGTTCGAGAATACAGTAAAGACCTACGAATATCGAATATACAATGCGACATTTCCGCTTCCAATCAAGAGACTCTATTCCTACTTTACCTATTATGACATGGATGAGGAGAAAATGAATGCCGCAATTTCTTACTTGATTGGTGAGCATGACTTTAAGAGCTTTTGTTCCATTCGGGCAGAGGTAGAGACCACGGTTCGATGCATTCTTGCTGCAGATGTCAGGAGAGAAGGCAGGGAAATCTGTATCCGGATCTCAGGAACGGGATTTTTGTATAATATGGTACGCATTATTGCCGGTACCTTGATGGAGATTGGACAGGGCTTTTACCCACCGGAAGACATGGAGAGGATTCTTCTAAGTCATGACCGGGCCGCTGCCGGTCCGACAGCCCCACCGGAAGGACTCACCTTGATCTCGTATGAGATTCCTTCACTGGGTGAAAAATACGGTATCTTAGATAATTAATAATCTGTTAAGAAACGGATAGGAACTGAATAAAGACTTCTAATAAGAATTCATCTATACTCAAAATATGTCAAGGGACATATGGGAAAGGAGATTATAGATGAATTCTTTTATTTTAAAAACAGATAAGCTTTGCAAGAGCTTTTCTAACGGTGGAAATATGCAGCATGTGCTGAAAAATATGGATATGGAAATTTATGAGGGAGATTACACGATTATCATGGGGAGCTCCGGCTCTGGAAAATCGACGCTTCTCTATGCATTATCAGGAATGGATCGACCGAGCATGGGTAAAATCATTTTTGATGGTCATGATATCTCAGAATACAGCAACGACGAATTGTCAATCTTTCGAAGAGAAAACTGTGGTTTCGTATTTCAAAGCATTTATTTGTTAGATCAGATGAGCGTACTGGATAATATTTTGACCAGCGCCTTCTTACGAAAGGGAGAGCAAAAACAAAAAGTTACAAAGGCAAAAGAGCTGCTGCAGGCGGTAGGACTGGAGGAGAATCTCTGGGGTAAATTTCCCTCCCAGCTTTCTGGTGGAGAATGCCAAAGAGTTGGTATTGTAAGAGCACTTATCAACGAGCCGAAAATCGTATTTGCGGACGAACCAACCGGAGCACTGAATTCTACAGCCGGAAGAGATGTACTGGACGAATTTACTTCTGTAAATGAGCAAGGACAAAGCATTATCATGGTAACACACGATTTTAAAACCGCACTTCGGGGCAATCGTATCCTTTATCTGAAGGATGGTGTAATCTTTGGAGAATTAAAGCTTGAGAAGTATTCACAGGAAGATTTGGATAGCAGACGTAAGAAACTTCATGCATTCCTGGATGAGATGGGATGGTAAGGATGTACGATATCAACTTAAATTGCGTGGATAGATGCGCAGGAATGGAGTCAGAATGAAGTTTAGAATCATACGAGTTACTCTTAGTAATATGAGAAAAAGAAAAAGTGCAGCCCTTTCTTTGGCTATATTAGTTATGCTTTCGTCCCTGTTTTTGTGTATCGGAGTAGGGATTATGTCGGATTCCGGTAAGCTGTACGCTGCGAATAAGAAAGCACTTAATCAGCCGGATAATGCCTATATGATGAGCAAGACAGTGTATCGTCCGGAGTACTACGACTTTTTGCAAAAGGATCCCAGAGTGGCATCCATGGAAGAGATACCGGCTATTACGATGGAGCTTGCCAAATATGAATATGAGGGAGGCGAAATGCAGATTGCAATCGCATTGGTAAATCTAGAGGATACCGGTGAGATGCAAAGGATGCATTGTATCGACCAAATGTCTGGTGAACTTCCAGAGAATGGGATTTACCTTCCGGCAGTACTTAGAAACTTCGGTTACAAAATCGGAGATGAGCTGGTGATCTCCAATAAGAATGTCAATTATACCTTTACAATCTGTGGATTCCACAGAACCAGTGGATTTGGAATCACAAACGTAGGAACAATGCAGTTTTATCTGGTACCACAGGCATATCAGATGGTTAAAAGTGAAGTTGGTGAGGGCCGATTGATATCCATCAAGTGTCATGATGTATCCGAATCCAAAAGTCTGGATACCGATTTGAGAAAACAAATTCGAAATCAGGCGAGTAGCCCGGCGGAAACAGAAATGAACAGTTCCTTTCATGCGGAGGTAGCTGAGCTTGTATACAGCTATATGGGTATTCTTCTCGCCG
>CAYZUC010000074.1:0-11119 GCA_964481705.1 uncultured Lachnospiraceae bacterium
TTTATCATATGGAGAATCAATCTCTGGATCGGTATGTAGGGGATTATGATAAGTTTATGGAAGTTTACAATATGAAAAAGTCCCAGTTAGAGGCCGCCTATAAAAAACAGCAAAAAGAAATCGATGATTTAGAGGATTTTGTTGCAAGAAACAAAGCTCGCGTTGCCACAAGGAACATGGCAATGTCACGTCAGAAGAAATTGGATAAGATGGAGCGTATCGAGCTTGCAGCAGAACGTCCCAAGCCGGAATTTTATTTCCGCGAAGCCAGGGTTCCCGGAAAATACATTTTTGAGACAAAGGATTTGATAATCGGATACGATGAGCCCTTGAGTAAACCACTGACGATTGCTATGGAACGTAAAGAAAAAATCGCTCTGGTCGGTGCTAACGGAATCGGAAAAACCACTTTGTTGAAAAGTATTCTTGGACTCATCTCTCCTCTTTCTGGCCATGTTCGTTTGGGGGATTATCTTGAAATCGGATACTTCGAACAAGAGATAGCTCCAGGAAATACCAATACGTGTCTCGAGGAGATATGGAATGAATTTCCCTCCTATAACCAATACGAAGTACGTTCTGCACTTGCAAAATGTGGACTCACTACAAAGCATATCGAAAGCCAGATTCGTGTATTAAGTGGTGGTGAGCAAGCCAAGGTTCGATTATGTAAGCTAATCAATCGGGATACCAACATTCTCTTGTTGGATGAGCCTACCAACCACTTGGATGTAGATGCTAAGGAAGAATTAAAGCGAGCCCTAAAGGAGTATAGCGGTAGTATTCTTTTAATCTGTCATGAACCGGAATTCTATTCCGATATTGTCACGAAAATATGGGATTGTTCCGAATGGAGCACAAAAATCATCTAGAATAAAGGGTAACAAAAAAGAGCTGATTAACAGCTCTTTTTTCGTGCAGGAGAAGGGACTTGAACCCTCACATAGTCACCTACGTCAGATTTTGAGTCTGATGCGTCTGCCATTCCGCCACTCCTGCAAATGTATCGGTCACACACGACCGATACTTATTCTATCATATGGTATTTAAAAGTGCAAGATGTTATTTTGTAAGTTCATCAAATTCTGGAAAACAGTCAAAGGTAGCAAAATAATCCTTTGGAGTCTCTGCACGTCGAATCATTTTCACCTTTCCATCCTCCTGTAGCAGAAGCTCCGCGGATTTTAATTTCCCATTGTAATTGTAGCCCATGGCAAATCCATGTGCCCCTGTATCGTGAAGGACAAGATAATCACCCATTTCAATCTTTGGTAATTCCCTATCGATTGCAAACTTGTCATTGTTCTCACACAGAGAACCCGTCACATCGTATTTATGGTCACATGGCGCATTCTCCTTTCCAAGAACTGTAATATGATGATATGCCCCATACATAGCGGGACGCATCAGATTCACAGCGCAAGCATCCACTCCTATATATTCTTTATGTGTATGCTTCTCATGGATTGCCTTCGTTACAAGACATCCATAAGGCCCCATCATGAAACGTCCAAGTTCTGTATAGATTGCGACATCACCCATTCCTGCCGGGACTAACACTTCCTCAAATACTTTTCTGACACCCTCTCCTATGATACGTATATCATTTGGTTCCTGATCCGGGCGATACGGAATTCCCACTCCACCGGATAGATTAATAAATTTAATGTCACAGCCTGTCTCATTCTTGATTCTAACTGCCAATTCAAATAATGTTTTAGCAAGAATCGGATAATAATCATTTGTTACCGTATTGCTTGCTAAAAATGCATGTAATCCGAAGTTCTTTGCACCTTTCTCTTTCAAAACACGATAACCCTCAAATAATTGCTCTGTTGTAAATCCATACTTTGCATCTCCGGGATTATCCATGATGCCATTGCTGATATTAAAGATTCCACCTGGATTATAACGAATACTAATTGTTTCCGGAATCTTACCAATCGTCTTCTCCAGAAAATCGATATGTGTAAAATCATCCAGATTAATGATTGCTCCAATTTTTGCTGCATAAACAAATTCCTCTGCCGGGGTATCATTGGAAGAGAACATAATGTTTTCTCCCGAGAACCCATCTGCATGAGAAAGCATTAACTCAGTCATAGAAGAGCAATCACATCCACATCCATACTCCTTTAGTATACTCATTAGAAATGGATTTGGCGTTGCTTTTACCGCAAAAAACTCTCGATAACCTTTATTCCATGCAAATGCTTCCTTTAATGCCTGCGCATTCGCACGAATTCCTTTCTCATCATAAATATGAAAAGGAGTAGGGTAACTTCTCACAATTTCTTCAACTTGTTCTCTAGTCACAAATGGTTCTTTTTTCATAACTTTCTCCTCTCGTTCTTTCACAATTTTTAAGTAAAACTAGCGCTCTTCTCTGTAATAATTCGTTCCACAGGACGCCGGTTGTGCATTTTCTTTGGATTGTCTTACCGAGGCTACAATCAAAACCAAAGCCGTAATCACAAAGGGAAGCATATCATAAAATGCGTTTGGTATAGAAATAATATCCTTATTGACATAATACTTTAGAATTCGAAAAGCTCCAAATAAAAACGAACCTACAACTGCATTCATTGGCTTCCAAGCCGCAAATATAACCAAGGCAAGAGCAATCCATCCCAAACCACCAACACAGTTGTCAATCCACACACCACCGTTGGTAATCATACTGGTATAGGCTCCACCTATCCCACAAATACCACCGCCGATAACAATATGAATATACTTTTGCTGTATTACCTTGATGCCAGCAGCATCTGCTGCCGCAGGACTCTCACCAATTGCTCGAAGATTCCTGCCTGCATTCGTATGAAACATATAATAAGACATAATCACCGCGATGACAATACCCAGATACACAAAAGGACTATAAGAAAAAAATAATTTTCCCAGTACAGGCATTGTACTCAATCTCGTTAACGGAACTCCTCGCATCTGTTTTGTTATCCCAGCCGGAAGTTTCAGCGTTCCCGTCTCAGAAATTGATATAAAATGAAATCCAATCAGATTGGATACTCCGACACAAAAAATAGTAAGTGTAAGTCCTGTCACATTCTGATTTGCCATAAAAGTTACTGTCAGTACTGCATATATCAAAGCACCTAACGCACCTGCCAGAAAGGCAACAATTAAAGCAGCTATGAAATTATTGGTATAGTATCCAACCAAAAATCCGCCTATTGCTCCTAAGGACATCATACCCTCGACGCCAAGATTCAAATGTCCGGCCCTCTCATGAAGGATCTCACCTAGTGTTGCTAACAAGAGCGGAGTTCCAGCCATTACAGCAGCAGCAAAAAAATCACACCATAAACTCATGTTACCTACTCTCCTCCCTTTTCATCACAAATTTGTATCGTGTAAAGAATTCGCATCCGATGATAAAAAACAGAATAATGCCTTGTAATACATCCGCACTGTCTCTTGATATACGAAATTGTGTCTCAATAACACTACTTCCCTTTTCGAGAATTCCAAACATAACAGTAACGATGAAAATTGAAATGGGATTCAGGTTACCAATCCACGCAACAATGATAGCTGTAAATCCAACTCCACCAGCAACTCCCATGGCAAGTGTTCCATCCGAACCGGAAGCCTGTGCCATTCCGGCAATACCTGATATAGCACCACTCAGGAGCATTGTTCTTATGATAACCCTCTTTACATTCATACCACTGTAATAAGCTGTTGCTCGACTCTCTCCAACAACGGCCATTTCATATCCTTGTTTACTGTATTTCAAATAGAAATAAGCAAAACCAACCAAGAGTACTGCAAAAATCCATCCAATATGAACACCAAACACATCTGGTAATATTGCATTCTTTGAAAATGTAGCGGTCTTTGCATAACCCGGATTGGTTGGATCGCGCCATGGACCATCTCTGAAAAAGGACACAAAATAGAGAGCAATATAATTAAACATCAAAGTAAGAAGCGTCTCGTTCGTCTCATACTTACATTTGAAGTAAGCCGGAATTACTCCCCACAGTCCGCCTCCAACAATTCCGGCAAACAGCATAACGATCAACAATATCGGTTTCGGCCAATTATCATGAAAAAGGGCAAAATAGGAAGAAAAAATTGCTCCCATAATCATCTGACCTTCTGCACCAATATTCCAGAACTTCATTTTGAATGCCATCGACACACCCAAAGAAGTAATTAATAAGGGAATTATTTTCCTCACACAAGACTGAATCGCCAGCTTACTACGAAAAGATCCAATCAAAATAGTTGCATAAACCTTCAGCGGTGAAAAGCCCAGCAACGCAACAAAGATACCACCGGCAAACAAAGCCAAAAGAATCGCCCCCAAACGTAGCAGTAAAATACTTTTTTGAGGTAACTCTGTCCTTTTAACTACACGAATCATTCCTTCCGTTCCCCCTTTTCACCAGTCATCATACGTCCAAGCTCCTCTTTCGTTGTTTTCTTAGTATCGACAATACCTGTCACTTCACCATGACATAGCACCATAATGCGATCCGATATTTCCAGAAGAACATCCAAATCTTCTCCAACAAAAATTATTGCCGTCTTTTTCTTCTTCTGTTCATTGAGTAATCGATAAACGGTATAGGAAGAATTAATATCCAATCCCCTGACGGGATAGGCTACGATCAAAATATCAGGATTGGATTCGATTTCTCTTCCCAACAACACTTTCTGAACGTTCCCTCCCGAAAGCAAACGTACTGGTGTATCGATATTAGGAGTAATAATATCCAGTTTGTCGATTAGCTCTCTTGCTGATTTCTCAGCCGATTTTCGATCTACGAATAACCCCTTTCCATTATCATATTTCTTTAAAAGCATGTTACCAGTCATACTCATAGATGCTACCAGTCCCATACCAAGGCGATCCTCAGGCACAAAACCTATGGTAACACCCATATTCTGAATCTCTACAGGAGTTCTCCCTGTTATTTCCTTTTCCGCAGCATAGATAGTCCCAGAGCTTAGGTCCCGAATACCTGCAACAGATTCACAAAGCTCTTTCTGTCCACTCCCTGAGATCCCTGCAACTCCCAAGATTTCTCCTTTGTTCACATGAAAACTGACGTCTTTTAACGCAATACTTCCGTCGTCACGAGTTACATTGATTCCTTCTGCTTTTAAGAGAATCTCTTTCTCCTCTATCTGAACATGTTCGATATGAAGATCTATCGATCTACCAACCATTAACTCGGTTAAGAGTTTCTCATCTGTATCAGCAGTCACTACCGTTTTAATACTTCTACCTTTTCGCATAATCATGACTTTATCGCTAATCTCCATAACCTCATTTAACTTATGGGTAATAATTATTATCGCACTACCATTCTCTTTCATTCTTTTTAGTATTTGAAAAAGATGCGTTGTCTCCTGTGGTGTCAGTACTGCAGTAGGTTCATCCAGTATCAGTATTTCTGCCCCACGATAGAGTACCTTCATAATCTCAACGGTCTGCTTCTCACTAACAGACAATAGGTATACTTTTTTATCAGGTTCCAAATGTAATCCATAGCCCAGAGCAAGATTAGAAATCTTTCTCCTTAGCTCAGTAGTTCTCATCCGTTTCTCATGAACACCAAGAACAATATTATCCATGGTACTCATCACATCTACTAATTTAAAATGCTGATGTATCATACCAATGCCTAGCTTTCCAGCTACTGCGGGAGAACTGATATTGACTTTCTTTCCATTGACCTTAATGACACCTTTATCGGGCTGATAGATACCGGATAGCATATTCATTAATGTCGTTTTTCCTGATCCATTTTCTCCCAGCAACGCCATGATTTCTCCATGCTTTACCTGGAGGTTCACACAATCATTGGCTGTCACCTCACCAAAACTCTTTGTAATTCCGTAACACTCAATTGCATATTCCTCTTTATTCATTATTCCTTACTTCACTTTCTAGGTTAACATAGATTCTTATAAACTCACTGAATAAAAAAGAGGGTAAGTCAACAACCTCACCCCCTCGTGTTTTGAATTACTATTTTTCAACTATGTTCTTGAAATACCAGTCAATTCCACTTTGGATTGTTGTATCATCCAGAGTACTTCCTTCCGCTCCAACTGTCTTTCCATCATTTGTCTCTATCACACCATCAAAGACATTGAAACTTCCGTCTTCCATCTTTGCCTTCGCCTCTTCGATCTTAGCTGCGGTATCCGGATCGTTCAAATCAGACAAATCTGAAAGTTTCACAAGACCTTCTGCAATACCACCATAGTAATCTTCGCCTGTCCAGTTTCCGTCAATCAAATTCTGAACAGCCCATGTATAATAAACACTCCAATCCCATTCTACGGAACACAAAACAGCCCCTGGAGCATCCTTACTCATATCCGAATTATAACCAACACCAAATACACCTGCCTCTTCCGCTGCCAGCTGAGGGTTAGGGGTATTGCAATGTTGCGATATTACATCACATCCATCAGAAATCAAAGCTTTCGCCGCCTCTGTCTCACCCTCTGGATCATACCAGCTATTGGTAACCTTCACCTCTACCTGTGCATCGGGATTTACAGAATATACGCCCATAGCAAATGCATCTAATCCACCTGCCGTTTCAGAAAGATTTTTTCCAAAAGCAGACACATAACCAATCTTGTTGCTTGTTGTCTTCAAGCCAGCCGCAATTCCTGATAAATATCTCACTTCATATATTCTTCCAAAATAATTATTGAAATTTGTTCCATTAGATTTCGTTCCTGTACCATTTGAAAAAATGATATCTGGATATTTCTCGGATAACTTTTCACAAGTATCCATATAGCCATAGCTTGTTGCAAAAATTACAATACAGCCCTCTTCGATGCACTCGGTTATTGCATTTTCAACAGCTGTTGGATCGTCATCGGCAATATTATTCTTACGTACGATCTGATCATCTGTCAATCCAAGATTCTTCTGCATACCAATAATACCCTGTTCATGGGCATATGAATATCCAGAACCACTTGCAGGATCTGCAATATGAATTACACCAATTTTCATACTTTCTTTCGGTACCGGTGCATACTTTACATTTGCAAGACTATCGTCTACAAAGGACTGTAATTGTTTATCCTTTTCTGATGCACAGCCCATCAACAGCGATGCCACCATGGTAATACACAATAAAATGCTTAAAATTCTCTTATTCATAGACTTCCTCCAGTCTTTATTACACTACAAAACACTTTTATATCCTACACGTTTTCTATCTGCCAGTCAATAGGTATCATGTCATTTTTCATCAAGAAATCATTGGTTTTGCTAAAGTGATGACATCCAAAAAATCCTCGATATGCTGACAATGGGCTCGGATGTGGCGCTGTTAAAATTAGATGCTTTGGATTTGTAAGCATTGGTATTTTACTCTGCGCTGGTTTCCCCCATAACATATAGATAATTGGTCTGTCTTCTTCATTAACTGTACGTATAATCGCATCCGTAAAATGCTCCCATCCATGTCCCTGATGCGAATAAGGATGATGCGCCCGAACAGTTAAAACCGTATTCAGCAGCAGTACTCCTTGTTTTGCCCATTTCTCAAGATACCCATTATTTGGTATATAACATCCCATATCCTCTTGTAACTCTTTATATATATTTTGAAGAGAGGGAGGAATACTTTTCTGCGAAGTTGGAACGGAAAAGCAAAGACCATGTGCCTGATTCTCATTAAAATAGGGATCCTGACCCAAAATCACCACTTTCACGTCATGAAGTGGTGTAAGGTGCAGTGCTTGAAAAACATTATCCGATGGTGGATATACAACCGTTTTGCTGTATTCCTCCTTAACAAACTGATACAATTCCCTATAATAGGGTTTCTTAAATTCTCCACCGACTGCTTCCAGCCAATCATTCTCTATTCCTGACATCTTACCGGAACATTCCTCTCTTTCAAATATTTCTTAACTTCACATATTTCAAGCTCCTTATAATGGAACAGGGAAGCAGCTAATGCGGCATCAGCCTTTCCTTCCGTCAGTGCATCGTAAAAATGAGACAGATTTCCGGCTCCTCCCGATGCTATAACAGGAATAGAAACGTTCTCAGCAATTGTTCTTGTTAACTCCAAATCATATCCCGCTTTTGTTCCATCACAGTCCATACTGGTCACAAGAATCTCACCAGCACCGAGCTTTGTTGCACGAATCGCCCACTCAATCGCATCTATTCCCATGTCAACCCGTCCGCCATTCTTGAAAATATGCCAACCGTCACCGGTTCTTTTCGCATCCATTGCCAATACCACACATTGACTTCCAAATTTATCTGCTGCTTGCGCAATCAAGTCTGGATTCATAATCGCAGCTGAATTGACAGCAACTTTATCTGCGCCTTCACGTAGTATTAAGCGGAAATCTTCAACGGTACGTATTCCTCCACCTACAGTAAAGGGAATAAAAACTTTTTCAGCTACCTTTCTTACCATATCTACAACCGTATTTCTGGCATCTGACGAAGCAGTGATGTCCAAAAAAACCAATTCATCTGCACCTGCTTCATCATAAGCAGCTGCAATTTGAACAGGATCTCCTGCGTCCTTTAAGTCTACAAAATTGACTCCTTTCACCACTCTTCCCTTATTAACATCCAGACATGGAATAATTCTCTTTGTATACATTTATGCTTCCTCCTCAATGTCCAGAAAGTTTTTCAATATTCTCAGACCCGTATGGGAACTTTTTTCCGGGTGAAACTGACATCCAAATAGATTTCCTTTTTCAACAGAGGCATGAATTAAAGTACCATACTGTGTCGTTGCTGTAACAATTTGCTCATCTGTAGCTTTTAAATAATAAGAGTGAACAAAATAAACATACTCCTCTTCCGGTATTCCTTGAAATAATCTTCCCTTATTGGGGTACTTAAGAGAATTCCAACCGATATTTGGTATTTTAAGATTGTCGACAGCTGGGATTCTCCGAATATGTCCTGAGAGTAAACCAAGCCCCCTTACTCCATGGCTTTCTTCGCTATCTTCAAACATTAGTTGTAAACCTAAACATATGCCAAGAAATGGTGTTCCTTTATCAGTCACATCATGGATTGCCTTTTCTAAATGATAGCTTTCCAACTTCTGCATTGCATCTCCAAAACTTCCGACTCCCGGTAGAATAACCTTATCCGCTGTTAATATTTTATCATAATCTCTGGTAAGTATTGTTGTTTCCCCCAGATAATTAACCGCTTTCTCTACACTCTTCATATTGCCGGCATCATAATCAATAATTGCTACCATTTTAATTCTCCTTGTATTTCTTACTCAGCACGATATGTACCATCATTTCCCTTTTTTACCCCAAATTGATAAATAACCTTATCATCCTCCTGGATATTATCGTTCTGGTTATTATTGTCCTGATTGTCATGGTTCAATCCGTCATCTGTAGACGTTGTGGTATCATCAAGACCGGCAGCATTCTCATTATTGCCATCAGCCGAATCAAACAACACTCCCATGCGTGCATCCTCTGTTTCTCCCTCCGTCTCAGATGCACTTACATCTTCCTCATCTTTTATTATCAAATCCTCCTCTGGTATTGCATCTTCAGAATCCTCTCCTTCCGAAGGGGCTGTTTCCAATTCCGAAGGGTCAATTTCCACCTCTGTCGGTCCGAACAAAAAGTCTTCGAGTGCTATGGAATACTCTTCCTTACTTTCAATGGCACCAAATCCTCTAGCCTCATCCAGTGACAGATCATAATTATCCAAATTCTTCGTTAACTGATTAAATAACTCTTCAAAGGTATCCGTAACCTCCAAATCAGTTGATACCGATTGCAGGGAATCATGCATTTTTATTCCTTGTATTAACATATCAAGCGCGCGAAGCTCATCCCCTGAAGCGTGGAAATTCTCATAGGAGTCACCAAAACGCTTCATTTTCATGAGCAACATTGTCTTAGCATAAAGCTTCTGATCATTTCCCTTTAGCTTTAATCCCGATAAAGTCCAATATGCAGACTCATAATCACCTTTTTGATAATAACTGTCTGCCTTACTTGTAGCAAGATAGCCTGGGATGAAATGCAAACCAATAAGTATCAGTACCAAGATAGAACCATTGATTGCAAAAATAGGAATCATTTTCTTAGCCGGTATCTTCTTTACCGGTTCTTTCGCAGCGGCTGCTGCTCTTTCTTCCTTTTCTCTCTGCTTCTCTTCTTTACTCTTCTTTGCCTTCTTTTGTCGCTTTTCCTTCTTTCCCTTTTTTCCCTTCTTTTCTCCCTCTTCCTGATCCTCTTCCTCCATTTCCTTCAGTATCTGTTTATTCTCATCCACCGGCTTTTCTGGTTCATCAAAAAGTGTCTCTTCAGGAACTGGCTCTTCCTTCTTCTTGGTCTGTTCTTCCTCTTCCTCCTCAAAAAGTTGGTTTATTAGCTTACCAAAGAATCCAGATTTCTTCTCCTTTTTTGTAACCACATCATCTTCGGATTCCGTTGTTTCTTCCTCTTCCGGTTTCTTATCTTTTCTACTCTTTTTGACTCTTTTCTTCTTCTCTTTCTTGGGCTTTTTTGTGGAACTCTGATTTTCACTCTCTTCTTGTTGACTCTCAGAAAAGAAATCTATAGGTTCTTCCTCGGTTCCCCCACTTTCAGAAGTATCTGCATTTGCAAGCATCTGCAGCATATCGTCTTCCACCATCTCATTATTGTCATTTTTTTTCAGTAAATCATTAATCTCAGATAATTCCACATCTTCGGGTACTAAGTCCAAAAGATCCGTCACATCTGTATCGTCTGCCAAACCACTTGATACATCAGCTACTTCTCCTTCCCCACTTTCCAATTCCGGGATTGCTGCCAATAAATTCGCTATTTCCTCGGGAGTCATAACCTTATTTGCATCATCCTCAAGCGGAGTACCTGCATCAAGTGCTTCCATCTCTTCCGGTTCTTCCCTCTGTTCCGCTTCTTCCTTCTCCTCTAACTCTTCTATCCCTTCTATTTCCTCCGATTCAGGCAACTCAAGTGCTTCTAAGGCTTCTTCTGTCTCTGATTCCATAGGTTCTTCCGCTGTCTGTGCAAGCAGTTTCTCAATATCCTCAGGTGTCATCATCTTGTTGGAATCATCCTCCACCATAGGTATCTCGATAGACTCTGC
>CAYZUC010000074.1:11219-14296 GCA_964481705.1 uncultured Lachnospiraceae bacterium
GTGTCATCATCTTGTTGGAATCATCCTCCACCATAGGTATCTCGATAGACTCTGCCGGTTCTTCCACCATAGGTATCTCGATAGGCTCTGCCGGTTCTTCCATTTCCGAAACTGTGTTCAAGTCTATGAATTCTTCATTTCCAGATATCACAGGTTCTTCAGACGTTTGTGAAAGAAGTCTTTCGATGTCCTCAGGTGTCATCATCTTATTGGAATCCTCTTGCAAATTTTTAGATTTCTCAGGCTCAGCAGAAATAGGCTCAGAAACCAAACTTTCTGTGGAATCCCCCTTCTGATCCGTTTGGCTGTCTGTGCCTTTTTCTGCATCATCTAAAGATTTCAGTAATTGATCTAAATAATCTTCACTTGAACTCATGATTAATACCCTCCAAATTACTCTGTATGGAATAATCTCTAACTATTTATTACTTTGTAGAAATTCTAAGGAGTTCATAGGAACAGATACTCCTCTTTCCGCCGTATCCTCACTCAACTGAGGATACTTACCATTTATACGTATAAGTGTGGCCTTTTGGTTAAGATAAGCCGTTTTCTCAAAAGGCCAACGTATAATAGATGGAAAGTTCAACATAACTCCCATTTCGATAATACATGTCTTTTTATTCAAAGTTCCTTGAAGCCAATTCATGTAAGCACTCCATTTATCTATATAAGCTTCCTCAACATACTTCTGAGAATTAACCGTATTAAAGGTAATGGGCGCTCCGCATTTGGAACATTTCTTCTGTTTTAATTCAGATAGCTTTGCACTTGGATTTTGGATGACTTCTTCACACTGATGAGTAAACTCTTCATCCATCCATACATCATTATCGCACCCATTCAAACATTGATAAAAAGTATAATTTCCAAACGGAGCAACGATTCTATTTCTATCCAAATCTGAAAGATAAATAGCATCATCCATATTCATCGTTACAATAAAATAATCCTTACTTCTCAAGATTTGCTCAATGATACGATAAGACCTAAGTATAACATCTTTCTCCGGTTCTTCCTGTATTGCAATCTTTAAAATGATGGGGTACAACCAAGAATAGTCTTCTTCTACTAAGTTTTCTTTTCTACATTTATTTTGAAAGAATCTATATACTTCGGACATTCTCAGCTTATGAATCCCTTCCTCAAATTCCTCACCTATCCCGATCAACACTCTATCGGAATTACTTACAATTTCTTTTAACTCATTCAGATTCATAATTATATCTCCATTTACATACTATAAATATTTTAACATTAAATATTAAAAATTGAAACCAGTAATGAAGGAAAGGCTTTCTTTTATTTGCATTTTGACTTGAAATAATATATTATAATGACAGTAACAATAGTTGATTAATAAGGAGGATTATTATGAAATCAGAAGTGGTACTCGAATTTTTAGGTAAGAATTTCTCAGAAGAAGATCTCTATGCGCAAGCTAAAAAAATCTATACAGAAGCTGGATACAGCGCAAGTTCTGTCAAATCCATCAAATTATATGTACAACCTGAAAATAATATCGTTTATTTTGTGGTAAATGATGATTTCAAAGGTGACTTTTTACTCTAATTTATAGAAAAAGAAAAGCTGTCGCTAAGGCGACAGCTCTATTTATTTTGTAACCAATGTATCAATTTCTTTTACAAGATTACCTATCTCCGGTTTTGAAAGTTGTGCATCTGCTCCAAGTTCTTCTCCTTTTTTTCTCATTTCTTCATTTACTAATGATGAGAAAATAACCAAAGGAATACTTTTTGTAGCTGAATTTGTTTTTACTAGCTTTGTCAATCTATGCCCATCCATAATAGGCATCTCTATATCTGTTATGATACACTTAATCTTTTCCTTTAAATTGCCTTCTTTCACACATTGGTCAATGTAATCCCACGCTTCTTGTCCATTGACTGTTTTGGTCACATTTACATAACCTGCCTTATTAAGTGAATCAACAATCAATCGATTTAATAAAGGCGAATCCTCAACAATCAGAATTGGAACATCATTTCTATCTCTTTCTCCAAGAGCATCAATCTCTGTAACCTTTAATCCCGTTTCCGGACTAATGTCAGTCACAATTTTCTCAAAATCCAAAATAATTACAAGCCTATCATCAAACTTAACAATTCCTGTAGATACTCCTTCATCAGCATTGTTAACTGTAGCATCCGGTTTAATAATATCTTTCCAAGACACTCTATGGATACCAACAACCTGATCAACATGAAAAGCAATGTCCAACTTATTGAAATTCGTAATAATAAATAAACCTTTTTCTTCTGATTCTCCTCTTTGCAAACAATTTTTCAAATTAATTGCCGTAATCATCGTATCTCTTGGCATAAATATACCTTCTATACTAGGGTGTGCGTTCGGTACCGGAGTTACCGGTTGATAAGGTATAATTTCTCTAATCTTCGCTACATTAATTCCATAAGCATTCTCACCAAGCTTAAATTCCAAAATTTCTAATTCGTTGGTACCATTTTCCAATAAAATATTTGTATCCATAGATTCGCACCTCTCATCACATAATCTGATTGAATTCTTTTAAATGGTCACTTCATGAACTGATTATAACATATAATTACCAAAAAAAATATAAATTTTAGTTTATTTCTGTTGTTTTTTTAGTAATGTCGGAATTTTTACGAAATCCTCTCTCCAAAACAATAAAAAAAGACAACAAAAATGTTGTCTTTTATAATACCTTCAAAACCAAATATTGAATAAATCATCCGTAATTGTACCTTTCGTTTCTATCTGCCGTTTAGGATAAGCCCTGGACCTATTAGTAACCATCAGCTACGTACATTACTGCACTTCCACCTTGGCCCTATCTACCTCGTCGTCTTCAAGGGGTCTTATTGTATTGCTACGAGGGATATCTCATCTTGAGGGGGGCTTCACGCTTAGATGCCTTCAGCGTTTATCCCGTCCCGACTTGGCTACTCTGCTATGCACTTGGTAATGCAACAGATACACCAGAGGTCAGTCCATCCCGGTCCTCTCGTACTAAGGACAGCTCCTCTCAAATATCCTACGCCTACGCCGGATAGGGACCGAACTGTCTCACG
>CAYZUC010000075.1:0-13976 GCA_964481705.1 uncultured Lachnospiraceae bacterium
ATGTGAATCATAGACCAGCAAAGGTATATAATCTTGATGTGATTATCTCTGTAGGATATCGTGTGAAATCAAAGCGAGGTATTGCATTTAGAAAATGGGCTAACTTGGTCTTAAAAGATTACATAATCAAAGGATATGCAGTGAATAATAATCGTATCAACCAGTTAAATGAGGTAATACGAGTTATGAAACGTACACAAAACGACCTGGATACGAAACAGGTTCTTTCCGTTATTGAAAGATATAATCACGCACTAGATCTATTGGATGCGTATGATCATCAGAATATGACCAGACCAGCTGGTAATAAGGCAATTTATGTCCTGAGTTATGAAGAGTGTAGAAAATTAATTGATGGTATGAAGTTTGGTGAAGCTAGTGAATTGTTTGGTAACGAGAAAGATGCTTCCTTTAAAGGAAGCATAGGCGCAGTATATCAAAGCTTTGGCGGTGAAGATGTGTATAGAACATTGGAGGAGAAAGCGGCGAATTTGTTGTATTTTATAACGAAGAACCATAGCTTTTCGGATGGTAATAAGCGTATTGCAGCTACTATATTTTTGTATTTCTTGGAAAAAAATGAATCATTAATTATTGATGGAGAGAAAATTATTGATGATTATACGCTAGTTGCATTGACAATTATGATTGCTGAATCGAGACCAGAAGAAAAAGAAATGATGGTCAGTGTAATTATGAATTGCTTAATGCAGAGATAGACATATAAATAATTAGGGTAATTATAAGTACTTGCTACAAGATGTTTACCAAACCATTTATTGTTAATGGGAATCATAGGATAAGAGATGCTTTCAATAAGAAAATTCACAGTTTAGATATATGCTATTGATAGGATATTCAAACGTATAGGCTTTATTAAGTTCTGTGGTGAGTCACGAAACAATGGGGAATGGTAATTTGCCCCACTCGGATGTAGATAAATTTGCGGACTTTTTTCTCCGCCAGCTTCAATATCTGCGAGAGAAAGCACCGCATGTGGAGACGGTTTGTTTGCTGTCAAAAAAATGAGTAAAGTAAATGAAGGAGATTAACATGCATACAATAATTTGGGATATGGGCATGGTTTCCATGCTTACATCAGATATTGATGCGACGGAACATAAGCATTGGATGCTTCAATTGTTTTACATACCGGAAGGAAAAATGCATTTGAATGTAGAAGGAGAAGCTCTGGATGGTAAGCTGTTTATTGTAAACAAGAATTGTATACATTCCTTCCGAACGGAGAATAACCTTCATTTTAGTATGTTGATTACACCAGGAACGCAATTATGTGAGCATTTGACACATGCATTTCTGAAAGATGAACCATATTATGATTTCTCAAATTTTGTGGATAGTGAGCTGAGTACATGTTTTGATGAGTTTATAAAGAAGGTAACGGAAGGAAGTTACAGACGCTTTAAAGAAGCATTAGAAGACGTGTTTTCATTGGAGGCCTGCCAAAAATCGCATGAAAATGAAGAGCGAATCGCTCAGATTATGCAAGTCTTCGGAAAAGGTGATATGGATATCGAGAGTCTTGCTGATGAATTAGCATTATCACCGAGTCGTTTGGCCCACTTATTCAAAGAAGAAACAGGAACGCCGTTGAAGAGTTTTATTGTTTTAAATAAGATGTTTCTTGCCTTCCAATTATTGTTCTCCGGAAAGTCCATAACCGATGCTGCAATGGAGGCCGGATTTGATTCGCCCTCACATTTTGCTGCAACTACAAAGAAAATGATGGGAGAAAGTCCGTCCCGATCATTAAAAGACAGCGATTTTTTGAAAGTTTATTCGTTTTAACACTGATAAAGTATAGGTGAAAGATAAATACTTTATTGGAGGAAAAATGTATGAAACAATATTTGTGCGCAACAAAGAATATGGATTATGAGAGTAAAGAAATTCAGGAATTGATTTCGGAACGTGGATGGAGTCACTTGGATGAATATCAGAAAATTGGTGAGATTTATCGTTTTGTAAAGGAAGAAATAAAGTTTGGCTATAATATCGGTGACAATATTGCCGCATCTACTGTGTTGAGAGATGGATTCGGACAGTGTAATACAAAGGCATGCCTTCTTATGACTTTGTTAAGGGCAGTAGGGATTCCGACTCGTATGCATGCTTTTCGACTGAACCATGAGGTACAAAAGGGGGTAGTTCCGCCATTCTTTTATCCGCTGGCACCGATTGAAATATTGCATACCTGGGCAGAGGTGTGGTATGAAGGTAACTGGATTGCTTTAGAAGGAGTCATTTTGGACGAGGAATATATCCATGGATTTACTGATCATTATTGTAAAGAAAATCACATCAATAGTAAGGAAGTAATTAATCTTCCCAATGGATATGGCTACAAAGGGTATGGATTTGGTGTGACGAATCTTTTCGCATTGAAATTGGAATGGACAGGGGAAAGTACTTATGTGCAGTCAACTGGAATTATTCGAGACTTAGGAACGTTCGCCAGCGCGGATCAATGCTTTGAGAAGCATGCACAAAACCTGAATTTTATGAAAGAGTTTTTCTATCGTCATATTACAAGAAAGCAGATGAATAGAAGAGTGAATGCATTTCGATAATTGATTTGTTAGTTGGATGGACTTAGCTGGGGCGCCACTCACTTAGTAAACAAAAGCTGGGAAAAAGGAGAGATTACATTTTGCTAGAACAGAGTATCTTATTATGGATTCAGAACAATTTAAGAAATGAGGTTCTCACCCCATTCGTTGTTACATTTACCAATCTGGGAAATGAGGGTATTTTATGGATTATATTGTCCATTCTATTGGTGATTAACCCAAAAACAAGGAAAGTTGGATTTCTGTCACTTTTGTCCCTGGCGATTACATATTTGATTGGTTGCCCGATATTGAAGAATCTGTTTGTCAGAACCAGACCATATGAGGTAATCGATGGTTTGCAAAGATTAATAGGACCACAAGGATCTCATTCTTTTCCATCAGGACATACCGCTAGTGCATTTTCTTGTGCAGTGGTTATATTCTTGAACATAAAAAAGAGATATGGAATTCCGGTTTTAACAGCGGCGTTTCTTATGGGATTTTCGCGGCTGTATGTGGGAGTTCATTACCCGACAGATGTTCTTTGTGGAGCACTGCTTGGAACGATAATTGCTATTCTTGTTTCGTACTACGGTGGGAAAGGGGGACGGGGCTTTATGTCCCAAAAAAATGGGACATAAAGCCCCGTCCCCCCTTTCCCAATAATAAAATATGGAGGTGGAAGTATGAATGAATTGGAGAAGTGTCAAAAAGGAGTTTGTTATGATTGTCATGACAAGATTTTTCTGGAGTTTAAGAGCCATGCGAGAGATTTATTAGGGCGATATAACAAGCTGGCATACGATCAGAAGGAAGAGAAGAGAGAGATACTGACACAGCTTTTTGGGAGTATAGGAAGTAATGTTACGGTTGGGCTTCCTTTTATCTGTGATTTTGGACGTAATATTCATATTGGTAATACGGTGTCCGTTAATATGAACTGTACCTTCATTGATTGTAATACGATTGAGATTGGAGATAATGTCTTGATTGCGTCTAATGTACAGATTTATACATCTACGCATCCTGTTGAGATGGAGGAAAGACTGACACCGAATTGGAATCCGGAGACAGGCGAATCTTTCTGTAGAACATATGCGCTACCGGTAAAAATAGGAAATGGATGCTGGATTGGCGGAGGTGCGATTATTTTGCCCGGTGTTACCATAGGAGATGGTTCTGTTATTGGTGCAGGAAGTGTTGTGACCAAGGATATTCCGGCAAATTGTGTAGCAGTTGGTAATCCGTGTCGTGTTATTCGAGAAATAAATAAGAAAACGAAAGAAGAGGGAGCAATCTGAAACATGAAAGGAAAGGTCTTATACGTATCTGATTTGGATGGTACACTATTACGAAGCGACCAGCACACTTCCGAATTTACTGACAAAGTAATCAGTAAAATGATGGAGGAGGGTCATCTGTTTACATATGCAACAGCGCGCTCTATTTATACAACAAAAGAAGCATTGAATGGTACAGTGGTAAAAATGCCCGTGATCTTGTATAATGGAGCCTTGATTCTGGATGGAGAGACCGGAGAAATCGTAGAAAGTCATTACTTGGGGGAAGGTGCTGCGGACTTATTGCAGGATTTATATGAACATAATGTATATCCGATTGTCTATGCCTATGTAAATCATATGGAACGATTTTCATATATTGTAGAGAAAAGTACATGCTATTTGATGGACTTTATTGGTACGCGCGATGATGTGAGAAGGCGACCGGTCAAGACAGAAAGCCAGCTTTCAGAAGGAGATATTTTCTATATTACTTGTATTGATGAAGCGGAAAAGCTACTTCCCTTATATGAAAAATACAAAGAGAAGTATCACTGTATCTATCATGAGGATATTTATTCGGGAGAGCACTGGCTGGAGATGATATCACCGGAGGCGAACAAAGCAAAGGCGGCACTTACGCTGAAGGAAAAGTATGGATGTGACAAGCTTGTCGTTTTTGGCGATGATGTAAACGATATGGAAATGTTTCAGGTAGCGGATGAAAGCTATGCAGTATATAATGCGGTTGATGAATTAAAGAAAATGGCAACCGAGGTCATTCCTCAGAACAACGAAGATGGAGTGGCATTATGGCTAAAGAAAAAGACGAAGGTTACGATAGAATAACCGTAACTTAGTAGCAGGGTGCTGCAGCTTAGGCTGCAGCACCTTTTCAATTGCCTGCTTTTCGATATAATGAGGGTATAAAAGCAAACAACAAATAAAGCAAATAACAAATAAAGGAGAAATCAAATGACAAATACAATGAAAGAAATCGGAAAAGGAGTACTTATTTGTGTATTAACGGCTCTTGTATATACGATTGTAAATGGAATGACCTTCAGCTTCTTGCCCTTTACAAAAGGATTTGCAGAGCAAAGTGCATCACAGAGCACCAATCTTGGAATGACAGCAATTTATATGTTGTGGATTGTATGGACGATGTATCATATTGCAAAAAACTCCAGATGCAAGGGTTTTAACTTATATCTTGCAGTTATTGGAACTGTCTTCTTTGTCTTGAGTATTATGACGCAGATAGAGACGATTCTTTTTGGATCGGCTTTCAAAGGACTTCAAATATGGGATATTTGGATGATGGTAGTCGGTGAGATGATTTCCATTACCTTAG
The DNA here is from genome assembly GCA_964481705.1 of uncultured Lachnospiraceae bacterium. Classification (GTDB taxonomy): domain Bacteria; phylum Bacillota; class Clostridia; order Lachnospirales; family Lachnospiraceae; genus CAYZUC01. The sequence goes on from CAYZUC010000075.1 coordinate 5,208, forward strand.
TAGGTTTTCTGCTGACACTGATATTGAAAAGAAAGGCGAAAGAGAACGAGACGCAAAAGATTGACATTAAGAAATTTGTGTTTTATATGGTAGTGAATGGTCTCATTTATCTGGTTATCTACTTTGTTTTTGGATATTTTGTGGCATGGCAGTCGGAAGAATTACGAATCTTCTATAGCGGTTCCCCGGTGGATGTTGGATTCATTGCCCAGATGAGAAACAATATCGAGAACAGCTTTATGGTATTGCCGATTCAGTTCGGAAGAGGAATGCTTTTTACGATTAGCATTATCCCACTCCTTCGTATGAAATGGAAGCATAAGTATGATTATCTGGTAAGCGTTTTGGCAGTATTCCTCTGTACAGCGATGGGTCTGATTATTCCGAACTTCCTGTTTCCTGACGCGGTAAGAATTCAACATTTTTATGAGATGATCTCGTCCATGTTCCTGTTTGGAATCATTACAGCAAAACTTACGGAAAAGAGTATCATTTCCTCGGAACGTTAAATATTTCTGCAAACAAAGGGAGCTGAGCACAAGTTGTGCTGCAGCTCCTATTAATAAGAACGAGATGAAATCAAAGCTCAAATTTCTGAACGATTTCTCTTAACGAACCGGACAGCTTAAGAATATCGTTGCTGGATTCATCAACATCTGAGATGGATGTCTCCTGGCTGGTAACAGAAGCAGCGGCCTCCTGCATACAAGCAGCATTCTCTTGAGAAATCGAGGATAATTCTGCAATAACATCACTAATCTGTCGTTCGTCCTTCTCCATTTCATCCGTCGATGAGTCAAGAATATCACATTTTTCCTTCATAACCTGTATGTTTTTCATGATTTCTTCAAAGCTTTGCTTTGTTGCTTCTACACTTGCACTTTGCTTTGAGCTGGCAGCTTCCATTTCCTGAATCGTTGCAACAGCATCATCTACCTTCTCAACAAGCTCATGTATAATGCTGGCAATCTCGCCTGTTAATTGATCTGTCTGACTGGACAGATTTCCAATCTCGGTAGCAACAACAGCAAAACCACGTCCGACATCACCGGCTCTGGCGGCTTCAATAGAAGCATTCAGTGCAAGGAGACTTGTTTGTCCAGCAATTCTTTGAATACCCTCACTTGCTTCGGTAATCTTGGTTACTTGCGTTGCAGCCTCTTCCATAACCTTATTAACCTGCCGAGAACTCTCGTGATTCTCGTTTGTTTTATCTACTAACTCATTAAGAGTCGCAATCCCCTGTTTCTTAATCTCTTCTACGGCATTGGTCGTTTCGTATAAGCTCTCCATATTCTGTCCAACGGTCTCAACCAGCTTGCTTAAGGAAATCATCATGGTATTTCCGTCCGTAGTTCTCTGGGCCTGAGACATTGCACCGCCGGCAACCTCATCAACCGTTTGTGATAACTGCGTACTGTTGGTTTTTACATCCTCTGTTATCTTTTTTAATGATTCGGAATCCTTTGCCAATTGTCCGGAAACCTCTTCAATTTTCCTTATCATATCAATGATACTGTCCTGCATGATAAAGAAATAACGGCTCATGATGCCAATTTCATCATTTTTGCTCAGGTACTTTTTCAACGGACCTTCTTTTGAGGAGGTCAACTTGTAATTGGCCATGTTCTCCATATCCTTGCACAGATAATTGACCGGATTAATAATCTTCATACGAAGGATCTCCAGCAACAGTACATTAGCAATCGTGCAGGCAATGGCGGCTATTAGAAATAGCTTCCAGAAAGCAGCAGTGGAAATTTTGGTTAATGTAGCAGCATCTGCTGAAACTCCAATATTCATAGCACCCTTGAGAGTACCTGACTTATCATAGACAGGACTTAGAATATCCAAGGTTTTCTTTCCACTTACCTTATCTTTAAAATATCCTACATACTCTTTTCCGTCTCTTGCGGCAGCAACGCTTCCATCGTCTGTAAGCTCAATACCGATTCGGTCATGATTGCTATGTGCAAGAGCAGTTACCTTACCGTCTACATCTGCCATATAAACAACGTAATTATACCCACCATTTTTATTGATATCATCAATGAGTACTTGAATATCTTCGATACCGGAACCGTTCGTTATCTTCTCTGCAATCCAGTCTGAGTATGCATCTACCAGAACGGAATCCTTTTCTTTCCATTGATTCTCTATCTGACCTTTTAAGATGGAATTTGATACAAGACAAAGTGTTAGGAAAGCAAAAAATAGAATGGTAGTCTCAATTGCAATGATTTGAAGCCGTAAGCTCTTCTTCTTCATATTCCCCCTCCTTTAAATGTAAATTATTTCATAATTTTACCATTGTATTTTCAAAAAAACAAGACGCCAATGTATAATATTTTGTATAATACGACATTTATTCGGTATAGATGGGATAATGGCACATATTCTGTGATGTGTCAGACAAATAAAGAAGCATTGACAAGCAATCGTACTGGCAGTACAATATACGAAACCATAGTATAGTTAATGACTGGAGAGGAAGATCATGAAAGAAAAACGAATTCAATTCAATAAGACAAATATTCTGAATGCAGCGGAATCGCTTTTTGCGGGAAAAGGAATTGTCCAGACAACCATGGATGACATTGCAAAAGCTGCTGATTACAGCAAGTCGACCATCTACGTCTATTTCAAGAGTAAAGAGGAAATCTACAACACTATCATTCTGACGCATATGACCCAAATGGAGGAAGCAATCAGAAAATGTATTGAACGGGCAGAAAACAGCGAATCCTGTTATTTCGACTTTTGCGGACATTTGGTACAGTTTTATGAGCATTATCCCATGTATTTTCAGGGAATGATGGGAAAGATCAGTATTGATCAAAAGGAAATGGAGGAGAGTGAAGTACTGCGACAGATTTATGATGTGGGTGAAAAGCTGAACGACGATATGAAGCTATTATTTGAAATGGGAAGAAAGGAAGGATATCTGAGAGATGATATCAATGCGATTCCCACGGGACTTGCTTTTCTTGCATCATTAAGTGGAATTATTACACTTGCGTATGAAAAGGAAGCGTATATATCAATGCGAACGGGAATGAGTAGAACAGATTACTTACAGTATGGTTTCGAGATGCTGCTAGCATCCATAAGGAGGTAGAAGATGGGAATTGTTTTAGGCTGGCTTTGTCTTGTTTCGTTTCTTGGATTGATGGCGAAATTTGTTACACGAGTACTTGGTTTGCAGAAGGCCAATCGTTTTCTTATGAAATTACATAAGCCATTAGCGGTTTCGTTTCTCGCATTATGCTTTTTTCATATTCTGTTTGTACTACCAGTATTTCGAACCAGAGCATGGAGTATATATGCTACGGGGATAGGGATAGTCTTGATTTCCCTTTTGTTGATCTTGCTGTGCCATCTGACGAAAAAGGGGAAAAGGTCGAAGGTACAATGGCATCGTTATCTTTCTTTTATTATGTTATTTCTGGCAATTGGACACATGGTGGTATATCAAATCGATTTCAATCATTACACACAGATAATAAGTAATCTGCAGGTTGGTGACATCGATACATCTAATATGGCAAATGGCTCTTTTATCGGAGAATATGACGCCGGTTATATCTACGCTAAGGTTCAGGTAGACATTAAGGATAATCAGATTACGAACATTCGGCTCTTGGAGCACCGAAATGAACACGGAAAACCGGCTGAGCAGATGATACCGGACATTGTGCAAAAACAAAGTCTTCAGGTAGATGCAGTAAGCGGAGCAACGAATTCGAGTAAGGTAATTAAGAAGGCAATTGAAATTGCAATAAAGGAGCAAAGAATCTATGACTAAACAGGTGATATTGTACTATTCGCAACATCATGGCAATACAGAAAAGCTAGTAACAGAGCTATGCAAGAAGGCTCCGGAGTGGACAGCGGTTTCCCTTGCAGATACGGAGAAGGAACACGTAGATTTATCACAATGTGAGACAATTGGTTTCGCTTCCGGTGTTTATATGGCAAAGCCACATCAAGAGCTCATCAAGTACATCGAGGATAATGAAAAAGAGTTGCAAGGAAAGAGAGTCTTTGTCATGCTTACCAGTGGCTCAAATCAGAAAAGCTATGGAAGCCAATTTGTTTCCTATCTGGAGGAGCGTGGGTTCACGGTTGACGGCTGCTATCAGTGTAAGGGCTGGGATACTTATGGATTATGGAAATATATAGGCGGAATCTCAAAGAATCATCCGAATAAAAAAGATGTAGAAGAGGGATATAAATTCCTGCAGCAAAACGATTAAGTATACATGAAATACGAATAAAACCGGTATGTTGTGGAAAGCTAAGAATAAAAAGATAAACAGTTCAGAAAGGGGAGTACGATGAATCAAAATGCAATGTATCAGCTGACATATGGATTGTATATGTTATCTGCTAAAGAGGAGCAGAAAAATAATGGCTGCATCATTAATACGGCGGTTCAGGTAACCACCTCACCCAACCGTATTACGATAGCAGTCAATAAACAAAATTTCACACATGACATGGTTAAAAATACCGGTCTTTTTAATTTGTCTGTTCTTGATGAGACAGCTCCTTTTTCCTACTTTGAGAATTTTGGATATCAAAGTGGGAGAACCGTTGAGAAGTTTGAGGGAGTCGACTATGCAGCAAGTCAAAATGGGTTGCTTTACTTGCCGGCTCACACAGTTGCATTCTTATCCGGTAAGGTGGTGGAGACCATAGATTTGGGGTCGCACTCCCTGTTTCTTGCAGACGTAACGGATGGTGATGTTCTAAGTGGTGTCAATCCCGTTACGTACTCCTATTATCAGGCAAATATCAAACCTAAGCCAACAGACAGTCCGAAAAAGGGTTACCGCTGTAAAATATGTGGCTATGTGTACGAGGGCGACCCCCTTCCTGATGATTTTATCTGTCCAATCTGTAAACATGGGGCTGAGGATTTTGAAAAAATCTGATTGGTTTTATTCTTTTTTCATATCACAAAGTCTGCCTGCAAAGCGTTTCCCGTAGGTTTGGAAAAGCTGATTGTAGCTTTCCAACTCAGAGTCCAAAGCTACAGGTCCATAGTGGATGACAGGTTCACCAAATGCGTGTCCACCGGAATAAGTCATGGTACCATCAATCATTAAGTATGAAAGAATGCTTTGTATGGCAATATCACCGCCTCCGTGTACGTAGGCAGCGGTAGCAAAGGCTCCGGCCAGTTTACCGGAAAGATTGACTTTACCGGAAATCTCCTCCAGCCAAAGCTTAACTGCTCCACTCAAGGAACCAAAATACGTCGGTGTACCAATAATGACTCCGTCGCTCTGCTCCAGAAAACTCTCATCTACAGCATCAATAGAAAAAGTCCGAACTTCATCGAGTCGGGACACATTTCTCATTCCTTCCCTAATCTGATTAGCCATTTTTTCAGTATTTCCCGTTTTTGAGTAATAAATTATTGAAATCTTCATATCTATGTTCTCCTTTTCTGGTATAATTTACATACTTAGTATTTCATACAGAGTAATGAAATGCAATAACGCAGAAAATCTTGAGTAGGTATGCTTTTACATACCTGCCCAATCGTAGGAGGATTCCGATGGAAAAGACGATAATGTGTCCACTAAAATTGTTTAATGAAATTGTGGGAGGAAAATGGAAACAGAGTATCATCTGTATTTTGGAAAGTGGACAGCCTGTCCGCTATAATGAAATTCGTCGTAAGCTTCCGGACATTACGAACATGATGCTGTCACAGTCACTTAAGAATTTGGAGGAGTATGGAATCGTAAGCAGAACACAATATAATGAAATGCCGGTAAGAGTGGAATACTCATTAACAGGAGAAGGAAAATCACTGCTTCCCATCCTATATCAGATTAACAGTTGGGGAAAAGAGTATATTCGAGATCATAAATCCTATCAGCTGCAATGTGAGGTATGTAAATTTACGGAAAAATGAAATGCACTTTTAGCAAATGAAATGCACGCGGAGGGGATAGTTTTACCAAAAATTGCATGATAAAATTGTTAGTGGAAGACGATAGCATCAGAAAATCGGGAGGAAAATGAAATTGAAAAGTAGGAAGCTAACGAAGGTAATCAGTTATCTGCTAACAGCAGCAATGGTAGTGGGAGGAATCAGCCTGTCACCATTTGCCACAGTGGAAGTAAGAGCAGATGCACCGGCAGTAAAGAGTGTGAATTTGGGAACGGATGTACTTGGCATAAATGTAAATGAATCAAATGCCGCAACCGTATATTACGGAACATATCCTGAAAATGCTGCTGGAACACAGGATGCACCAATCGCTTGGAGAGTGATTGGATATCTTGGAGATGGAGTTCCTTTTGGTAGCGGTGCAGTCTTACTGGCAGCAGGTGGTGTGTTTGCTGATCAAAAGTTTGATGGTCGTAATTCTGGATATACCAATCATTATTTTGATGCTCCTTCGCGTAGTAGTAACCTGAAGATAAAAATGGAATCCATTGCCGATAAATTGACATCAACAGAGGCATCCGCAATCTCTGTAAGAACACTTGACGATATTGCAGGGGATACAGTAAATAATGCAGTGATGTGGCCATTATCAGAATCAGAGGCAGAGGATATTAATCGTAATATAAGTGGAATAGGGAGCATGAATTCGACTTGGTGGCTTCGTTCGCCTGGACAAGATGATATTGATGCGGCTTACATAGATGAAGGTGGTGTCATCATAGCAGGAGGCTCCCATGTCAATAGTCCCCGAATGGTGCGTCCTGCTTTTTGTTTGAATATATCAAAGGTCCTTTTTACATCTACCACCGAAGTGAGCAAATCCTCAACCTTTGAAACCACCTCTGACAGTAGTACAAACTCGTGGAATCTGACATTGCAGGCTGGTGATGGATTTATGGCAGAACGAAAGAGCGGTGAAATAGGAAATATACCCGCAGGAAGCAGTCTGACTGTGCATGTGTCCAATCCGGGAACACCAGAGGATAATTCGGGAGTTTCCTTTAACCAGATTTCCGCTATGCTTGTAAAATCGGACGGAGAAGATACAGGAACCGTCGTTGCTTATGGAAAAATTGCGGATAACGTACCGGAGAATGGAAATATTCCGGTTATGATTCCCGACACAGGTGTTACGGATGGTAATTATCAGTTGAAGGTCTTTGCAGAGAGGGTTTATTCATCTGCTGGCACGGAATTGACTGATTATGCTACCAACATGGCTGATATTCCGATAAGAGTAGGAATTGCAGAGTATACCTATAACACCCCTTCCGCAAATACAACCAATGGGATTACCGCATCGGTATCCTACAACAAACCAAGCCCTCAGGTGAGTGCAAATGAGATTACGGCAACAGTTACTCTATCCGGTGTGGCAAATGCAGATGGCACACATACCATTGGTCTGTCCAGCAACAAGGTATCCATTTTGGCAGCACAGGATACCACCTGCCATGTGAATACAGGTGAGGCGGTGAACAAGACCATGAGCTTTACCTTCACACTTGGGGAAGGGGATGTGGATGATATTACTTTGACAAACTCCTATGTACAGGATGCTTCTATGGAGTGTACGGTATCCTTTGACAGCTGTGGAGGAAGCAGCGTTACGCCTATTACCTGTCAGGTAAATGATTTTATCAATACCTCAGATAAAATTCCGATAAAGGAAGGCTATATCTTCGATGGCTGGTACAAGGACGCAGAGTGTACCAGACGATGGAGGGACGAAATAGATACCGTCACCGAAAGCAGGACTCTTTATGCCGGCTATTCTCAGATACAGGATGGGCTGTGGGTAGCAAAAGTTGATGTACATACGTATACCGGAAGTGCTATCAAGCCAGAGATATCCGTTTATTATGGTGAGAGGAAGCTGAAGCAAAATCGTGATTATAAATTATCCTACAAAAACAATGTGAATGTCTATACGGGCACGAATGAGAAGAAAAAGCCATGTATTGTTGTAAAGGGAATTGGTATCTATAAACTGAGTGGAACCACCACTATTCCATTTACGATTGAGCCCAAAAGTCTGTCTGATCGTGAGATTATCATAGACGATTTGTATCGAAACACGACTGGAAAAGAACAAAAGCTGATTCCAATCATCCGTTATGGAAAGAAGAAACTCAAGTACAACAAGCAGGAAGCAAAGAGCAGCTATACAGTAGCTTATTCCGGAGGCGACTATAAAAGTGCCGGCGAATACACCATCACGGTGACCGGAAAAAGGAACTATACGGGAAGCAGGACCTGTAAGCTCACCCTGACGGATAAAAAATTATTATCGAAAACAGCCGTCAAGATCACGAAGAACATGGAATACAAGTCAGGTGCACCCGTCGTACCGACTACACTCGCTTTAAAGATGGGAAAAGATATTTTGCAGGAGAACACCGATTACACCGTGTCTTATCAGGACAACACAGAGATAGGAACTGCAACTGCCATCCTCACAGGAATGGGAGAGTATGCAGGTGTGAAGAAGGTGACCTATCAGATCACAGGAAAGCGGCTTGGAAGGGTAACTGTGAACGGAATCCATTCCATGAACTATACCGGAAGCCCTGTTGAGCTGGCTTGCAGTCTGAATGACCATGGCTCAACGCTGACAGCCGGAGCAGATTATACCGTTAGCTATCGGAACAATATCGATGCGGGAAAAGGCGTTATCATCTTAACCGGAAAAGGAAAGTATACCGGAACCGTGAAGAAGACCTTCCGCATCATACCTTATGACCTGAAGGAGAATAAGGAACAGTATTTTGAGCCGGACACCTCCAACATCTCTGTTTCAC
>CAYZUC010000076.1:0-1422 GCA_964481705.1 uncultured Lachnospiraceae bacterium
GATTCTGCTCTCTTCTATATTTGGGTCCACAGCCGCCGCCTGCGGATTGATCAATCTCCTTGTATTCCGTGGTGTCTGGTGGTCTCTCTACATCATAGGTGCGTGCATTATGCTGTGGGTATTTTTTACCCCTGCTTTTATTTATACGCGTATCCCCAGTTATGTTTCTGTCTTTTTGGATGGAATTGTTGTCGGAATCTATTGCTTTTTTATCAGCATTAATCATCCCGGTAATGACTGGTTCCTTTATTTAGCAGTTCCGATCATTGCAACTCTTACCTTGCTCGTTGTACTATATCTCTATCTGAGGCGTACCTTTAAGAGTTCTCTGCTTTCTGCTGCAATTTTGATTTTTATAGAATTACCCATATTCTGTGTTGGTTTGGAAATCTACATTCGCGGATTTTTGGACAGGCCCTTCCGTCTTACCTGGTCAGCCATTGTTTTGGCTTGTTGTCTCAGTATTGTTGTGGTACTTGTGACCATCATTACACGTTCCCGACTTCGCGAAACAGTACGCCGTAGAATGCATTTATAAGAAAGGTAGGATGTTTCCATGAAAATTGAGACAATTCTTTTTGAACAGCGTAATGCTTTTCTTTTGGGTCGCACAAAAAATCTCATTTACCGTGATAATGCACTGGATCAGTTATATCAGAATATTAAAATCATGGAAGGCAAGATCAGCGATGCTCTTCAAAAGGATCTTGGGAAAAGTAATTTTGAAAGCTATATGAGCGAAATAGGCCTAACGCTAAGCGAGATTACCTATATGCGAAAACATCTTCGCTCCTTTGCCAGAATAAAACGTGTGAAAACGCCGCTTGCAAACTTTTCTTCACATAGTTATATCGTTCCCGAACCTTATGGCACCGTATTAATTATGAGTCCTTGGAACTATCCTTTTCTTCTAACAATGGAACCTCTTATTGATGCGATTGCTGCCGGTAATACCGTTATTGTAAAGCCCAGTGCTTACTCTCCCGCAACCAGTGCTGTAATCAAAAAGCTGGTAGCATCCAGTCTGGATACTGATATTGCCTCAGTGATAGAAGGAGGACGTGAGGTAAATGCCAATCTTCTTGAACAGAAATATGATTATATCTTCTTCACCGGTGGTAAGACCGTTGGAAGACTTGTCATGGAAAAGGCAGCTGCTCATTTGACCCCAGTTACACTTGAACTCGGTGGTAAGAGTCCTTGCATCGTTGATATGGACTGCGATATTAAAGTTGCCGCAAAAAGGGTCGCCTTTGGTAAATTTCTAAATCTTGGACAGACCTGTGTTGCCCCTGATTATTTGTTTGTTCACGAACAAATTAAGGATCGCTTTTTGCATGAGCTAAAAAAAGCTATTATTAAAATGTACGGAAAAGTACCTCTTGATAATCCGGATTATGGTAAGATCATTAACCATAAGCA
>CAYZUC010000076.1:1432-13854 GCA_964481705.1 uncultured Lachnospiraceae bacterium
AACGACTACTGGGTTTGATGAAGGATCAGGAACTCTATCTCGGCGGCGAGACAGACGGTAACTCCAGAATAGCTCCTACCATTGTTGATCATGTATCACCTGACAGTCCTATTATGCAGGAAGAAATCTTTGGACCGCTCCTTCCTGTCATGACATTTCAGAATATGGCTGAAGTCACTTCTTATATCCAGAGCCACGAGAAACCTCTGGCCGCTTATTACTTCACTAATAATAAGGAAAAAGAAATCGAATTTGTATCTTGTATCAGTTTTGGAGGCGGATGCATCAATGATACCATTATCCATCTTGCTTCGAGTGAGATGCCCTTTGGCGGCGTTGGTGAAAGTGGTATGGGAAGTTATCACGGTAAGTATGGATTTGATACGTTTACACATTATAAGAGCATTGTGAGAAAAAGTACCTTTCCTGACTTATCGGTCCGTTATCAGAAGTACTCTTCTTTCCATGAGAAGCTCTTGCGGTTACTGCTAAAATAAAAACAGACACTGATTATTCAGTGTCCGTTTTTTTATTGGCTAGCTATTTCTTTACTGCGTCTGTTTTAATAACGAATTTTACTTTTCCATCCATTCCATCTGCTGTCTTTGTGAAAGACTTGTAATCATGTCCTGCTTGTTTGATTGCATCAATTCTGTCTACGACATCCTGAACATCATCTCCAAAGATATCTGTTAGTTTTTGGATTCCTTCTTCATCAAATTTCTGCATACCATCCTTTAAATCTCCGGCACCATCATCCAGCTTAGCAGCTCCGTCATCCAGATCGGTTGCTCCATCATCCAGTTTCTTGGCTCCGTCTTTCAAATCATTTGCACCGTCATCCAGATCTACTGCTCCATTCTTCAAATCAAGCGTACCATTTACCAATTTGCTTGTTCCATCCTTCAAATCGGAGGTTCCGCTTTTCAGTGTAACTGTACCATCGTAAAGCTTATCTACGCCCTTTGCAAGCTCTGGAGCTTTCCCTGATAGTTTATTTGTTCCATCGGCAAGTTGTGACGCACCATTCTCTAGCGCTCCCAGTCCACTGTCACCTGCAAGCTGTTTTGTTCCTGCATATAACTGCTTTGCTCCAGAATTGACTACTGCTGTCCCCTGTTCGAGCCTGGCTGTTCCATCTAATAGGGCTGAGATTTTTGCCATATTTTCCTGTGATTGCGTTTCTGCAATCTGCGCTTCCAATGCACCAATCATCTGATCGAGACCTGCGATAGCCGCATTCAGATTAGTATCCACGGTATTCGCATACCCACTTGCTGTTGCAAGCTGTGATGTCTGTTGTCCATTACATGGACTCACTGCTCCGATATATCCTTTCAAAGCAGCAGAAGCCATTTTCAGCTGCTTCAGACTTGCAGATAACGTCTGCAAATTCTGGTCTAATGCTGCAAGGTTCTGTGTTGAAGTTGTTACTGTAGTAACAAAGCTTTTTACACCTGCATTAACCTGTGCTGCTCCCGCCGCAGTCTGTGATGTACCTGCGATTAACCCGGGATTTTCTGCTGTACCATTGCCTTCATAGCCTGCAACGAGCTGAGCCGCACCTGATTTTGCTGTTTTTGCTCCAGCCTCGATTTTCTTGGCTCCCTCATTTAAATCATTCACACCATCAACCAATGTACCGGAACCATCCTTTAATTTCTTTGCTCCGTCTTTCAGATCAGCAGCTCCATCATTTAATTTTGTCGCTCCACTATCCAGGTCTCCTGACTTTGTGTAAAGTTCCTGTGTGCCATCTTTTAATTTCACTGTACCGTCTTTTAAATCGCCGACTCCAGATACAAGGTCTGTTGTTCCATCTTTTAACTCTTTTGTTCCATCCTTTAATTCAATTGTTCCATCCTTCAGGTCTGAGGTTCCGTCTAAAAGCTTGTTATCTGCATCTTTTAGATCATCCATGGAATCATTTAGATTGCTCAAATCAATGGAATCTGTCATATCGATATCTGAAAGAACATCGCTCATGGCCATCGTCATAGTCATATCCAGTTCAAAATCATTTGTATCTGCACTAACCTCCACATACTCCGGAATATTGATCTCATCCGCCTTGTCAGATACCTCATCCAGCTTTAAACTATCCTTTAATCCCGGCATTGCAATACCAAATACAATATCATTCGTGCCTTCTGAGATTAATCTTCCATTTGTAACCTCAACATTCTCAAATTTGTCGGTCGGTAAAACCATTCCCGACATCATAGCAAAAGGAACAGCAACTTCGGTATCCTTTCCACTAATAACTGTGGTTGCTTTTGCATCATTCTCATAATCAAATCGAATTGTGACTCTACCGCTTTTTCCAACCAACTCTTCCGGCGTAATCGGGGTGCCATCTAAGGTATAGGAGAGCTTCACCTTGATGGGTAGTTCCTTGTCTGTATCGCCCTGATAATAGATATCTGCACCCTTTGCATTCCATACCAGCTTACCATTTTCTTCTTTGTAATCCTCATAACCTTTTACGTTCTTGACATCCTTTAGGTCTGTTGCATCCTCGATAGTATCTTTTGCCTGTGGATTTTTTAACCAATCACTTACAATCACCTTATTTACCGTACCGCTTGCATCTGCAATTGCATACACGGTTTCTTCCTTGCCGGCGGAAAGATCGTTGCTCCTTGAAACCTGTTGTGTTAGAACTGATTTCAATGCTTCCTCTTCATTATCCTGTGTGATAACGGAGGAGGTATCTGCACTGTTTTGTTCTTTCTTCGCTCCGCATCCCGTAAGACATACCATCATCGATATCGTAAGTGCGATACCTATCATTTTCTTCATCTGTTTCTTTTTCATGTCTTTCTCCTTCTTTCTGCTCACTCACACTTCTATTCAGGGTTACTCCGTCTGTAGAGTTTTTGCTTTGCTCTTTTTCTCTTTCGCCGGAAGGAAACCAATACTTGTATGAACAATAATTCTATCAAAAATCATAAACATTGAGGGCAATACCAAAATGACTACAAACATACTAATAATGGCACCTCTTGCCATCAACGTACATAACGAGCTGATCATATCAATATCAGAATAAAGACCTACTCCAAAGGTTGCTGCAAAGAACGATAATGCACTGATGATAATTGATTTCACAGATGTCTGCGCTGCTATCGTAACTGCTTCCCGCTTATTTTTTCCATCTGCCCGTTCTTTCTGATATCTGGTCGTCATTAGTATTGCATAATCAACCGTAGCGCCCAATTGAATCGTTCCGATAACCACCGATGCAATGAATGGGATTGTAGTATTGGTATAACAAGGAATTCCCATGTTTATGAAAATTGCAAACTCAATGACAGATACCAAAATAACCGGAAGGGAAATCGATTTGAAAACAAATGCAACAATAACAAAAATGACTCCAATAGATACCATCGAAACGGTTTCAAAATCCGTTGCTGTAATCTCGATTAAGTCTTTTGTACAAGGCGCCTCACCAACCAGCATTCCCTTAGGGTCATAGTTCTTAATAATATTGCTCAATTCTGTACATTGTTCATTTACTTCATCCGATGCCACTTTATATTTTGAACCAACTAGCATCAATTCCCAATTATCATCCTTTAGTTCCTTCGTGAGATCTTCCGGAATCAAGTCTGATGGAATAGCCGGTCCGATCATGGAATCCATACCTAATACCCAGTTAACGCCATCGACTTTTTTCATCTGGTCTGTCATGTGCTGTACATCCCTAGCCGACAGATTAGAATCTACGAGAACCATATGTGTTGCACTCATGTCAAATTTTTCATTCAGCTCTTTATTGGCGCGGATACTGTCCAAGGTCTCCGGTAAGGTAGAATCCAGATTATAGTACACATTCGTATGGGAGTATCCATAAATAGCTGGAAATAATAGTACCAGGAACAGCAACGTAAATATCCAGAAATACTTCGTTAAGAAAGCTCCAATTCCTTTAAAATCAGGAAGTAAGGATTTATGGGCTGTCTTTTGTAATGCTTTATCAAACACCAAAATCATGGATGGCAGAACAGTAATACAGGAAATCACTCCAAATACAACCCCTTTTGCCATAACCACACCCAAATCCATCCCCAAGGTAAAGCTCATAAAACATAAAGAAACAAAACCGGCAATGGTTGTAACAGAACCACCGACAATGGATTGAATGGTATTGGTAACAGCGTGTGCCATCGCCTCCTTACGGTTATTTGGATAATTCATCTGCTCTTCCTGATAACTGTGCCATAGGAAAATCGAATAGTCCATCGTAACACCCAACTGTAATACCGCACTCAGTGCTTTCGTTATGTAAGAAATCTCACCGAGAAAAATATTAGATCCCAGATTATATAGAATCGCCATTCCTATACTTGCAAGGAAAAGAAAGGGTACCAAAAAGGAATCCATTGTGATACTCAGGATAAAGCAAGATAAGATAACAGCAATCAAAACATATATTGGTGTTTCCTTTTCGGACAGGTTCTTCGTATCAGTAACAACAGCCGACATACCGCTTAAGAAGCAATCCTTTCCTGCAACCTTTCTGATATTTTCGATTGCTTCCATGGTTCCATCTGCCGAAGTAGTCTGGTCAAAAATGACTGCCATCATAGTAGCATCACCACTATTGAATGCTTGATAGATATCATTCGGCAGAATCTCCATTGGTACTGACAAATCCATCGCACTATCATACCAGATAACCTTTGCAACATGGTCGACTCCCTCGATGTCCTTTTTTAAATCTTCTACCTCTTTCGGTTGCATACCTTCTACAACGAACATGGAGAAGGCACCTGTTCCGAATTCATCTACGAGAATGTCCTGCCCTTTCATGGTTTCAATATCCTTAGGCAGATATGCAAGAATATCATAATTGACTCTGGTATTGATGTAACCAATCCCGGCCGGTATCAACATCAGTACAGCTAAAATCAATATCAGAACTCTGCATTGAACAATTTTCTTTCCTACTTTTAGCATCTGACTCACTCCTCTTACTTTTATGACCATTAGTCATTTTCATTTACAAGTAAGTTATAGCACCATAATGACCATTGGTCAATATCAAATTCGTAAATAAATATAAAAGAAGTATAAACAATGGGATTGTTGATTTTTCACTATTTTGCATATATAATGTGTTTATCCAAATGACTAATTATGGAAGTCTTTGTGCAGCAGAATGCGCGGGAACGGAGCAATGATGAGTAAGATAGAGCTGAATAAACAACAAAAAAAAGACGCTTTACTCAATACCGCCTTTGAATTATTTACGACAAAAGGGATTAATAAAACCTCCATATCAGATATTGTGGAAAATGCAGGTGTTGCAAAGGGAACCTTTTACCTTTATTTCTCTGACAAATATGATATTCGTAATATGCTTATTGCTCATAAAGCAAGTCAGATGTTTCATCGTGCAGAGGACGCTCTGAATGCTACAGATATCACCGGAGTAGAAAATCGAGTTATCTTCCTTGTCGACAACATCATTGACCAATTAAATCAGAACAAAGCTCTGCTTACCTTTATTTCTAAGAATTTAAGTTGGGGGATTTTTAAGAATATCCTGATTAAGAGCTCACAAAGCTCTGAAATAGACTTTTATGATATTTACAATTCTATGTTTGTTAACTCTGATCAACAATTTCGTGATCCTGAGATTCTGATTTATATGATTATTGAATTTACAAGCTCGGTAAGCTACAGCTCTATTCTATATGGAGAACCTGTTCCGATTGAGCAGCTTAAGCCTCATATCTTCCGTACTATAAAACAAATGATGGACTCCATGAAGGTCGAGTCCATCTAAATCTTCCATACATATAGTTTTATCAGCCATCCGACTGCCAATTCAAAACCTGATATGACCGGAATCACAAATAATGGCCACAAAATCAGCTTTTCCTTAATACTATGGTTATGGAACGCAAAATCAACCAAGTCTGCAATCAACCATGTCAGATACGGGTGAAAGAAGAAATAATTAGAATTCTCCTGAACCCGATAAATCGACACGGTACTTATTAAACTCAATACAATCATCAGAAAAATCGCCGGGATTTTAAATCCCGGCTCTTTCTTATACTTCTTGCAATATTGATTCATCCCCAGATACAGAAGGGCTATAATTACCCCATCTGCTACTGCCCTCAAAATATGCATAAGAACCTCCGTTTATCTTTCACCTAAATCCTGCTTTAAATCTTCGGCTGTCATAGTAGCTTCTTCTGAGTTATCCTTAGAATCATCTCCTAAAGCACTTTTTTCAGCTTCCTTGGCTTCCTTTGCAGCTAACCTTGCCTTTTTCTTCAGCTTCTTTGCTTTACTGTGCTTATGTATAATCATATAGAAAGTTGGTAATAAAAGCAAGGTCAAAATGGTAGAAGCAGTCAGACCACCAACAATAACAACTGCCATACCCTGCATAACTTTACCATTCTCTCCAACACCAATAGCTAACGGTACCATGGAAAGGATTGTCGTTAGGGTAGTCATTAGAATAGGACGCAGACGCGACTTTCCTGTCTCAACCAATGCCACATCCGTGGACATTGTGGCTCGATATTGATTCGTTGTATCTACAAACAAAATACCATTATTAACTACAATACCTCCCAACATTAGGAATCCCATTAAAGAGGTCATACTCAAGGTACATCCTGTTGCTAAAAGCAAACCGAAGGAACCAATCATTGCAAACGGAACACAAATCATAACCATTCCGGCATAACGAACCGATTCAAACTGCATCGCCATTACCATGAATACCAACCATAATGCAGTAGCAGTAGCCATGAGAATAGAAGTAAACTCATCTCCCATCATTTCATTATAAGAGCTTGTAGCCTGTTCTACTCCCTTCGGAAGCTGTAAAACCTCCATTTGTGCTTTTACATCATCCTCTACATTATACTTCTGATCCGACAGCATATTACCAAAGATAGATACTACATACTGACCATCCTGACGTATAACAGTCTGAGGAGCATCCGTGTAAACAATGTCTGCTACATCTGATAACACAACGGAAGTACCTCGATTGGTAGTGAGTGTCGTATTCATCATAGCAGTCACATCATCAAATGTTTCTCTTGGATACTCTACTGTTACCGTATAATCCTTATCATCGATACTCACCGTCATTGCATCGGATCCCATCTTCATCTGATAAATCATCTGTGCGATCTGAGCGGGAGTCATGCTGACTGCTGCTGCCTTAATCGGATCCACTTGAATCTCGGCCTTTGTAGAGGAATCACTAAAGGTAGAACTGGTACTAAAGATTCCATTGACTCCACGCATCATTTCTTCAACCTGAGAAGCAGCCACACGTAAATCGTCCATATTGGAGCCTTGGATATCTACCTCATACTGGTTTCCTCCACCGCCACCCATAGACATAGTAGATGACATACTGCAAAGGATCTCACAGTTCGGATAGTCTTCCAGTTCTTTATTCCACTCATCCATAACCTCCGTAGTACTTCTACTTCTTCCTTTTTTCAAATAAGCGTTAACTGTAAGACTTGATGAGCCAGATTCTGTACTTACGGAATAATTCTGTACATCTGGATCATTCTTAACATAATTCTCCAGATCCGTGAGAACTTCATTTTTCACTTCCAGACTCAATCCGGAGCGCATGGTTCCAGCCAACTTAATCGTACCCTCATCGGTACTTGGCATCAACTCTGTATGCATGAACGGAATACAACATATAGAAGCAATAAATAGAATAACTGCTATTATTACAGCTAGTAATCGGTGTTTCAATACCTTAGATAAGACTCTTCCATACCAATCACTAATTTTAGCCAGTATCTTATTAATCGGCGATTCTGTACGTTCCTTGGGCTGATACTTGCTAAAGCACAATGGTACCAAAGAAATAGCAGCTATTAAGGATGCGGTCAATGAAAAGATTATTGTAAATCCAAGCGGTCCGAAAAGCTGACCGGAAAGACCTTTCATCATGGCAAGAGGTAAGAATACAACGATTGTGGTTAACGTAGATGCTGTAATGGATAGAACTACGGTTTTTACTCCGGCATATGCTGCTTCTTCAAAGGTCGCCCCTTCCGCTTTCTTTCTAAAACACATCTCCAATACAACAATGGAGTTATCTACCATCATTCCTATTCCGATAACCAACGCTCCCATCGTAACAATGTTCAGGGAATATCCGCAGGCATACATTAGAATAAACGTAACCAACAACGATATTGGCATAGAGCTTCCTACAATCAAGCTTGCCTTAATATCTCCAAAGAAGAGAAAGAGAACGATCATGGATAAAATAACTCCAAGAATCAATGTCTCAGTAACGCTCTTAATTGATGCCAGAATCGCGGTAGAACTATCATATATGGAAGTTATCTCATAATCCTGATTCTTTTCATTTAATTCTGTAATTAATTTATTTACTTTTTTAGATAGGGTAACCGCATTCGCAGTTGTCTTCTTTACAATACCAATGGTAACCTCATCCTGACCATTATAACGACTGATACTATTGGTATCGGAAGTATTAAAATGAACGTTAGCTACATCAGAAAGATGAATTGCTTCACCAGTACCGGTAGTAATTGGTATATTTGAAATATTTTCTAATGTACTGTAATCCACTTCTGCGGATACGTTAAGTGTCTGATTACCAATATCAATCTTTCCGGCTGGCATTGCAAAGTTAGCCGCACTCAAATACGTTGAAATGGTAGATATGTTTAGCTTATACTGCGAAAGGCGCTCTGGAATCAATTCAACACTGATATAATCCTTGCTTCCACCATAAGTCTCTTTTCGAGCTACGTCAGTGATTTTGTCAAGCTCAGGCGTAACAACATCTTCCACATAATTTAATACGTTTGCGCCATTTTTTGAGGATACTGAAATATCCATGGCGTCTGTTGCATTAATATCCATGACGATTAGCGTAGGTGTTTTGGCCTTTTCCGGCAAATCGTTTTGCACGGTCGAGATTGCCTCCTGCAAATCCATGAAAGCATCATCCATATCCGTACCATATTTGAATGTAAACTGTACATAAGAAACATTCTCTTGTGATTGTGTCGTAATGCTGTCCAATCCGGCCACGGCCCCTGCACAGTTTTCCAGTTTTCTGCTGACCTGACGCTCTACTTCCTCAGGACCTGCCTGCGGATATATCGTATAAGCGATGATCATCGGCAATTCCATATTAGGAGTGAGCTGCATGTTCATGGATGGAACGGATACACATCCAAAAATAATGAGAGCTAAAATAATAATGACTGTAGAGACAGGTTTTCTGAGACACAGCTTTGTAAATTTATGCATGACGTCTCCTATTCTGCAGTATCGTCGGATACTGACTTGGGTTCTTCTGTTATGCTGTTTGCGGAAACATCTCCTTTGATGTCAACTTCCAATCCATCTCGATACTGAGAAGACCAGGATGTAACTACCTGACTCTGAGCATTGATACCATCAATTACTTCAATATTGGTATCATCAAAAATACCAACAGTAACATAATTCTTTCTCATGACACCGGATTCTACGGTATACACATACGCCTTCGCACCTTCGTAATATACACAGTCAATAGGAATCATCATAGAATTCTCCACATGATCCGTTCCTGTTGTAACCTTTACGCTGGTTCCTGAAATCAGCTCCGAAGCATTACCATTTACAATCGCCTTGATATTAAACAGTCCACTCTGTGCATCAAGATTAACCGGTATTTCTGAAATATAACCCTGATATGTATTACCATTACGTTCTACCGTAACTTCCTGATTCTCTCTTAATGTCTTCATAACAGACTCAGACACTTTAAAATTAGCAACCATATTATCTTTATTTGTAATCACATAAGCAGCCATGCCTGCTTGCGCCATACCAAACTTATCTACGTTCTTGCTCTCAATTACACCACTGACAGGAGCAGTTACCTTAGTGTAATCCAATTGAAGCTGGGCAGAATCCACACCCAGTTGTGCTGTCTTCATCGTAATCGCAGCTGACTGCTGAGTCCCTGGAGCAGTATAGTTCTCATAGTACTGGCTGTTCTTCTCAGCAAGTGCCTTTCCGCGGACTGCTTGATTATAAGCCGTAGCAGCAGATTGCTTTGAATTGTTGATATTATCCTTCTGTGTTTCCAGAGAGTTGATACCATTCTCAACAGAAGAATAAGCAGAACTTGCGCTGCTTGCATTTCCCTTTGCTGTGGTCATCTCTGTTCCAAGAGAGTCGATGGTAATCGTGGGATTTCCCGTACAATCAGCAATGTAAGCATTATATTCTGAATAGTGAGGTGCGGCTGGGTCATCTGTATATCCGCCTCCGGTAATCTGTGAATAATAGCCATTGTATTCTGCCTTAAGGGCGATTGCCTCGTCTGAGTTTGGATCAACGGCTGCTGCTTCTGCGTACTCATTAGCAAGGCTAGTCAATTTACCAATCATGGTATTTGCCTTACTTAACTTTTCATAATATTTCTGGGCAGCTTCCATGCCTTCCCTTAAATCATCCTTATTATCCTCCATATCATTAATTTGATTCTGAAGGTCATTATATGTATCACTTAACTGATCACAATTATTGAGAACGGACTTAATGGATTCATCTGCGGATGCAACTGTATTTGCATTGCTCGCTCTCTGTACATCGATCCCAGCCACCTGTTGAGTTGCTCCCGACACTGCCGACTGATATGTATTCTGAGCTGACTCAAGCTGAAGCTTAGCCGCCTCATCATTTAAGGTGAATAAGACATCTCCTTTTTCTACGTAATCTCCCTCTTCAAAAAAGGTCTCTGTAATCTCTCCCGACATCTTGGCAGCAACACTGGTCTGCTCTTCCGGCTCCAGCGTTCCCATAAATTCTCCCATTACCAAGATATTACCCATTTGAGGGGTTACCACCTCTGTTTCCAGTAATTTCTCTTCTTCCTTTTCCCCAGTCACTTTGGATAAATCAAAGCTACAACCGGACATCACCATACACATGGCAAGAACCAAACACACAACTCTCTTTTTCATACGTTCACTTTCTCCTCTTCTCTTCTTTTCTTCATCTCTATCGATAGACAATCGTGAAAACTATATAACAAATCCATCATTTCACAAAACTTCTCTCTTCCCATTCTATCAATCGCCTTAGTAAAAAATGAATCCAAATTATCTTTGGAGGATGCTACCATCTGTAGTCCCTCCTTTGTAAGATAAATGTAGGAATTACGGCGATCAGTTTCCTCCCCTTGTCTGCGAATCAGACCTCTTTTTTCCAGATTACGAAGCATCCTGGAAATAGCCGGAGCACTTACCTGAAATTGTTCTGCCAGGTCAATATTTCGAACCGCATCATTTTTCATAATGTAGTGATTATAGCCGATAAACATCATCATACAGAACTCACTCTGAGAGAGACCATCTAGAAAATCCTTAATGCTATTCCGACTCCATCGATGAACCAAACTCACAAGTCCCTCATAACTATAGCGATTATTCTCATCCCTATAACAAAAATCCATCTTCACACTCCGTTTCTTCAAACTCTGCCCCTAAATACTTAACAATGTTAATAATCTATACCTGCATCAAGCATTTGTCAATTAAATTAATAGAAACTTAAGTTTTTTTATAGAAACATTATATTATGTGAGATTTAATAATATTTAATCTTCAATAATATTTATCTTTCAATAATATACGTCATATAATATAATATGTCAACAAAATATTAAAAAAAATAAACGATAATACCAACAATTTGCTTTCGCTGGTACTATCGCTCTATTTACCGCTATTTCCTATTCAAAAAATCTAGTTAAAGCTTCCATCTCTTTCCCAAAATTACAAGTCTCATTTAGATTCAATAACTACGGCATATGTGATATCGTTCCTGTTTCCTTTTTTTTAAACATATCCTTTATGGAGTATCCAATACCTAACACCGCCAGCCAATTTAATGCTACTCCCATCGCACCAAT
Source organism: uncultured Lachnospiraceae bacterium (assembly GCA_964481705.1). Classification (GTDB taxonomy): domain Bacteria; phylum Bacillota; class Clostridia; order Lachnospirales; family Lachnospiraceae; genus CAYZUC01. The sequence goes on from CAYZUC010000076.1 coordinate 13,395, forward strand.
TAACCACGCCTCTATAGGGCTTTCGCATAATGGCGTATTCTGAAGCTGTACCATCCGATTTTCCTGCGTAAAAGAATTCTCAATTTCAATAGTATGAGGTTTCTTGGAAATATAAGACTCATTTCCCCTTACCACCTTATATTGAAAACCATCCAAATTTCCTGTGGCTTCTTTCTCACCAAGCTTCTTAATCTCTTTTCCACATATTTCATAGCCCATATTTCCACGAACAACTATGATATATAATGCATCATTCATAAAGTATGAATCATAGGAACCACCGTTTGTGGGTATGGATATTCCATATAAAAAGTTTCCATCTTTATCATACTTTTGAAAATAGCATTTCCCATCACTGGTTGCATAGATATCCCCATGATCATCAACCAAAATCTTTACCTTTCCAGCCAAGGCTTTGGGTTCCTCAAAGATTAATGCATTTTCAGGTATTTTATCCGGC
>CAYZUC010000077.1:0-13747 GCA_964481705.1 uncultured Lachnospiraceae bacterium
GAGTAAGCTCTTTTTATTTATTTATTTGACTGTGAATAGTAACTTTTCGTATCCTCCTACCAATATTCTTCCTATTTCTTTATTCAACCATCAAAAAAGCACCCACAGACGTACATCCAAATAATATACGTCTGCAAATGCTCTCATATCCAACCCTACTACAACCGATCTGATCTATAATAACTACACGGTTTGCTTTCATGTCTACCCCATTTTATACAATAACAATTTCCCTAAACCTCTATTCACTTTACCATAAAATGTCATACCTCGCAAGCAATTGCACCCCCTGTTCTTATTCGTATCACAAAGAGTTTCCAAGACTGATATCAAATGGGGCAATCAACAATCTTTGCAATTCCTTCATATAGTTTTCGAAAAACCATTTTATTGCCAATCCATAATTCTCTTTATTATCAAATTCCCAATACGAATAATACTTAACACCTTTAACAATTCTGGTTAATTCTCTTGGTGGCTGTCCAAGTTCCACTCCATCTATAGTATAAAAGCGTTTAAAGTATTTTATCTCAATACATCCATCCTGCTTTTTTTGTTCATTCAAAATCGTGTCTATTAACAATTCAAATTGCTCCAATTTATCTGGTTTAACCTGAAACAATTTGATTTCTGAAAACGTTTTGGCCATTCTGATTCCCCTCCATAAGTTAAATTTACTTAGCTAAGTATAACTAGTCCTATTAAATCAATGCAAGCATTTTTGATTGTCCTCATTTACGGTTGATAAATAGATTTCGTTTCTCCTTAACGTATATGTTTGTACGTTAATCCCTCTTCCATTATTCGTCGTGAACATTTCCAAGTTTATTCTTAAATATCATTTCACTTTTCTTCATTTCCACAACAAACTCTTCATAAGACTTTGTGCTACCTGGAATTAATAACCCGAGTTTTGTTTTTATCCAACTTTCATTCGTCCAACTTCTGAACATACCTACACTTTGGAAACCTCGAACAACCATAAAACCGTTCGCCTACATGAGCCCCTTTTTGTGCTGTCCTTAAAACCATTTGAGAACCACATCTCGGGCATAATAATGCCTCTTCTGTTTGAATGCCACACTCAACATTCACTTCTTTAACACGTTCTTTGTCTGGTTCTTTGTCCTGTTCTTTCCTTACTGTCTCTTCTACTGAGCTACTTTGTTCTTTCTCCGGAATATCCTTAGCTGTATTTTCCGGTAACTCGGTTTCCTTTTCCTCTATCTGGTCCACTAATTCCTGATATTTAACAAAATAGTCCTTTCTCTCCTCAATGTTCTTATCCAATATCTTCTGGGCAAATAAAAGTATATCCTTCTTTGAACTAGTTACCTCTTTGGATTCACTATTCATCTTTTTTATAACATTAATCATTTGATCTGCGCGCAAAACCTGATCCTTTACTTCTTTTTTTGCATAACGATCATTAATGACCGTCTTAGGATTTGCCAGCACAATCAGTGATTTATACAACCTATCAAAAGTCCCCCGGATTAATGCACCCTGAATAATGTTTTTATCCTCAATTTTACACTCTTTTAGTATTGCCAGATGCCGCTCATTTTGGGTGATTGGAGAGTAAATGCCTTCTCTTGTTTTTCTTCCTCCAAACTCCATAGTACGAATAAAATTTCCCTTCGCGTCTATTTCGATGTTTCCAAAGAGATTTTTACATTCAATTAAGTAAATCAACTTTGGTGTGACTACCACAAAGTCAATTTGTGCTCCCAATCCATCCTTCGTCTCAATATAAATATCATGAAGAACAACCAAATTCATATTACTGTTTTTCAATTCAAACAGGATATTTTCTTCACCCAATATTCCTGCTTTTGTTATAGTAATTTCCTTTTGTATCTTTTTCTGTAATACACCGCTTGTCTTAGGAAGTAATGCTTCCAGCTTCTCCAGATATTGCTTGGCACCACATGATTCTTTTAAAATGATTACCTCTGGTTTTGTAAATAAACTCATAAAAAGTACCAACTTTCAATTTTCTATGTTTCTTAATTAGTTTCTCTTATCTCATGAGCGCTAGCCAGACATAGACTTTTTACGTTCTCTTAAGACCCTCACAGACCAATTCTCATTTTTACACATCGCTGCATAAAAATTTCTCTTCAAATCATCTTGGATTGGTAAAAGTTCAACAAAATGTGACCACGTTAATTGTTGCGACAGTGTCGCAACTTTCTCATACTCTGGAAATTCCTCATAGAATTTTATCATTCGGGAAATAGATGTTTTATCAAATCCTGTCCCATATTGTTGTGCTAAGCGTAGGCTTATTTCTTCTACAATATGTTTACCATATTCCGGTTTATGCTCTCCTGTTAATTCTTCAGAAAGTCTTTTCCCAATTCCCAGTAAAATGAAATCATTGCATCATTCACAACATTTTTTACATTATTTTTTTGCTGGATTAATCCACTAATATCTTTGTAAATATTGTCGATATCACCTATTGATACAATTTCGTTCTCCATGATTCAACCCACTTTCAAAAGTTGCGACTGTGTCGCAAGTATCTTAATTACTCAAAATCCAACTTTAGTCCCATCAACTCAATTACCAGTACCTTTTTATACTACCATATTCATAAGATAATTACTCCAAATACTTTCATCAGGCTAAGCTCAACCTGTAGACTGTCCACTTTAAGGAACAGCCCGTTCGTTTTGAGTTTATCCCTCTTCCAAATAACGCTTCAATTGTTTTAATTGTTTTAATGTCATTTTCTCATCATAATGCATTCCATCATAAGTAAGATGTAATACTGGATATAATCCCTTTGTCTTAAGAATATAATGATTTTCTATTAACCATTCGATTACACTACGTATATCATTTTTTTGTAATTCTTTTAACTTTCCAAACTGATAAATACTATTAAGTTTTGTTTCAAGTATTCGTTTCGTCTTTGAACCAGCTAACACATCAACCAACATTGTAATTCCATAATATCTATAATCACTTACCTTCTGTAAGGCACTAAGTGTAATATAAACTACTTTATTCAAATCCATGTTTCTATAAGTAATAGGGGTGAAATCCGCTTCCTTAATGACAATATCATCATCCCAGTTTCTTATAGATTCTGTGGTTTTATCACTTGACTTTTTATCTCTCCTTACCTCTTGAGTTACTTCCTGTGAAGTGGATTCAAAAATAATTTCTTCCTTCTTTTGAATGGGATCTGGTTGATATTTCATCATTTCATAGTATTGTTTTTTACTTATTGATTTACTACATCCAGTTCCATCACTTTTGTAATTTGTACATCCAAGAAAATAGTCTCCCGGTTCTGCAAGTTTTGCTATCAAGTATCCATCCCTGCATGAATCACATTTCATAATTGAAAGTTTCCCTGCCTTAATATCATTTGTCATAAAACCACACACCTCTGGTTCATTTGAGCAAATATTCAATCTCAGCCCATATGCATTTTTGTATCTCAGTTGTAAAGGATATCCACAAATGGGGCATTTTTTGATTCCCATTCTCGTCGGTTCATCTTCATTCCAACTTCCCTGAAGAACTACATTTTTATAATCCTTCCTTATCTCAATTAAAAATTCTGATGGGTTTTGTTTGGGTGCAACAAAATAAACACGATTTTTGGTTCTTGTCATCGCAACGTAGAACAATCTACGTTCCTCTGCATAATCAATAGAACGATCCCCTCGTATTACAAAATTCAATACCGGATCATCCTCAATCTTTGATGGAAAACCATACGTTTCATTTTTTCCATTAACAATAATGACTTCATCATACCCCAGCCCTTTAGAAGAATGTGCAGTCATAAAAGTAATATCAAGTTGTGGATACTTTACACTTTTAATTTTGCTGCTTCGTGCAACATTTTCAAACAATCCTGTTTTCTCCAAGTGGTCACAATCAAATCCAAAACGACCTAATAAAAGAATAGATTCCGATTTGCGTCCTTCCTGTTTACCAAATAGTATAATCTGATCTAGTGCAGCTTCCACCGCACGAGCTGTTGCATAATTTACACCACTACGTCGATTTTGATTTTGGCCTTTATATTTACCATCATAAGTATAGATAATTACTGGTTCTGTTATCTGTTTTGGAGATACCAATCTCTTCGAAATTTGTTCTTTGTTCTTTTGAATAAAGTTTCCAGCAATATCAATGACTTCTTGTGAATTACGATATGTTTTTACTATTTTTAGCAGCTTTGCATATCCCATCTTTTCTTGGAATCTCGTAAAAAGCGTGATATCAGAACCACTAAAAGCATATATTGACTGCCAGTCATCACCAACTGCAATAATCTTAGCATCAGTCACTTCAGATAATGCTTTTGTTAAATCAAATCTCTGTCTGGAAATGTCCTGATATTCATCCACTATAACGTATTTGAAATTAAGTTTTTGCTTCATCTCTTTTACATCACGTAATATTCTCGCAGATTCATTAATCATATCCTGAAAATCAACAGCTTTGTTTTCTTTCAAGTATTTCTCATACTCCAAATAACAATCATTACAAATGTCCAAAAACAATCTAGATCTAACATTTTGTGTAGAATGGTACATTCTATTAAAATCATCTGGGGTATATCCATTTACCTTGAAATTAGAAATAAAACGACAAATCAGATCGATTAACTTTCGAATATAACGATTTTCCTCGCTTGTAACAAGCATTTCCATCACTTCTCTATTTGCACGACGCTTAAGCTCAAAGCCTGCTATCTCCATCTTCTCCTGTAAATGAGTTATAAATGATTTTCCGTCATTGTATTTTGAAAAGGTATATATGAGCGTTGTGTTATGATTTTTATGAAGTAACACTTTATCATTCACTGCTTTTTTATAAGCCTGTACCTCTTTGTCGCTAAATCTATCATTCTTTCCATCTTCTGTTATTCCAAAATGTTCAATATAAGCAACCTTATCATTTTGTTTGATTACAAAATCAGGAGTATAAGGTTTTCTTGCATATGAAATATTATATTGATAAATTGGCTCATACTCATAATCGATATTATTCAAATATAGAAAATTGGCTATTTCAACCTCTTGGTGCGAACGTAATACCTCATTTTGAATTGTAACAGACTTCTTGGTACGTTTATCAATCACTTCACGTTTAAAGTCCTCCAAATCACTACGCATTGTTGAATAATTAGCCTTAGCGATATTATTAAAGAAAGCGTTAATATCATCACCTTCGTATGGAGCATCAAAATACGATGCAAAAAACATAATCAGTTTATTAACTACATTTTCATTCTGCATTACAGAGTTACGAAAATAATCCCTTATTACAAAATATAACTTTGAGCTCTCGACAATATTAAGTTTTTCGTCCGGGGAATTCTTATGAATGATGGCATTACCGGTTGAATGAAATGTTGCTATAGGACATTGTATATCCAAATCCCTGTTTATCTTTTCTCTTAACTCATTTACGGCTTTATTAGTAAACGAAACAACCAATATTTGTGATGGATCAATTTGCCTCTTTTCTACCAGATATTTTACTTTTGCCGCAACAGTAGTTGTTTTTCCAGCTCCTGCACCCGCGATTACAAGGCTATAATCCTCATCGCACAGAATCACCCGACGCTGATCTTCATCCAATAATATCTTAGGATCAACCGCCTTCAGTATATTATCAAAATAAACTTTATCTTCTTTCATTTGTTCGGTAATAAAATTTTCATTATGCTCCTCAATATATGCCTCGATATTACAATAATCATCAATGCATTTCTCGACGATTTTAACATCAATTCTATTTTTCTTACAAAACGAATCCATGAGATTACTGCTTTTTAATACACGAAAAAAATCAACTACGTCCTTATATTTTATAATTTCTTCCGAATAATCACTTTTGGCAATATACTTATGAGCTTCATTTAAACTGCTCAAATATTTGTGAAAATCAAGTATGCGGATTACATATTCATTTCCATCTATCGTATTCTGTTGAGTAATCACTTGAGCTGTTTTCTTTTTAAACAGATTTTGAATAAAACCCACGAATTAACTCCTCCTCCGTACATATATAGTTCGAAACAACAAATCTACAAATTCGTATACTTACCAATATCATCGTATTCTCATTTTTTCAAAAAAAGGGGCCCAGATATTATTTTATCTGAGCCTTAACACACTGAGAAATATCACATAAATTTCCACAAGTATTTATCATAATCCCCAGACTAAAATTCCCCAACTTCAATCTAGTATATTATAAACTTTTTTGACAAATCATGCAAATTTTAATGACGTAGTCTGGATCTTCATCGTACCGATCTGTATCATAATCCTCGTCAAAGTACACGTCCACATATCCGTCTTCATAGGTGTCATGATAGACTTCCCTCTTTGTTGCCTTTTTTCTTATGTAAGTAGAGGAACTGCTTTTCGTTATCTTATTGGTATTGCTCTTTACTTTACTGCCGGAGTCCTTCCTATCGCTTGTATTTACGTCGTTATGGTTACTTGTCTTCTCTTTTGATGTAATTGATAAATGTGGAGTCGATTCCGGTTGCTCATTGTTAAAGGCACTTACTGTGATTACGAGAACAGCTACTACGATACATGTGGCAATCCATACACCTGCATTTCGATCATTTCCCATGATAACGATTCCTCCTTCCGATTAATCCTCTTTACCTCTAGATATCTCCGTCCTGCTCACATATCTGAAAGAAGCGACAGGTCAGACAGCATCGACTGCATCTCTTACTCTTGATTCTCTTTTTCCTATGTAGCCAGAATAACAATCTTCTCATGATGTACCTCACTCTTGGGTGTGAATGATTAATCCTTCACGCCTTCTCCTGTTTCCTACCATCTATAGCCTAACACCATAGGTGTCCCATAATGTACCCTTTTAAGAGGCCCTGTCGAAGCCCATTTTATGCACTTTCTGGAGAAATAGTCGAATTTTCGTTCAAAAAAAGACGTCCTTTCGGACGTCTTTCAATACTTGTGAAGATCAAGTATGCGGATTACATATTCATTTCCTTCTATTGTATTCTGTTGAGTAATTGCTTGAGATTCAGCACCTACATCCTTTTTCATTCAAATTACTTCTTTACGAAATTTGTATTTTCCTTTTCCATATCCCGTAACAGCTTCTATTATCTTTGCTTCGACCAATTCCTTGATCAGTTCCGAAGCTCTTGTATTACCCAGTTTCGTAATCTCTTGTACATCAGATCTCCCAAAAAATGACTGTGTACCTAATGCACTATATAGATTACGAACATGTTCTATTGTCTTTATTGAAAATCCATTCAATGCATCTCTGTATATTTGAAAATTGGTATCGTCCGCTTTTTCTTCCCCAATGTTCGCTTTTGGTGTGTGAATGTTCGCTTTTTCTTCCTCAATGTTCGCTTTTTGATAGTCTCTGTATATTCCACTTACATGCATTGATCTATTATGAAGTTCATTTTGTTGATCGCATAAAAGATTTCTCAAAAACAGCTCCAAATACTCTGTGGTTTCATGAATTCCTTTCACCAGATTAGTATAATTTGCTCTTACCAATGCATTTCTGAAATACCATGCATTTTCAGCAAAAATATCATTCGTTGCCTGAAATCCTAAAGTTCGAAGATATTTAATAAAGAACACTGCTGTCGTTCTTGTATTACCCTCAGAAAAAACGCGAATCTGCCATAGTCCGGAAACAAACCTTGCCAAATGATGAATAATTTCATCCATTGATAATCCTTTATAACTATAATCCTTTTCCTGCAAAAAATCATAATCTAATGTCGCTCGAAGTTCTGTAGCACTCCCATACATCACGGTTTCTCCACCCAGCACCCATTCTTTTTTCGTAATATTATAATCACGTTTTCTTCCTGCATGCCCGTAAATTCCGGTAAACAATTTCTTATGGATAGAAATATATTCGTCCGGTGTAAAAGAAAAGGCTTTTTCAGATAATTCCTTTGCTATTCTTACAGAGACTTTATCTGCTTCTTCGGTTCGTTCATCCTGATCGCTTTTAGGATTTTCTTCATAGTGCGTATCTAGTAACTGCTGCGCTTCATCACTTGAAATCTCACCTTCAATATTTTGAATTGCAGTTTGCAATAAGTATTTTGAAGGTTTAAGCCTATCCACTGCCTGCAATCCAATAGCCGTGTGCCATGCATAACTTTTATCTCTCTTATTCGGTTCCGTTTGTTTCAAATATTCTTTGAATGGATCCTGTTCCATCATGACACCTCCATATCATAAATTTCATAAAATACTTTATCTATTTTATTTTGACGCTTTATAGAATACTTTTTACTGTATCACATGTCCTCTATCGTCTTTTTGATTATATTCTCTTTACAAAACAAATTTAATTGCAGATTACCTTCTCCTTATAGTGAACTATTGTGGAAATAAGATTTTCTCATCCTCTATTCTGACTGATAGTTCGAAAACTCCCCGATTTCATGGCTTTCTCTTGACGTCTATCTCTATCAAATCTACAATTAAATCATCAATTAGCGCTGTATTTGATAAATAGACATTGAAAAAAGTGAAAGAAAAGAGGTTCCTATGACAAAAGACACGACATCTTTTAACAAACAATTTGCCCTCTATATGGTGGGCGCATTCGGAGTTACTTGGGTTTTAGAACTTATACTGATTATCTTAGATAAAATCGGAGTGCTTGCCGGTTCACCGGTATTATTTGCCGGGATTATGACATTTGCAGTTTTTGGTCCGGCAGTCGGTGCTTTTCTTGCATGGAAAGCCTCCGGAGAAATTGATGGCTTTCGTTCCTTTTTGAAAAAGGAATTGTGCCATGGCAATGCTTTGACCATAATCCTTACGGTAGTTGTGACAATGGCTATCATGCTGATCACACATTTTCTATCTGTTCCGAGAAGTAAGGAGCCCTGGTTCATGTTCCTTGTTTACATACCTTATATGATTTTCGGAGGAGGTTTTGAAGAGCTCGGATGGAGAGGATTCTTACACCCTTTCTTAAAAAAGAAGTTTGGGTTAGCTGTCTCCATTCTCGCACTTGGTGTGATCTGGGCGGTGTGGCATCTGCCTCTTTGGTTTGTTTCTTCTACATCACAGGCATCTGAGAATTTCTTCAGCTTTTTGATCCTGTGTGTTTGTTTATCAACCGTACTTGCAGTAGTTTATGAGTTCACCGAGAATACGGCTGCTTGTATTATGATTCATGCCTGGTTTAACGTATTGTTTGAAATGTTTGACAACACACTTACGGAGTTTTCTTTTACAGCTATCTTCCGTTATGTACTGCTTGCCATTTTCGCGATTGCCGCATATCTTATTGGGCTGAAGGTCAAGAAACGTGTTTGACCAGCAGAAATTCGACCAGTAGGAAGGTTATTTATCCGAGTAACTCTCTCAGTAATCTCAGGCCTTCCCGAAATTTCTCTATCGTGTGCTCCGAGATTAACGATAACCGGACTGCATTTGGTACTTCACCGGTTCCAACAACAAACCGCGATGCTGTACATACCTGCAATCCTCTTTCTAAAGCAGTTCGCTCAAATTCATCCGGTCTATAGGATTCCGGTAGCGTTAACCAGCAAATCGGACTGTGAATATCTGCTGTTGCATTCATGTCGCCACACATTTCCTTAAAAATATGGAATCGTTCCTCGATCTCCAGAATTCGAAGCCGCCTGATTTCATCAAACTGACCGGATAAAACCAGTCTGGTAAAGAGCTGCATCATCAGTACCGGAGATGTTATCTGCATGGCATAGAGACACTCTCCCACCAGCCCTTTATAGCGCATAGGGACATGCATAACTGCCAGCCTCAGTCCCGGTGACATTACCTTTGATACACTGGAAATCAACAATCCATAATCCGGCGCAAAGGATGCAATCGTCGGTAATGGCATGGGAATAAAAAGTGAGTAAATAGCGTCTTCTATGATTGGCAATTGCTTCTTTTGTGCAAAAGAGGCAATTGTTTTTCTTGTCTTCAAATCCATAACCTCCGATGTGGGATTATTAAAGTCCGGCACAAAATAAAAGCCTTTTACTTTTTGGTTTTTTGAAACATATTCCAGAGATTCCTCTGTAATCCTCCCCTCATGTACGGGTAAGGATATCAATTGAATTCCCAAAATCTTTGCTACCATTTTCAGACCTGGATAGCTTACCGACATGGTCGCAACCCTATCTCCTCTCTTAAAGAGCGATGCCATAATTGCAAATATCGCATTCTGACTTCCATTGGAAAAGAGGATATGGTCACGATCCGTATCCAATCCAAAGTACCCAAACCATTGTCTGGCTGCTTTTATCTGTAAATCATCATATTCCACAGGACCATACTGCAATACCTTATAAAAATCAGGCTCCTCCACCATCTTCTTGATATAGTCAGAAGCCATCTCATTAATATCCGGATTGGGAAGAATCGCTCCCATCTCGATAATATGCTGATTGGGTGCATTGATCAAAAGTACTCCCTGAGAGGCGGCATCCGAAGACACATACGTTCCCCTTCCAACAGCACTGCAGATCAATCCCTTTTGTTCACACAGCTTAAATGCTCTCGTAATCGTACTGAGATTCACATCCAGAAAATCGGCCAGTTCTCTTTGCGGTGGCAGCTTTGTGCCGGGCGTCAGCTTACCACTCATGATATCCTCCTTTAGACGTTTTGCCAAATAGATGTAAATGGGATCATCGGATGGCTCAAGACTTGGTTTCCAGCTCATGGGATATTCTTCAAATGAATTAACAGGCATACGGATTCTCCTTTCCATTTATGTATAAATCAAATTGTCTTGCATACAATTTTACTATTGTTTGTTTCCGTATACAATGATAAACTCTAAAAAATCAAATGAAACAGGAGGAGTCCATTATGAATGAACAAAAAATATCGAACCTAAGCCTTGTAACACCACTATCCTTTATTCGCGGCATTTTAAAAGCGACGGAGCAAAAGGATATGATTTCCTTTGCCGGTGGACTTCCAAATCCCATTTCCTTCCCTCAGGAGGAATTAAAGGTTTCCACGAATCGGATCATCGATACCTATGGCGCGAAGGTATTTCAATATGCTGCTACCGCTGGTCTGCAGTCTCTTCGTGAGTATATCGCTAACCGCCTGAATCAGAAGTATGCCATGGACATAAATCCAGATGAGATTATCATAACCACCGGTTCCCAGCAGGCTCTCGACTTAATTGGAAAGGTATTGATTAACAAAGGGGATTCCATTGTCATCGAAAAGCCTGGCTATCTCGGTGCAATCCAAGCCTTTTCCCAATATCAGCCGGATTTTCATGCCATTACACTACAAGAGGACGGCATGGATATGGACGAATTGGAAGAGATTCTGAAGACCACAAATCCAAAGTTTGCTTATACGGTTCCGAATTATCAGAATCCAACGGGCCTGACCTACTCCAAAGAAAAAAGAGAGCAGATGCTCTCTCTTATCACAAAATATCATGTTATCCTTATGGAGGACGATCCCTATGGTGAGCTTTGCTTTACCGGATCTCCCAAAGGTTATATCAGCGCACCCAACTTTGCAGGAAGTATTCTTCTTGGTACCTTCTCCAAGACAATCACACCCGGCATGCGTCTCGGATTCATGATTGTAAGAGATACGGAACTACGGAAACGACTTAACACCGCAAAGGAAGCGGCTGATCTGCATTCCAATATTTTCTCCCAGTATATTATCTGGGATTATGTAACACATAATGATATAGAGCAGCACATTGAAGCCATTCGTTGTTTATACAAAGGCCAGTGCGAAGCCATGATTCACGCCATGGAGCAATACTTTCCCGACAGTGTTACCTTCACCCGACCTACTGGAGGTATGTTCCTATGGGCAACGCTCCCAGAAGGTCAGTCATCGCTTGAGCTCTTCGAGCGCTCCCAAAAAGAAAATGTGGTATTTGTGCCCGGAAATCCTTTCTACACCGACGGACGAAATGCGAATACCATGAGACTGAATTACACCAATTCCTCCTGTGAAATGATAGAAGAAGGAATCAAACGATTGGGAAGGTTGATGTAACTAGTTATTTGTACTGGTTATTTGTAATTGAACGCAAATTCTTCTGCTGCTTTTTGCATCTGCGAAACGACCTCTTCCGGTCCGGTGACCTTTACCTCTTTACCGAGGCTGAAGATCCATCCAAAAAATTGTGGACTGATGGCTACATCGACCGCTACAAAGCTGTGGTCATCATCCACCTTGCGGAAGCTGATTTCTTTTCCGAAACGATCTAGGAAAACACCACACATGCTGTTCGGGAACTGAATATGGACCTTTGTCCTCGTGCCACTGTACATGCCAAAGGTAGCCTTGGAATAAGCCCCCATATCAAAGTTCCGAAAGATTTCTTTTCCCTCTCTTCTCTCCTCGTCTACTGAGATATGCATCATTTTATCCACACGATAATGCTTAATCTTTTGGTCGTGATCATCGTATGCGACCAGATAATAATTCTCATCATCCCAGGTAAGGGCCCAGGGACTGACCACGAACCAATCACCATTATGTCTCGGAACCAGCTTCTTCTCTATGCTCCATTTGTAATATTTGAATCGTATCTTTTGATTGCTGTTGATTGCGGAATATATATCATCTACGTTATAGTACACGCTCTCATTCATATTCTTGACGCGGTCTGTAATATATACTTGTCGCTGGAGCTGTCTGGCCTGATGTTCACTGACAAGACTCTTAATCTTGGTGATCAGCTCACGCGATTTTGTCTGGGTGATAAATTTTGAGGATTGAATTGCATCAATGAGTAGCTTTACCTCCGCTAATTCAAATTCTCTTGCTCCCACATGATAATAGGTCTCTCTGCCGATTTGTTCCTTAATGATTTCTACTCCGAATCGATCTGTCATATCTTGAAAGTCATTGTAGATACTCTTCCGCTCTGCAGTTACATCATACTTTTCAAGCTCGTCCACAATTTGGGGCAGTGTAAGCCCATGTTCATCATCGGTCTTTTCCCGCATTACTTTCATAAGATAGGTAAATTTGAATTTCTGATTGGTTCCCCTTGGCATAATAACCTCCCTTTATCATTGCTCTCTATTGTTCTCGATTGCTTTCGGTTGCATCCTGTCGTTCGTTTCTTTTGCTGTTCACTTATTCTTCTCACTTATGATATAGTATCATATTCTCAGATATTTCTTCTCATTTCCTATTTGTGCTAGAACATATAACTTATATTGTTTTATTTGTGTAAGTATTAATGACGAAACGATTGGAGTGTTATATAATTACATTGCTCAGTAATAGCTGCCTGTGAAGTATTCAGTAAATTGGTATATCATCGCTAAGATAATAGATCACCTGCTTGTCAGATTATAATTTCTCTTTGAGTTGCTCCTCGATAAATCGAAGTTTGAATTTTATTTTAGCCTAATCTCATAGTTATGAAAAAAATAAATTATGAACATTATGATTCCGATAATTCCAATCAATCCTCCAACACCAGTTCCATTATTATTAGGATAGTAGTAATTAATCATTAAATGCACAGGCACGAGAAGTATTGCAATTGCCAACCATATCAATTCCGTTCGGAGTAGACTTTTCTGTGCCTTAACTTTTTTTCCCTGTAAATTAAGTAAATTCTCTTCGGCCTTTTCTTTATAATTATCCATATCAATATGTTCCCCTGTCAGAAGTTCATTGACACTAATCGTTATTAAATTACATAGTTCCAGCATGATGGATACATCTGGCATGCTTTTACC
>CAYZUC010000078.1:0-11890 GCA_964481705.1 uncultured Lachnospiraceae bacterium
AATTTTGTAAATGCTTGTATCAATAATCTCATTCTTCTACCTCCAAACCCATAACTAATATAATGTACGCTATAACGTCCTTCTTCATTTTCTCTACTTGTTCCAAAGTGATTTGTTTCTCATCTGCCTCTCCCATACTCTTAGCATGAAGAATACCTTCCATTCCTTGTAAAACAACTACTGACAACGTATGAGCATCCATATGCATCGGATTAGAGGCACGATTCTCCCGAATTTCTTTATCTACCATCTTTTCTACTTGCGGTAAAATAGCCATAAGTGTCTTTTTATGCAGCGCATATTGGATCGTCCAGTGAAGTCTCTGTGCCTCAAGATTTTGATAATAAAACTCTGTACTTTCCTGTGTCGTATTCAGAACTGATTTTACTTTATCAATAAAATTAACCGACTCCATATCGGTAATTTTAATCACATTAGACTGATATCGTGTTAGGTATTGTGCAATGACCTCCTCAAACAATTCTTCTTTTGATGCAAAGAAATGATAGAAGCTCCCTGTTACAATGTCTGCTTTTTCAAGTATCATTCTCACACTTGTTTTTTCATAGCCATTTTCCATGAATACCTGCATGGCCGTAGTAAGTATCTTTTCTCTTGTGCCACCTTCCAGTGCTTTCTTCCTACTCATTTTACTCCCTTTCTATTTGAACTCAATTCGATCTTTTATTAAATCTGATGCCTCTATGTAGGGATTATGATACAATTTTCGTTTCTCAGGTAATCCCATCATTTTAATCACCGGAGCCTTAATGGAATTACTCTTTAGCTGTTTCAGATCGTCTTCACGTAATTGGTATCCAATTGCCCTCTTAGGACAAAAGCTGACGCAAGCCATGCATTGTGCGCAATGATGCAGAAATGTTGGCTTCCCTTCTTCCATCGAAATGTTCTGGCATGGGCAAACCTTTGCACAAAGACCACATGCGATACATTCTTTTGATATTGTAAAGGGATAATCTGCGTATTGCTGCAGAGATTTATAAACTGGCATCACCTTAGGGTATCTCTTTCTCACGAATGCATTTGCTCGTGGAATCTCTTTGTTCTTTCTTTCAGCAATCTCCCTAGCTATCCTTGAGATTTTCTCCTCTGTCTTTGGAACTACCCATTTAGCTGATGGCATTGGGGGATATACAATCTCATAATTTGCCACACCATTTACTTTCTCTCCATAGGAAATCGTAACTCCTTTCCTTGTTACTATCTCTTCCAGTTTCTCACAGGCGAAACCATTTACAAAGCTTGGCATTGCTACAACAAAAACATACGCTTTTGTATTCATCTTCAATTCTTCAATAAATGAGACAACCGGATCGGGCATGGTCCAATGATATACCGGATAAACAAAACCTATCATTTCATACTTTGTTGCGGGAACATTTTGGGGGTCATTTCTCATCGAAATCACTTCCGTATCTTTCAACTGCTCTGCTATTCTACTCGCCGCACGTAAACTGTTACCTGTTCCTGAAAAGTAATAAATTACATTTTTCATATGCTGTTCCTCCATTCCTTCTATCAGAAATATCTTTATGGCATAGTAAAAGGCTATATCATCATTAGAACATCGTTCTAATAGTAATATAGCCTTTTTATTATGATATGTCAACAGAAAATTAGAACTTCGTTCTAGAAGCAATATCCTTACGGAATAGGATTTTAAAAATAGTTCTTATGAACGGCTGAATAAAGAACAATTGTGTAAAGTATGCAAACGGGAAATTGAAACACACTAACTTTAGCCAATTTGCGAGTAATGTCCAGATGTTGAATCCCGCATAGTATGGATAATACAGCCATGCTGCAATAAAACTCATTGCCGGACACATCAGGCCTACCGTTGTACATATAATTGCTGTTTCAAACAACACCGGATGATCCTTAACGGGATTAAATACTTTACATGCCAGCTTGAAGGAACAGGGACTTCCCATTAATACTTCCAAAAGATAGGCAAAACAAAATTCCAGTAACACGACGGACCAAATAGGACAGAATCGTCCGGCCATGTATACACCACCTTGTGCCTGGATGGCATGAATTACGCTGTCAGCCTTATTTACCTCCATGAGAGTTGCTCCATTTACAACATAGAGACTAAAAAACACGTAGGCATGAACAGTTACTACTACAGTTAGGAAGGCAAAAACCATCCTTTGAAATTGATTTCTTGGCATAACTTATACGCTCCTTTTCTTTGTTAACGAAAGCTTATACAAGCACACCATCCTAATCCGTATTTCATCGCACAAAAATAGACACATGTCACACCTCCGGAGATAACATGATTGCGATTAAGTACCGTAATCAGATTTACATACCATAAGGTAATACATGTGTCGTGCATAACTATCGTATTAATTTTTCAACCAGATAATAATAACAAAAAAAAGAATATTAATCAACAAAAAAAAACATAATCAGCCTATTAAGACGTTCAATTCTCCGCCTTGTAATAACGCTTTTCCTGAACAACGGCTCTTTTAAACCGTTCAGGATAATTGACTTTTGCACCAGGAAAAATTATACTTACGCTAAGTCGTGAGCAATTACAGCTAGTAGGAAACATCTGTTGCAATCTAATCAATAATTGGAGGCGCGTATGACTGCAAATCAAACAAACAATCGACAATCGACAGAGAACATACTGATTGTAGAGGATGATCGGTCCCTGAGCAAAGGAATTGTTTTAGCTTTACAGAATCACGAGTTGAATTTCACACAATGTTACACGCTGTCAGATGCCTATAAACAGATTCAATCACATCCATTTCAGCTTATTATACTTGACATCAATCTTCCCGATGGTAATGGGCTGGATTTACTACATAGGATTAAATCAGAATCGAATCTCCCGGTTATCCTATTAACCGCAAACGATATGGAAATGGATATCGTAACGGGATTAGAATCCGGCGCAGACGATTATATAACAAAACCATTCAGTCTGGCAATTTTGAGAGCAAGAGTTAATACCCAGCTTAGGAAGCTAACTGTCGGAATCACAAAAATCGTAATTGATGAATATCTATTTGATTTTGAGCATATGCATTTCTCTAACCATGGGAATCCGGTAGAACTTAGCAAAACCGAACAAAAACTATTACGACTGCTAGTAGAAAACAGGGGACAGACCCTCTCAAGAGAGCAATTAATGGATCGTATATGGACTGATGGATCCGAGTATGTCGATGAAAACGCTTTGTCCGTCACCATTAAGCGATTGCGTGATAAGTTAGAACCCCAACCATCGAAACCTCATTACATCAAAACGGTTTATGGTCTGGGTTATGTCTGGGCGGTGCGTTAGATGAATATATTAGATTCTATACTTCTGTCCGTATCCATTGCCGCAATAATTGCAGTAATCGTAACCATAATCGTCACAAGACATCAGACAAGAAAAATCTTAAACACCATGAGTCAAATGCTGGATTGTGCGATTCGGGGAGAATATACGGAAACACTTTATGACGAAAGCCTGCTCTCCGCTGTCGAAGCAAAACTGAATCAATATCTTTCTGCTTCCGCTGTTTCCGATCGTAATCTTTCTGCCGAAAAAGATAAAATTAAAGAATTGATTTCGGATATATCGCATCAAACAAAAACTCCGATTGCTAATATTCTGTTGTACTCTCAACTATTACTGGAACAAGAACTGACTACAGAAGGGCGTGAATATACTTATCAGCTCACTACCCAAGCAGATAAACTGAATTTTCTGGTTGGTTCATTGGTGAAGGTATCACGTCTGGAGGCCGGTATCCTTACTCTCTCTCCTGTCTCGACACCCATTCAAGTAATGTTGGACAATGTTGTAGCGCAGGTAACACCAAAAGCAGCAAGCAAAAATATCCTTCTACAGCAGACACCCTGCACAGAAATCGCCTGTTTTGATATAAAGTGGACAACCGAAGCAATTTATAACATTGTCGACAACGCAATTAAATATACTCCCGAAAATGGTTGTGTTAATATCTGTGTATCTGCTTATGAATTGTTTGTTCGTATTGATATCAAAGATACAGGAATTGGTATTGCCGAAGCCGAGTATACAGATATATTTAAACGTTTCTATCGTTCACAAAACGTTTCTTCAACAGAGGGGGTTGGAATCGGACTATATCTTGCCAGACAGATTATCACAGATCAGGGCGGATATATTAAGGTTAAATCATTACTCGAAGAGGGCACTGTCTTTTCTGTATTTTTACCTTATAAGTGAAATCTTTCATAACTGTTATAATTCATTGTAGTTAAGAAAGATTGTAGAAAGAAGTATCTGATAAAGTGTGTATTACAGCAATGCAATATACACTTTTTTAGTAAGGAGAAGATTATGAAAATACTAGAGACACATCAACTCAGAAAAACCTACGGAACAGGCGACGTTACCGTCCATGCACTGGATGGAGTAGACCTGTCAATTGAAAAGGGAGAATTTGTTGCAGTCGTCGGGACCTCAGGAAGTGGTAAAAGCACACTCTTACATATGCTTGGTGGATTGGACAGACCAACGGAGGGAAATGTAATGGTAGACGGAGAAGATATCTTCTCGTTGGGCGATGAAGCGCTTACTATCTTTCGAAGACGTAAAATCGGATTTGTTTTTCAAAACTATAATCTGGTACCGGTTCTTAGTGTATATGAAAATATCTTACTACCCATACAATTGGATGGCAACGAACCCGATCAAGCATATGTAGACAGCATTATTGATGTGTTGGGAATCAATCGTAAATTGAACAGCCTTCCTGATCATCTTTCAGGAGGACAGCAACAACGAGTGGCTATTGCACGTGCTCTTGCGACAAAGCCTGCTATCTTACTTGCCGATGAACCAACTGGTAATCTTGATAGCAAAACGAGTCAGGACGTCATCGGTCTACTCAAGATAACAGGTCAGAAGTTTGGTCAAACCATAGTAATGATCACACATAATGTTGAACTTGCTCAGATGGCAGATCGTATCATACACATGGAAGATGGCAGGATACTTTGTGGGGGTGAACGAAATGATCAAAGTTTCTAACCGCAAATGTATACGACGTCTGGGTGCAAAATACATGCGTGCTGCACGTACGCGCAACATTGTTGCTGTAGCCGCAATCATACTGACTACCATTTTATTCACAACATTATTCACCATTACGCAGTCCTTCACCACTGCCCTACAGGAATCCAATTTTAGAAAATTAGGTGGATATAACCACGGTACTTTCAAATATATGACGGTTGAACAAGTGAAAGAATTAATAGGCGATCCGTTAATACAAGAGTATGGACTGCGTCGTTATGTGGGAATGGCTTCTGGTACTCCTTTTGAGAAAGAGCATGTTGAAGTGAGCTGGAGTGACGCAAACGAAGCAAAATGGGGATATCGTATGCCGGAAACAGGGCATCTACCCACCGAGGGAACCAATGAAGCAGCTACCGACACAAAGGTCTTATCTCTTCTTGGAATAGAACCCAAGTTAGGAAAAGAATTTACCCTTACCATTGATGTTGATGGCGTCAGCACCACGCAAACATTTATACTCAGTGGATGGTGGGAACATGATGCAGCATGTGATGCAAGCCATATTTTAATACCCTCAAGTCGTGTCGATTCCATTTTCAACAAATTAGGCACACAGGGAAAAGACCATATGACAACCTATTGGAATATGAGTGTTATGTTTACAGATTCGTTGAACATATCCGATTATATGATACAAGTATTGGATCATCACGGTTACCAAAGTGAAGGGAAACAGGAAGGAGCAGATAACTATATTGCTATAGGAGTAAATTGGGGGTATATGGGAGCACAGCTAACCAATAAAATGAATGTATCTTCACTGATTGTTGTCATACCAATTATCTTGCTGATCATCTTTACAGGCTACTTAATTATTTATAATATATTCCAAATATCAGTAGTTTCTGATATTCGTTTTTATGGGCTATTGAAGGCTATTGGAACGACGCCAAGACAGCTCAAGCGTATCATCCGACAGCAGGCTATGTTACTCTGTACAATGGGCATTCCGTTAGGTTTGCTTTTGGGATGGTTTTTGGGTGTAAGACTAACCCCGATTATTCTGGCACAGCTGAATGGTATGAAACAAAGTACACATTCTGGCAGTCCTCTCATTTTTGTCAGCTCAACCCTATTTTCCATTTTCACTGTGTTTCTGTCCTGCCGTAATCCTGGACGTCTGGCTTCTGAGGTATCTCCCGTCGAAGCAGTTCGCTATACCGAAAGAAACCTTCAAAAAAAGAGTGAAAAGAAAACACGTAGTAAGATTTCACCCTTTTCAATGGCATGGGCAAATCTTGGACGTAATAAAAAGAAAACTATGATAACTGTATTCTCACTATCTCTTGCTGTTGTATTATTAACCTTGACGGTTACGTTTACAAATGGTTTTGATATGAACAAGTACTTGAAATCTTTCTCCGTAACAGATTTTGTATTTGCGCATGCGGATCATTTTCAGTCTGGAAAAAGTCTATTTGAAAAAGACACAGCTATTCCAGAATCTGTGATTAATCAACTTACACTACAGGGGGATATTACGGAAGGAGGCAGAGTCTATGGTGTTACCAGCATTGTAAATGGATATATCAGTGAGGAGCGATACCGGATTCGATACGGTCAATGGAACAGTCCCGAAGCAATGGATCGGCAAATTGCAAATGCAGTACGTGATGCTAATGGTTGCATTTGTGACAAAACTCAGATTTATGGTATGGACCCATTTATTCTTGATCAGCTTACACTGTTTGAAGGAGATCTTTCTACTCTAAACAAGTCTGATACGCATAATATTGCAGCAGTTTATTGGACAGATGATTATGGTAATAAAAGGGAGGAAACAAATTGGGCAAAACTTGGTGACACCGTAAATATACGATTTGTCGACGATTATGAATGCATTAATCCTAACACGGGGGAAATAGTAGATCCGAACAGTGAAGATCCATATGAACTTAAAATCAAGAGCTATCGTGATGTATCCTATACCGTTACTGCCCTTGTAGCTGTTCCAAATTCCCTAAGTTATCGTTACTATGATTTTGATACATTTGTATTGGGGTCACAAACATTTATTAAAGATACAGGGACAAGTGATGTAATGCTATATGCATATAACACCACTGAAGAAACCCAGAATGCAATGGAAAGCTATTTATCTAATTACACACAAAATAGAAATTCACAATATGATTATGAAAGCAGGAGTACTCACGCTAAAGAATTTAAAGATTTTCGTATGATGTTTTTACTATTGGGCAGTGTAATCAGTTCTATCATTGCTCTGATTGGAATACTAAACTTTTTCAATGCTATGTTGACCAGTATTATCACACGTAAAAGGGAGCTAGCCATGCTTCAATCCATAGGAATGACAGGGATACAGCTTAAAAGTATGTTAGTATGGGAAGGATTGTTATACACTATGGCCTCCGTCTTAGTTGTTTTGCTGCTCACCACAATTGGATCTCCCTTGCTTAAGTCTTTCCTTGAAATGATGTTCTGGTTCTTTACTTATCATTTTACTGCATTACCGGTATTGCTGATTGCTCCACTATTTGCCTTATTAGGATGTATCATACCAATCATTGTGTATCATCATGTTGCAAAACAAACAGTCGTTGAACGACTAAGAGAGATATAGACATATACTGTCGGATTCTTACTATGATATCCCTTAAGTAGATAAAGGATGAACAATTATCTATTTAGGGGGTATTCTATCGAAAGTCAAACTGATCTTAATTATACTTCATTCGATTAATGTATTCATCTATATTTCTTATCGTTTTCTCATCAAAAAAATGTTCAATCTTTTCAACCTGTTCTGTCTCATCATCCGAATGATTTATGAAGCATAAAAGCTTATTCAATACATCATGTCTATATAACAGATATTTACCTACCCTTTCCCCCTTCGCAGTTGGGTTCACATATCCATATTTTTCAAAGTAAACCAATCCCAAATTTCTTAGATTACCGACCATTTTTGAAGCAGACGATGGTTTTACATGAAGCATTTCAGCAAGTTCACTTATCCGTACTACATCCTGATTTTTCATCATTCTGCATATCATTTCAAGATAATCCTCCATAGATGAGGTTACTCTTACATTATTATTCAACTGATATCCCTTAAACGTATAAAAGGAATGATTGCTGTCCATACTTAACCCGCCCCTCCCGTTTACTGATGAAAGTTTTCACTACCCTGTAACACATTTTATAAAGCTTCGTATAATGATAGCATCAAGAAACTAAGTTTCCCTATCCTATATGTATGTAAAGGAGTTCGTATTTATGAATCACTTAAACACTCTAAAAGACTTAAAACAAGGTCAAACTGCAAAGATAAAATCTATATTATCAACGGGTAGTATACGAAGACGGTTACAGGATATCGGTCTAATTGAAGGAACCAACGTGGAATGTCTTCAAGTAAGCCCTGGAGGGGACCCGGTAGCTTACCTCATTAGAGGTGCTGTTATTGCATTACGCTCAGAAGATTCTTCAAACATTTTAATTGATTGGAAATGAGGTGATAACATGGGTTTGACTAATGATTCCACATTACTTATTAGGAAGCTGACAGAAGATGATAAAGTGATTGCGGTTGCAGGTAATCCAAACGTAGGAAAAAGTACTATCTTTAACAGTTTAACAGGTCTCAATCAACACACCGGAAACTGGCCTGGTAAGACAGTTACGAACGCGCAGGGATATTGTCATTACGGGGATTCTATTTATGTCTTAGTTGATATCCCCGGTACATACTCCTTAATGGCACACTCCGCCGAAGAAGAAGTGGCACGTGATTTCATCTGTTTTGGTGAGTCGGATGCAGTTGTTGTCGTTTGCGATGCTACCTGTCTCGAACGAAACCTTAATCTTGTTCTGCAAACGTTGGAAATTACGAATAAAGTAGTTGTTTGCGTTAATCTAATGGATGAAGCTGAGAAGAAAAACATAAGAGTCGATTTAGATGCAATGTCTAAAAGTCTTGGCGTACCTGTCGTAGGCACGATTGCAAGAAAGAAAAAAAGCCTTGATCAGTTAATACGGGCTGTTCAACAAGTGCTAAATACACCGGAAGAAGAGACCACTTTTCAGATCGAGTATCCAGAAACGATAGAAGACGCGATTGCCTATATGGAGCCTGTGTTGAAAAAAACGGTAAATAAAAAGATAAATACCCGATGGCTCAGCCTGAAATTACTTGATTATGATGAAACTCTAATTGCTGCTCTTAATGAGTACCTTGGTTATGAACTACTTCACGATGCAGATGTTCAGCAAGGATTGAATACAGCAAAAGAAATTCTAATAAGAGAAGAAATCAACGATACAAATTTAAGAGATCAAATCGTTTCTAGTCTAGTTTTGACTGCCGAGAATATTTGCTCCGACACTGTCCATTTTGATACCTCCAATTATAATGAAAGAGATAGAAAAATCGATCGTATAGTAACAAACAAATGGACCGGTTTCCCCATTATGATTGCACTGCTTATGGTTGTTTTCTGGCTAACAATCACAGGTGCGAACATACCATCGGGCTTACTGGCTGACGGACTATTTTGGTTTCAGGATCGGCTCACCGATTTTTTTCATTTTATGGGTGCTCCAAATTGGTTACATGGGATGCTTGTCCATGGTATTTATCGCGTATTAGCTTGGGTTGTATCTGTCATGCTGCCACCTATGGCAATTTTCTTTCCGTTGTTTACCTTGCTGGAGGATCTGGGTTATCTCCCACGTATTGCTTTTAATTTAGATAAGTATTTTAAGAAATGCTGTGCCTGTGGAAAACAATCACTCACCATGTGCATGGGCTTTGGTTGTAATGCGGCCGGAGTTATCGGGTGTCGGATCATTGACTCTCCAAGAGAACGGTTGATTGCCATAATTACGAATAATTTTGTGCCCTGTAATGGTCGGTTTCCGACCTTGATCGCTATTCTAACGATGTTTTTTGTAGGTGCATCTTCAGGGCTGTTTGAATCTCTTTTTTCAGCCATCTTACTTACCGGCGTAATTATGTTTGGTATTCTAATGACCTTTGTCGTCTCGAAAGTATTGTCTAAGACGATTTTAAAAGGAGTTCCTTCTTCCTTTACACTGGAACTTCCGCCGTATCGTAGACCTCAAATTGGAAAAGTCATAATCCGTTCCATCTTTGACCGAACACTATTTGTGCTCGGAAGGGCTGTAGTCGTTGCAGCTCCCGCTGGTTTCATTATTTGGGTTATGGCCAATATTCACATGGATAATATAACATTACTTGCATATTGTGCAGACTTCTTAGATCCCTTTGCGAAACTGTTGGGAATGGATGGTGTTATTCTTTTCGCATTTATTCTTGGGTTCCCAGCAAATGAGATTATAGTTCCAATTATTATAATGGCGTATTTGGAGTGTGGTAGTATTATGGAATTTGATAACATATGGGACTTAAAACTACTACTTACTAACAATGGTTGGACCTGGATTACTGCTATAAGTACCATGTTATTCTCTCTAATGCACTGGCCTTGCTCCACAACTTGCCTTACTATCAAGAAAGAAACGCAGAGTTGGAAATGGACTGCTGTTTCCTTTCTTGTACCCACAATAATGGGAATTGTCATTTGTTTTATATTTACTACTACCGCAAGAATCTTCATGAATTAATCTCTTGTATCCTTCAATTTGCTTTCAATTTGTTACGAGAGACATCCCTTATCTCAATAAAATAAACGTCAAACCATATATTGGATGGTTTGACGTTTATTTATTGAGACTTATCTTTTTCTTTTCTATTTTTAGACTAGATACCTTTTTATCATATCCTCCACGATTCTCATATTCAGTGGATGGGTTTGCGTTTCAAAAGTAATAATTAAGTTCTCTCCCAAATAAATCCCATTCTTCTGCATAGTTTCAAGTTTCCTAATTGTCTTCTCACAGTAGTCCTGCTTATCCATCAGACCAAGATGCTCCCAATAGATTTCTTTTCTTTTTCGTTTGTTAAGCGTAAGGAAATCAGGATATACTGTTCCGTAGCCATTAAGATATAGGGGTTTTTCGTAATGATATGGAATATTCATCAAATAAAATTTGTCAGCGAGTATCTTCTCTGATTTTGATTTTACGATTTCTCCTTTTTCTGTTATAATGCTGCAATCCGTTTCTTCCTCCTGTTTCTTTCCATCATAGATTTTACTTTGCCATTGTGTTACATACATATCCTCTGGCAGGAAATATGGTTGTACAAGCTTCTGTCGTTTGGAAGATAAGGCTTCATATACTTTCTCAATATCCATTGGGATATATGTACCAAGCATGATTTGTATTCTATCTCTCTCCTTTGTCGCCTCAACAAGTAGTTTCTGGGCATAGTCCTTTTGGGCTAACTCATATACCACGTCTTCATTACTCTTTTTTATGTACCTTCCATACCCATGATTATCACTATCCCTAACATAATAGTAATCCCTATTCTTTCTGTTTGATATTCGTAGATTTCCAGCCGGTGCATTCTTCAAGATTTTTTTTGCATAATTAATTACTTCTTCTAATTCTTTGTTTCTCTTTCTTAATTGTTCTTGCAATTCATCCATAATTGGACTTCCTTTCGATAATATTTAATTGTAATACTAGTTCTCTAACTAGATTGTTACACCGCTTGGCGCTGATTGGCTTGCTTGGTGTAATTTATTTTCTTAAAATTAGAATTTGATGGGGGATTTGTTACACCGCATGGCGCCGATTGACTTGTTTGGTGTAATTTTTCTGCTTGAAATCAGAATTTGATGAGGATTTTGTTACACCGCTTGGCGCTGATTGGCTTGCTTGGTGTAATTTCTCTGC
>CAYZUC010000078.1:11990-13313 GCA_964481705.1 uncultured Lachnospiraceae bacterium
CGCTGATTGGCTTGCTTGGTGTAATTTCTCTGCTTGAAATCAGAATTTGATGAGGCTTTTGTTACACCGCTTGGCACTGATTGGCTTGCTTGGTGTAATTTCTCTGCTTGAAATCAGAATTTGATAAGGATTTTGTTACACCGCTTGGCGCTGATTGGCTTGCTTGGTGTAATTTCTCTGCTTGAAATCAGAATTTGATGAGGATTTTGTTACACCGCTTGGCGTTGATTGGCTTGCTTGGTGTAATTTAATTGCTTGTAATTGGAATTTGATGCGGAATTCATTACACCACTTGAGTATGATTTTTTGTGTTGGAATTATTCGGATTGCGATTCGAAATAAAGATAAGACAATTCGCAAGGCACCTGAAAGTGTCTTGCGAATTTAAGTTTGAGATTAATAAGTTGGTTTTAACAGATAACTAATTTCCCATCTGTGCAGCAACCTCTGCTGCAAAGTCTTCGTTCTTCTTCTCCATACCCTCTCCAACTTCGAAACGGATGAATTTAGAAACTACAATTGCTTTGTTTACAGACTCAAGATATTTACCAACAGACTGCTTTCCGTCTTCTGCTTTAACGTATGTCTGCTCTAACAGACTGATCTCTTTTACATGCTTAGAGATACGACCATCTACTAAACCTGAGAAAATCTTGTCATTTACATAGTCTGACTTTCCATCCATTGCCAATCCAGCAAGAGTAGCCTTCGCAGCATCAGATAGGAAGTTGAAGAGGAAGTTCATATTGCTCTTCTTTTCTTCGTAAATAGCGATATCTTCCTCGCTCCATAATTTGTCATTTACAGCCTTATCAATTAACTTGTTCAAGATAGGCTTTGGAAGAGATGCGGGATCATTCAACGCACTATCAATGATGATTTCTTTTAATTTAGCCATCTCATCAGCTGAGATATCAGATCTGCTGATGTACTCAGGATTCATAGCTGCAATCTGCATTGCAACATTAGTTAATGCTTCTTTCGTAGCATCATCGGATGCACCGTTAGCTGCTACGATTACACCAATTTTTCCACCTGCATGAAGATAAGATGCTACACAATCTCCGGAAGCTTTTTCAAATCTACGTACCGATAATTTTTCACCGATGGTAGATGTCTTCTCAATAATGAGATCCTTTAATCCATTCATTCCGATAACTGCTTCGATATCTTCTCCATTAGCTCCACCATTTAAACCGGAAGCAAGAGCTGTATCTGCAACAGCCTGTACAAATTCCTGGAATACTTCATTCTTTGCTACAAAGTCAGTTTCTGAATTTACTTCAACTACAACTATTTCTTTATCATTACCTGCAACACGTG
>CAYZUC010000079.1:0-12993 GCA_964481705.1 uncultured Lachnospiraceae bacterium
AGCGGTGGATATACACGTCTCGAATTCAACATTCCCTCTCGTGGATTGATTGGATACCGTGGCGATTTCATGACAGATACAAAGGGAAATGGTATCCTGAATACGGTATTCAACGGTTATGGTCCTTATAAAGGAGATATCCAATATCGTAAACAGGGCTCCCTGATTGCTTTTGAAACCGGTGAATCCATCACTTACGGACTGTTCAATGCACAGGAGCGTGGTACTCTTTTCATTGGACCGGGTGTACGTGTTTATTCCGGTATGGTGGTTGGCCAGAATGCCAAGAATGAGGACATCGAATTAAATGTATGTAAGAAAAAGCAAATGACAAATACACGTTCTTCCGGAGCGGATGAAGCGTTAAAGCTGACTCCTCCTAAGATTTTGAGTCTCGAGCAGGCACTTGATTTTATTGATTCGGACGAACTGCTTGAGGTAACTCCAAAAAGTCTTCGTATCCGCAAAAAGATTTTGGATCCTACCCTTAGAAAACGTGCATGGCTAAATAAGAAATAAGAAAAATATAATGAAAGAGCTTCCCACATAAGGGAAGCTCTTTCATTATATTCCTAATAATCTTGTCGCGATTGCAAAATAAATAATTAAAGATAATGCATCTACAATTGTCGTGATGAAGGGGCTTGCCATAACAGCTGGATCAAATCCAATCTTTTTTGCCAGCATTGGTAATGTACAACCTACAATCTTTGCAAAAAACACATCCAAAACCAATGTCATACATACTACAATAGATATCATAAGTCCGACACGATCCAAAAGCATAAGCTTTGCAAAATTGCAAACGGATAAGGTAACACCACAAAGAACCGATACTCGTATCTCTTTCCATAAAACATTCAAAATATCTTTGAATTCAATTTCATTTAAGGATAATCCACGGATAATGGTAACCGAGGCTTGTCCTCCCGCATTACCGCCGGTATCCATCAGCATGGGGATAAAAGCAGTAAGTATTACATAAGTCCCAAGGGCATCCTCATAATGAGCGATGATCTTGCCGGTAAAAGTAGCCGATACCATCAACAGCAATAACCAGGGGATTCTCTTTTTCCACGTCTCGATGACACCTGTCTTCATGTACGGCTTATCTGTAGGAACGATAGCCGCCATTTTCTCGATATCTTCTGTTGCCTCTTCCTGCATGATATCGACAACGTCATCAACGGTAATAATTCCGACCAGTCGATTCTCTTTATCAACGACCGGCATGGAAGTAAAGTCATATTTCTGGAAGTAAAGTGCAACTTCCTCCTGATCCATCATCGTATTAATGGAAATCACGTTATCGTTCATGATATTACCAATGATTTCCTCAGGCTTGCTGATGAGCAGGTATCTCAGTGCTGCTGTACCGACCAGCCTACGCTGTGCATCAAGTACATAGCAGATATTAATTGTTTCTTTGTCAATTCCAATCTGACGGATTCTATCAATCGCCTCAGCGACTGTCAATGTCTCTTTCAAGTCAACGAATTCGACCGTCATGATACTTCCGGCAGAGTCCTCTGGATAGCGAAGTAAATGGTTGATGTCACGCCTTGTCTCAGAATTAGCATTAGCCAACAGCTTCTTAACTACATTAGCAGGCATTTCCTCCATCAAGTCAGTCGCATCATCTGCCATTAGATTATTAATGATGTTACTTGCTTCTCGATCCGTTAGGGATGTAATAATCAACTGCTCGATTTCCATCGGCAGATAAGAAAAGACATCCGCTGCCATATCCTTTGGTAAAATCCGAAAAATCTTCAATAGTTCTGCTTCCGGCAGTTCCTCCAGAATCGCGGCTATATCAGCCTCATTCAGTTCTGACAGTTCCTGGCGTAACAGAGTATATTGCTTATTGTCAATCAGTTCACGAATTCTCTCCATAGCAATTCTCCATATTCTGTTTTATAGTTGGTCTTTCGATAAGTTTTATACCCTCGCTCAGGAACATCAGAGGACTGCTTTAATGTCTTCTTATTCACGAAAAACCACCTACCTTTCGAATTGCTATATTTGTACTTACTTTAAATAAGTACCCTCTATTTTTAACACATTAATTATCAAAAATCAACACTTCTCCCTCAAATAAAGCATAGCATACAGAACTTTCTATATTGATTCCACATTTTGCATTTGTCAACTCTGTGACTGTATTTAAAATGGTTTGACAAGCTTCCTCCGGAAGCACACATTCCATTACCACGCTATCGGAATAGTCAGAAGAAAGTATGGGAATCTGTTCCTGTGCCAAAAAATATTGCAGCTTGCCCACACCATTGTAATCGGTGGCCAGCCTGACTCGCGAACCTGCCTTTTTCGTAATAATCACACTATTTCCAATTCCTTCTTTGGCTGCCTGCGTATAAGCTCGTACTAAGCCGCCGGTTCCTAGAAGTGTTCCCCCAAAGTATCTTGTTACAACAACAACGACATCCGACAATCCTTCCTTTTGCATTACTTCCAAAATCGGTTTTCCGGCAGTTCCCGACGGTTCTCCATCATCCGAATAACGAACAATATCCGAGTCTTTTCCTATTATATAGGCATAACAATTATGTCTTGCGTCATAGTACTTCTTTTTCATCGCTGCTATGAATTCCAGCGCCTCTTCCTCTGAGGATGCATTCCTGACATGTGCCAGAAATCTGGATTTTTTCTCTATATACTCGCCATAACCATCCTGGTATACCGTTCTATATTCCTGTTTCATAATTATCATCACCCTATCGTATGCCATATACATCAGTTGGTAAATTATATCGTAGCGTCTTGTAAATGTCAAACGAACGGCTTCTCCTACCATGTCCTGTTACAATGGTTAATTAATAAAATATTCCTTTATTTAACCAACCCTTTTTGGTATAATGGACAGGATAAGGAGGCATCACTTATGAATTATGGTAAAAAGGGTGCAAAAAACAGGCAAAGAGCACTGTCTTCCAAATCAGCGAAGCTCGGCAAAATGTTCGGTGTGACTTTCTTCAAAGCTATGCTGTTCTGTTTTATCGCCGTACTCTTCATCGGTTTGTTTGCAGGCATTGGCTTGTTTAAAGGTGTTCTTGATTCCGCCCCTAATATATCGACGCTGGATGTAAGACCATCCAATTTTTCAAGTGTTGTATATGACAGCGAAGGAAATCAGATCACTAAGCTCGTAGCACAGGATTCTAACAGAATCTATCAGACAATTGATAAAATCCCGATTGATTTGCAGCATGCCTTTGTTGCAATCGAGGACGAAAGATTTTATGAACATAACGGTATCGATATCAAAGGTATCATGAGAGCCGGCGTTACTGCTATCACTGACAAGAATTTCTCTCAAGGCGCCAGTACCATTACCCAGCAGTTACTGAAAAACAATGTATTTACTACTTGGACCAGTGAATCCTCACTGGCTGATAAGTTCAAGAGGAAGATTCAGGAACAGTACCTCGCAGTAGAGCTCGAAAAAACCTATACTGCACAAATGGGAAAAGAAAAGGCAAAAGAAACCATTCTTGAGATTTATATGAATACCATTAATCTCGGACAGAATACCCTTGGTGTTCAAGCTGCTTCTCTCCGGTATTTTAACAAACCGGTATCGGATATTACCCTTTCTGAAGCAGCTGTTATTGCAGGTACTACCCAGAACCCTACGCGTTTTAATCCCATCTCCCACCCAGAGAAGAATAAGGAAAGACGTGAAAAGATTCTGAAAAACATGCTGGAGCAGAGTTATATTACGCAAAATGCTTATGATGATGCTATGGCAGATGATGTGTATTCCCGGATTCAGTCTGTTAACGAAGAGACCGAAGAGGCTTCCATTTACTCCTATTTTGTTGATGAATTGACTTCTCAGGTTATGGAAGATTTAAAGACAAAGCTTGGATATACTGACACACAGGCATACAACATGCTTTACAGTGGCGGTTTGAGTGTATACACTACTCAGGACCCCCAGATTCAGAACATCTGTGACACCATCGTAGCTGATGAAGAGAATTATCCTGCGGGTACCAGATTCCTACTGGAATATGAATTATCTGTCGAGACTGCAGCAGGTGAGGCTGTCAACTACAGTTCTCAGAATCTCGAAACCTACTTTAAGCAAAGCAATGCTGCTTTCAACCGTTTATTCACAGATAGTGAATCTGCACAGGCGGCTGTTGATGAATACAAAGCATCTGTAGTTGGTTCCAGCGATAAGGTAATTGCAGAACGCATGACGCTTACTCCTCAGCCACAGATATCGCTTACCATAATGGATCAGTCTACCGGATACGTGAAAGCTATTGTTGGTGGACGTGGTAAAAAGGATGCAAGTCTTACCCTCAATCGTGCTACTGGTACAAAGAGACAGCCTGGTTCTACTTTCAAAATCGTCTCAACGTATGCACCGGCGCTTGACAGCGCAGGTATGACACTTGCTTCTGTTGAGGTCGACGAACCATTCAGTTACGATAACGGAAGACCGGTAGCCAACTGGTATGGAAGTGCTTATAAAGGAATCTGTACTCTTCGATATGGTATTGAACAGTCCTTAAATATTGTAACTGTTAAGTGTCTTACTCAGATCACACCTCAATTGGGTTTTGATTATCTGAAGAATTTTGGATTCACTACTCTGGTGGACCGTGAGGTAAGACCCGATAATACTGTAGTATCCGATATTACGCAGTCTCTTGCCTTGGGTGGTATCACGTATGGTGTTAAGAATATCGAATTGAATGCTGCTTATGCTACCATAGCAAATGGCGGTACCTATATCAAACCAATGTATTATACAAAGATTCTGGATCACGATCAGAATGTTCTATTGGAAAACGAACCAGAGACCCGTCAGGTTATCAAGCCTACAACAGCTTTTCTTCTTACCAGCGCCATGGTTGACGTTGTAACGAAGGGAACCGGTGGATCCGTAAACTTTGGAGATATGGCTATTGCCGGTAAGACCGGTACAACCTCCGATTATAATGATGTATGGTTCTCAGGCTTTACCCCATACTATACCTGTACTACCTGGGCTGGATACGATAACAATACCAAGTTATCCGGTTCTGAGGAAAAGGCTCTCGCGAAGTCGCTTTGGAAGAAAGTCATGTCAACGATTCACGACGGACTGGAATATCAATCCTTTAAAACACCGGAAGGTATTACCACAGCAACCGTATGTAATAAGTCCGGCAAGCTCGCAATTGATGGTTTATGCAATCTGGACGGCAGTGCTTACACCGAATACTTTGCAGCAGGTACAGAGCCAACGGAATCCTGCGACTGTCATGTACTTGGTAATGTATGTGCTCTTACAGGACTACGGGCCTCTGACACATGCCCTTATATCACGCAAGGCGTATTTGTAGTATCACCGGAAAGTGACCTCACCGGAGGCACAATTGGTGGTGGCGGTACTGGCTGGTGTCCTCATAGTATTATCAATGGTATTCCTATGTATGATGGAAGTACCATACCAGGGGCCATTGTTCCACCTCCTGAGCAAGATCCTATTACAGGAGCCTTATCCGGTAATACAATACCCCAACAATAGATAAAACCGTTTTTATGTACAGCAAAGCGCTGGCATGCTATATGCCAGCGCTAATTCTTTGTTTTATTTTGTTAATAACATCATGATATCGTTACTTCTCTGAATAAACTTTGTCATTTCTTCCGGTGCAAGCTGTTTATGGGACAGCATCGCAAGATCATATAACTGTTCGCAAATCATTGGAGTATTCTCATCATCGCCAGCCTCCATTACATACTGAACCAATGGATGATTAGCATTGAGTGTCAGAGTTGCTCCTGTCTCACCGCCAAAAATACTCGGATCCATACCAGGCTGAGCATACATCTTCATCATATCAGCCATTCTTCTGCTTTCCTCAGATAACGTTACAACAGAAGAAACCTTCTTATTCTTCAGCTTCTCAATCTTAACTTCCAGTTTCTCTTTCTTCAGCTTTTTCTTTAAGATTTTCTGGATTTCTTCTGCCTTTGTCTGAAGCTTCTCTTCTTCCTTCTTAGAGGTCTTAGACTTCATAGTGTCCGTAACATCCGCATCAATGCGAAGGAATTTGACTCCTTCATTCTTGCTCTCGAGTTGTTGTACGAAAGGCTGATCAATATTATCCGGAAGCATAACTGCTACCATCTTGGCTGCGCGGAACATATTAATGTACTGGCTCTGCTGCTTCTCATCTGTTACATAATAGATAATCTTGTCTTTCTTCTCTTCTGTATCAGACTCCTTACTATCATCCGTCGTATCTGCGTCAGCATCCTCCACAACTTCCGCATCAATTTTCTCTCCTGTCTCAGCATCCGTTGCCGTTGCATTTTCATCCTCTTCTGTATCCTGAGGCTTGATTTCAAGGCATTCAGGTAATGTCATATACTTACCATCAAAATCCTTAAAGAGAATGTAATCGTTCATTTTTTCACAGAACTTATCATCCTTCAGACAGCCAAACTTAATAAATGGGCTGATGTCATCCCAGTACTTCTCATAGGTTTCCTTCTCCGTCTTACACATTCCGGAAAGCTTGTCTGCTACCTTCTTTGAGATATACTCTGAAATCTTTTTCACAAATCCATCATTCTGCAAAGCACTTCTTGATACATTTAGCGGAAGATCCGGACAATCGATCACACCCTTTAACAACATCAGGAATTCCGGAATCACTTCTTTAATATTATCTGCAATAAACACTTGGTTATTATAGAGCTTGATGGTTCCTTCAATGGATTCATACTCCATATTAATCTTAGGGAAATACAGAATACCTTTCAAATTAAATGGGTAATCCATATTCAAATGAATCCAGAATAAAGGCTCTTTATAGTCCATAAACACCTTACGATAGAATTCCTTGTACTCTTCCTCAGTACACTCATTGGGATGTTTCGTCCAGAGCGGTGTTGTATCATTCAGTGGCTTTGGCGCTTCCGGCTCCTTAGGTTCTTCGCCTTCTTTTGGCTCCTCTACCTTCGGTGGTTCTGCATTGGCATTGGTCAGATAAATCTCTGTCGGCATAAAAGAACAATACTTTTTAATCACCTCACGAGCTTTATATTCATTACAGAACTCCAAGCTGTCTTCATTTAGATGAAGCGTAATCTCCGTACCAATCGTCGTCTTTGTACCGTCTGACATATCGTACTCTGTTCCACCATCGCAATCCCAATGTACAGGAGTCGAGCCTTCTTTATAAGATAGCGTATCAATGGAAACCTGATCTGCTACCATAAATGCAGAATAGAAACCTAATCCAAAATGACCAATAATTTGATCCTCGTTTGTTTTGTCCTTATATTTCTCAAGGAAATCAGTTGCACCGGAAAAAGCGATCTGTGTAATATACTCTTCCACCTCATCAGCTGTCATTCCAAGTCCATTATCAATGAATTTCAATGTCTTGTCCTTGTCGTTTACAATGACTTCAACCTTGTCCTTCTGACCTTCCGGGCGATTGTACTCACCCATCATCTCAAGCTTCTTCAGCTTAGTGATAGCATCACAACCATTTGAAATTAACTCTCTGTAGAAAATATCGTGATCCGAATACATCCATTTCTTAATAATCGGAAAAATATTTTCACTGCTGATTGACAAATTACCATGTTTTTCTGACATATTCACTACACTTCCTTACTATAATATTTTAAAATTTCCTACTTCCTTATTTTAAGACGGCATAATTTAAAAGTCAATAAAATTTTAGCACTCAGGTGGGCTGAGTGCTAACAATTCCCTGTAATCGTGATAAATACAGCGTTTTCACATTTCTAAAATTTTTATTAACCGCATAATTACGATTAACTATCAAAGCATTTGTTGTATACGTCAAAGAAATTTGTGGTTGTAATCTTATCATTTTCTTCAAAAGACAATTCATTCCACAATTCTTCATTCAAATTGGAATACAATCCCTTTACAAATTCATCATATACCTGATTAAAGGATTCATTCTTTCGCTGTTCCACTATCTTAATCTTATTTGCATCTGTTTCGTCACGATCAAACGTACTGGTACATTTGATGATATGATATCCATACTCTGTCTCAACAAGGTCACTGATTTGATCGGTATCGAGATTGAATGCAGCTTCTTCAAAGCTTTGTGGCATACTTCCCTTACCAAAAGCATACGTACTCTTCTCGTCCTCATTATACTCTTCAATTAGCTGGTCAAAATCATCGCCCTTACGTGCAAGTGATAAGACCTTCTGCGCCCTTTGCTTTGCTGCCTTTTTTTGGCTCTCCGTATATTCAACCTTCTTGCCATCGCCGTCCAGTGCATATGTTTTAATCAAAATCGCTTTCACAGCGATTGTTCTGGCTTCATCATCACTGATTTCAGGATTGACATCTCTGGTTATCTCCGAATACACCTTATTCACAAGTGCATACTCTCCATACAGCTTTTTCACCAATTCCAAATCAATGCTCATGGATTCCACTTCTTCAGCGCTTAATCCACTTAAGTACTCAGCAGCTGCCTTGTCTACCAGCTTATTCTCCTGTTCTGAAAGAGTAATACCCCTATCCTCTGCAAGAAGTGTCATTACCTTAATCTGAGCCAGCCGCGCCAAGATGGTATCCTTAAGCTGTGTGCCAAGGGTTACTCCTCCAAGATCCTCCTGCCATATCTCATTTCCAAAAACGCTCTCATATTGATCTTGGAGTGTTCTCATATAGACTGTCATCTCAGGAATGGTACAAGATGCATGGTTAATACGAAATATCTCATCCGCCTTAAAATCTGTTGTTAGTACAATTTCTGTCTTCTTTTCTGCTTTCTGACAACCGGTCAGCGAACCAACTGTCATGAGTCCGATACAGCAAAAGCAGCATACTTGTTGTAATTTCTTATTCATTCTCTATTTTCCTGTCTGATTTCTCTTATTCATAATGCTTCTTGCCACACTGATACCATTTGCAGAAGCCTGTTGTAGTCCCCTAGTAACACTTGCACCGTCTCCAATCGCACGCAAACCACTAACGCTTGTCTCAAAGTCAGTATTGACCACTACCTTGTTGGAATAGAACTTTACTTCAACTCCATATAGCAGCGTTTCATCACTTGCAAGTCCTGGAGTGACCTTATCCAGAGCCAGAATCATCTCCTCGATATCAATCATGATTCTGTGTGGAAATACCAGCGATAAATCTCCAGGAACAGCGTCTTTCAGTGTCGGTATTAGATTATTTCTACATAAGCGTTCTTCATTGGTTCTTCTTCCTCTCCGAAAGTCTCCAAAGGTCTGAACCAGAATCTTTCCACCACAAAGCATATTGGAAAGCTGTGCAATTTGTTTACCATACTCAATCGGTGTCTTAAACGGCTTTGTAAAGTTCTTAGATACCAAAATTGCAAAATTGGTATTACTGGTCTTCCTGTCCTGAGATTTATAGGCATGACCATTTACAACTGCCAGATTATCATCATAATACTCAGTCGCGACTTCACCAGAAGGGTTTGTACAGAAGGTTCTGACTTTATCATCAAAGGTCGGGGTATGATATACAAGTTTTGCTTCATATAAATTCTCATTTAAGAATTGCATAATTTCATCACGAACTTCTACACGTACACCGACATCAACCGTTCCAACCTTAGTCTCAATTCCATATTGCTCACAAATATGGCTAAACCAGTTCGCGCCTTCTCTTCCGACTCCTGCCACAATCTCATCAGCAAAAAACTGTTCTCCCTGCTCCGTAATAACGCCTTTTGCAATGCCGTCTTCAATCAGAATATCCTTAACCATGGTCTGGAATTTCATTTCCACACCGATCTCTTCCAAGTGCTGTTGCAATCTGGTATAGATTTTATAGCCTTCCTCTGTACCCAGATGTCGAATAGGACACTCTATCAGCTTTAGATTCGCATTAATTGCCTTACGACGAATCTCACGAATTTCTTTCTCCTTGCCAACTCCATAAACATTGGTATCAGCACCAAATTTCAAGTATATTTTATCGGATTCGCCAATCAACTCCAATGCTTTATCATAGCCCAGAATCTCGGGGAGATTGCCTCCTACGTCCGGAGACAGTGAAAGCTTTCCATCTGAAAATGCACCAGCTCCCGCAAATCCGGTGGTTATCGAACACGGTTGACATCCAACACATTCCTTCGTTACTCTTTTTGGACATTGACGCTTTTCGATGGAACGTCCCTTCTCTATTATCAGTACCTTTAATGACGGGTCTTTATCCAGCAGCTCATATGCGCAAAAAATCCCTGATGGTCCTGCGCCGATGATAATCACATCATATCTCCTATCCATACCGATCTCCTTTCACGTCAATCGTAATTTCAAAGTCATTTTCAACGAAATCGAAAGCACTCACACCTATAATTGTATAACGAACTATCTAACATGACCAGTAGAAATATCTAAAATTTTTATGATATTTACTGGATAGGCTTTTCTTTTCTATTAAATAGTATTACAATGAAATCTATAAATAACCTGATAAGGAGGAATATGATGGCAAAGAAGCTTGGCAAATTTCTGGCTCTTGCTGCAGTAGTCAGTGCTGCTGCCGGTGCCTACTACTATTATAAGACAAAAGAAGATGCGCAAAACGACTTTGATGACTTTGATGATGATTTAAATGAGGATTTAGACGACTTCCTTCAGAAAGATTCTGATTCTGATTCCGACTCGAAGAGAGAGTATGTACCTTTAAATTTCTCCAAAGAAACTGTCGACGAAGCAAAAGAGACGATCAAGAAAGCCGGCGAGAGTGTTGAAGATGCTGTTGCTGATACCATTGACCAGGTCGCTAATGTTGTAAAACAGGACGAGTCTGAAAAGGTGGAGGAGTTTACGTTTGACGATTTGGAGCAAAAAGAGTCAAAAGACGAATAAATGAAATCATTCACATATGATAAATGAGGGGCAATCAGCCCCTCATTTTATTTTCCCTGTTGTTTCTTAATCTGTACCATAAGCATATCTTTCAGATTCCTTGCCTTATCCTTCATACGATTATTCGCTGATGGAGATATCAGAATCCCTGACACAAGCTTTGCGGCCACATCCAACTGATCGAATCGCATACTCATCACGGCTATTAGATAATCCACGGTCGACTCATCCATACCGCACATTGGAAATCCTTCTGATTGTCTGGCTGCAAGAAACCCTTCCAAGGCATTCTTTAGTAATTCATTTTCTTCTTCCTGGCTCTCACTCTTAAGCTTATCATAATTTGGTTCATCCTCATCCAGATTCTCAATCTTTCCACGAACTACCCAAGCCATTTTGAGACATATGTAAGCCTTTTCGCTGCTCTTCCCACGTTTTACGATGGCATTTGCAAGTGCCAGCTTATACCGTTCAATCGCCTCATCATAAGTATAGATATCACCTGTTGTCGGATTGTTATGAAAATTCTTTGTAATATTTGCCACTACCAGCTTAGCCTGCGGAGTTGTAATATACTGAAAGTATCTCGAAAGAGCTGCATAACCGCAAAACGGGCAGAGAATAACATCATATTTTAAAGAATCAATAATGTCATACTTCGGCCTAAGATCCATGTCTGTTCCAATGAGCTTTGCTTTACCGATCTTAACTGTCTTCGAGCGAAACTCCTTGTCACACACGGGACAGGTATGCGTCTTTGCAAAAACAAAATCAGATTCTTGAAATTGAGGCGTAGCTGCTACGGAAGCTTCCTTTTTGTCATTTTTTCCACTTGCGTCCTTGAAAATATCCGTATTCTCAAGGTTCCCCAAACCAAAACCCTCTAATCCTGATAAAATTCCCATAGTAAGCCCTCCAGTTACATTATTTATCTGATTCCGTTGGCAGACGGAACGAACTTTTCAAAGATACAATACGATTAAATACCAACGCATCCGGCTTGGAATCTTTCGCATCTACACAGAAGAATCCCTGTCTTACAAACTGATAGCTGTCATAAGCCTTCACATCCTTAAAGTTCGGTTCCAAATAACATTCTTTCAAAACTGTCAAAGAATTCGGATTTACATTCACATTACCATTTTCATCGTAAACTCCCTTTTCCTCATCTACGATATTCTCATACAGGCGAACCTCAGCCTTAACAGCCTCCTTGATTGGAACCCAGTGTATCGTACCTTTAACCTTTCTTCCTTCGAAGCCGCTTCCCTGCTTTGTCTCAGGGTCATATGTGCAGTGAACCACGGTCACATTACCATCTGCGTCCTTTTCACATCCTGTACAGGTTACAAAATAGGCATGCATCAAACGCACCTCATTGCCAGGAAACAGACGAAAATACTTACGAATCGGCTCTTCCATAAAATCATTACGTTCAATGTATAATTCTCGGCCAAACGGTACTTTACGATAGCCCAGTTCTTCATTCTCCAGATTGTTCGCTACATCCAGATACTCTACTTGTCCCTCTGGATAATTATCTATAATCAGCTTAATAGGATCCAAAACCGCCATCATACGTGAGCGGGACATCTTTAAATCCTCACGAATACAATACTCAAGCATTGCATAGTCTACAGAAGAATTACTCTTCGATACACCACACAAATCCACAAATTTCTTGATTGACTCCGGTGTGAAACCGCGACGACGCAATGCTGCAATCGAAACCAAACGCGGATCATCCCAACCATCTACAATGCCATCTTCTACAAGCTTCTTTATATATCTCTTGCCGGTAACAACATTTGTTAAATATAACTTCGCAAATTCAATCTGTCTCGGTGGATGAGGATACTCCAGTTCCCGTACTACCCACTCATACAAAGGACGGTGATCCTCAAATTCCAGAGTACAAATCGAATGCGTAATTCCTTCGATTGCATCCTCTACGGGATGTGCATAATCATACATTGGATAAATACACCACTTATCACCAGTATTCTGATGCGTCATATGAGCTACGCGATAAATAATCGGATCCCTCATATTAATATTCGGAGATGCCATATCAATCTTGGCACGAAGTACCTTTTCTCCATCTGCGTACTT
>CAYZUC010000080.1:0-12731 GCA_964481705.1 uncultured Lachnospiraceae bacterium
TATTAGATAGATGCATACTCTGCCCACTTACTCTCTATCTTTTCCTGTACCTTATAAAAGTGGTAAAGGTTCTCTCCATTCTTGTTGCGTTATTATTATCTTTTCTCAAAAAAAGCAGACTGTTTCGACAAACTGGTCTGCTTTTCATGATCCGCTTATTTGTTATATTCGTTGCTGAATAATAGCATCCTTTCCCTGCACGGTCAATTTCAGCACTGTTGTCTGCTGATATAACAATAGATTTGCCCCTGCTCTCCATCCA
Organism: uncultured Lachnospiraceae bacterium; assembly: GCA_964481705.1. Classification (GTDB taxonomy): domain Bacteria; phylum Bacillota; class Clostridia; order Lachnospirales; family Lachnospiraceae; genus CAYZUC01. Next base: position 263 of record CAYZUC010000080.1, read on the forward strand.
CTGTGCATAGTTAGCAAGCTTAGGCTGAATCATACAGAAAGAGCTTACATATTCATCAGGGACCTGTTGTAATCTACCATACCTGAGTATTTATGTAAATATCATTTTTGTCGATTAAAATACTATTTTATGATGTTTTGTCCGATTATTAAACCGGGCATATTTTATGTAATCGGTGAATGGATTTTGCACAAGAGACAGAATTCTTTTGCTTCTGGATTACGTGCCATCTCACCACAGTATACTTTGATACACAGTCGGTTATTGAACTTTCGGGAAATCACTTTACTGGTTATTTTAATATCAATCCTCTAATAACGGCTTGACTTTATCTTCAATAAAATCAATGCGGTCAAAAATAGTGGGTTTAAAGTACGATGTAATACCGACAACAAGCCGGTTCTTCTCATCAATATAGATAACATTTCCACTGTTTCCAATTGCGGCGTAAACCTTATCCTTATCATTCATAATCCACCAAAGATATCCATACATCATATCTCTAAACTCTTCGCCGCTATGATATGTAGGGGTAGAAATCGTCTGAATCCATTCGGCTGAGACCACCTGTTTTCCGTCATACATTCCCATATTCAGGCAGAGCTGTCCAATCTTTGCCATATCTACCGCCGACAGACACACACCGTATCCAGCCGCTCCAATTCCGGTAGAGTCGCAAAACCAGACATTATCCTTCGGTTCCTTATCTATCGTAAAATGCTTATGCTCCTCTGCATTAGCAGCAAGAAAATTCATATGTTTGGGAATTCCGAGAGGTGCGAATAAATACTGATTTGCATACTCAACCGTCGTCATATGAGTTACCTGGCCCAGAATTCCTGTCAGGATATGCAGACAGACAGTCTGGTAATTGAATTCTCCAGTAAGTCCTTTTCTACCGCCTAGAATATCTAAGGAAGTAAGTGTCCAGTCATCGCTGGAGCATACCTTGCTCCATGGGTCACCTTTACACTTATAAGGTGCTTTCATCGTAAGTAAGTGTTTGATGGTTACCTCAAAGATTGTCTTTTCCCCTCGTTTTACCCGATAATTGGGGAAATAATCCAATACCTTGTCATCGACACTATGTATCAGTCCTTGGTCAATGGCGATTCCAATCAGCAACGCAACAATGCTCTTTGTTGCTGACATGACATGCGTACAATCACTCTCTTTGTAATGATTCCATTGATCCGAATAGATCTGTTTGCCATCCTTCACAATGCACATCTGGCAGATATTTGGTTGTTCCTTCTCCACTAAGTTATGTAGTAGTTCTTTGTTCATTGTTTTCTCCATTCCGAAATAGATGCATCTGTTTTCTCTTTTTTATTGTCTGACAAAACATAGTATGACAGATACAATTTTAAATGTAAATAGTCTATTGCATCCTATTTTAAAACAATTTAAAATAGATAGTATCATTTATGAAGTAACAAAATATCAAAAAGAATGATCTGCTTGTACAAGTTCAGGCGGACATTTCAAGTCCGCCTGAATCGTTAATCATTTTTGAAGATCGTATCTTTATTTGTCTGTAATTAGCTTATTAATATCACCCGACTGAATTGCAGCAATGTTCTTACGAATCCTTTCATCTGACCAATCCCACCATTTAATTTTCAACAAAGAATGGATCGTTTCCTCGGAAAATCTTTTCCTGATTGGCTTTGCCGGGACACCACCAACAATCGTATATGGTGCTATATCCTTTGTTACAACAGCACGAGTCCCGATTATCGCTCCATCACCTATGGTAACGCCTGGCATTATCACTGCCTCATAACCAATCCATACATCATTTCCTATAACGATATCCCCTTTATTATCCCATGCATTTGTTACCTTGGCCTTATCCAGCCCCCATTCTTCAAAAAACAAGGGAAACGGGTAGGTAGACACTGAGTTCAGTGTATGATTTGCGCTTGTAAAGATGAATTTCGCCCCGCAGGCTATGGAACAAAACTTACCAATGATGAGTTTGTCTTCATTAATTGGATAATGATATAGCACATTATTCCTCTGAAACTCTCTTGGGTCATTCACAAAATCGTTATACATGGTGTACTCACCAACAACAATTGTTGGATCATCAATTACATTTTTCAAATAAACGGTCTGGTTATCCCCTGTGCGGGGATAGATTTTCTTCTCTGATATAGCCATTTTTCATTCCTCCTATGTTTGTTTAATATGCGACTATACCAGTGACTGCAATGCAACGCTTCATCTTGTTTTCCTCCTCTTTTCTGTTCCTTTCATACTCCATAGTTCCACATATAGTTTAAGCAAAGCACGAACCAAATAGACTATTCAACTGTGCTGCCCATATTCTTGATGGTGCATATGATATCATACTAATGATTCCGCAAATTTTGAATTTTGTCAAGATAAGCTTCTATATCATGTTACGGCTACAGAGCAAGTAACCAGCGAATTGGACTTATCCAGCTAACTGCTTGAAGAACAGATGGCATATTCGCAACGCTTACAAAGGTTCCGCCGAGAATGGAGAGTATGATTGCAAGGGATGATGACATGATGTTTGCAGTCATCTCCCTTTTGTAAAGAAATGCGTGGAGCACACCATATAGGGAAGCTACTATAATCACCATTCCCCAGCTTGCTATCATTCTTAGAATGCTAATTGTTTCCTGACACCAAGACACCTTTCCTATCTTCGAGTACAGGAGTAGTAATAAAAAGGCGATTGTCACCTGAATGGTTACTATGATTATCGTCGATAGTACATAGCCTCCAAAGTAGTTTCTTTTACCGAAGCCGGTCAGACGAAAACGTTCCAACATACCCATTTCTTTATCCTGAATCAGCTTTGCAGCATAGAGTGTTGCAAGAATCATGTATACCGTCATCATCATTGTCATGATTCTTTTCATTGGAGAAATCATATCTTTACACTTCCCAAGATTATTTGCTTCGAGCTGTCTTAGCGAAAGAAGTACTTTCCCAGCAGATTCCGATTCTCTTGTATCGATGACATACTGATAGGTACCCATAATCTGTTCTGTATGATTTATGTCCTCTGAAACGATTTGAAATTCAATAAATCTATTACTTCTAAGTTCATCCGTTACCCGCTCCATTTCTTGTGAATCTTCTGCAATTACTCCTACTCGAACCTTATTCATAGCAATCCTTGTACTAAGGCTTCCTATCAAGGTGACTGCAATCGGAATCAATACCATCCATAAGTAAGTCCACTTATTTTGAAAAACCCTCTTGAGATTATTCTTCGTAACCAGGTAAATTGCCATTACAATATTCCTCCTTCTTAAAGATCCTAACTGCAAGTCTGCTTAACAGTATCCCTGTCATGGTCAAGAAAATAATTATTACTACAATGCTCCTACTCTGATGGTCGTACAATCGTAGAAACATACAACGATTTACCCATCGAAACGGAGAAATATACAGTACTGTATTCCACACCTTATCAATAGTTCCAATAGGAAAGAAGGCTCCTCCCATCACTGCAAATACGCAGATGGGTATGTTCATGATATTTTTTATAAACAGGAAATTCTTCATTCCCAGTCCAATGCAGGTTCCCGCTGCCGATGTTACAAAAGATAATCCCAAAAACAGTAAACCAATACTGCCAATTCCTGCAATCCCAATTCCCGTCAGCACAGCAGCGCCGACATAAGTAATTATGCTGCAAAGAAAAATTACCAGTGTACAGGACAGAATCTTTGCTGTTACCAGTATATCAGTCGAAATCGGTGCCAGAAGAACCCTCTCTGCTGTGTTTGCATATGCATCATCTTTTCCTGCATAAGCTGCTGTTATAACTGCCATAACGATACAAAATGGAATCGTCACTACCGTATAATATTGGTAGCTACTAATTCCTCCGTGTGACATGTTCCGACAAAGAATTCCCAGGATTCCTATCATGATTGCAGGAAAGATAATATTATAGCCAATTGCAAATCCATCACATAAGCGATGACGAATATTCAATTTTAATTCCGCTAAAAAGATTGACATTTATTCCACCTCATCTCTCAATTGTGTTCCTGTGATTAGCAGGAAAATATCTTCTAATGTATGGGCACCCTGACTCTCATACTTTCTCTTCAGATTCTCTTTGCTGCAATCCTCTATTACACTTCCATGATCCATGAGGATAATTCTATGACAGAGTGTCTCAATTTCTTCCATATAATGAGACACATAGATGATGGTTGTTCCTCTTCGATTGAGCTCCTTAATAGTTTCCATAATGTGATTACGTGACTGCGGATCAATTCCTACTGTAGGCTCATCCATAATCAAAAGCTTGGGAGAATGTGTAATTGCACAAGCAATATTTAACCTGCGTTTCATTCCTCCCGAATACTTCTTTGGTGATTGCTTTCTGTGCTCCCAAAGACCAACAAATCGAAGTGCCTCCTCTACGCGATTCGTCAGTTCCTTCCCCGTATATCCATATAAGGAGCAGAAGAATTTTACATTGTCATACGCATTTAAATCGTAGTAAAGCGCAATATCCTGAGGAACTACTCCTATCTCTTTCTGATAAGCGCGATAGTTCTCTTCTATTCTTCGTCCTTGATATAGGATTTCTCCACCACTGCTTTTTTCAAGTCCTGTCATCACTCGTATACTGGTCGACTTTCCGGCTCCGTTTGCTCCGAGCAGTCCGATGACTTCTCCTTCGCTCACATCATACGAGATTTCCTTTACAACCTCCTTGTCGTCATAACGTTTTGATAGATTCATTACCTGTAATTGCTTGTTTTTCATGATTTTCTCCTTTTCCTGAAATATTTTTTACTACTACTATTTGTTATCTAACATTGCATATCCAATCTTGGATATGTTATTTATGAGAAAGGAAATCACTTGGATTTCCTTTTACTATTTATTCTTAATCTGATTGATTAAATCATTAATGTTTTCTAATGCCTTTTCGGGATTTTGTGATATCGTGTCTCGAATCTCATTTAATAGCTTCAGCTGATCCGTCTTTGCCGTGGTCTCTTCCAATTCCCTCATGCTGTCTGCATTAAATGCTGTAATTACCTGATCCATGGACACTGCCTCTTTTTTATAGTAATCAAGGTGTTTTAGCAATTCCTCATGCCACTCGATTTGCTGGGTCAAGGAATCAATTGCCATCCGAAAACTCAACTTTGTCAAATCGTATTTATCCTCTGAGGATTTCTTCTCTCCCCAGGTCTTCCAGTAATCCAGTGTCTTCTCAAGCTCCTTGATATGATTACGGGTAATCTTCTCGACCTCATCTTTAGAAAGAGTTGCTAATATGGGAGACGTAATAAATTTTGAAGAACCTATCTGAAAAAGTGGGGTGGCCAGTTCCAAAGTCATCTCTTCCTGTAGGGTCTTCTTTCCCTGTTCTGTAATCCGAAAAATCTTACGTACCCTGGAGCCTGTCCGCTCCTCCCGCAGGACTTCGATATTCTTCTCCTTTTCCAGCTTACTTAATGCGTAGTAGATGGAACCAGATTGAATCTTCGTCCACTGATCCATTCCATAAAGCTGGATGAATTGTTGAATCTCATATCCATGAGTCGGTTTCCTATTCAAATAGTATAAAATAATGCCTCGAATCATTTCTGCATCTCCTTATCCAACCTTGGATTTATTATATATCCAACATTGGATAATGTCAATACCTTTTTTGATTCTTAACAAGAAAGAGCATAACTACAAGTAACAACGGGAATATCAGTCCAATACCCATTCCCACCTGAATGTTGTCTCCTGCATACTGCGTCACCTGTCCCACAAGTGCGGGACCGATACTCCCACCCAGATCTCCTGCCATCGCAAGTAACGCAAACATGAGAGTTCCACCGGTCGCAAACCTTTTTGAAGAAATACTGATAGTTCCCGGCCACATGATTCCAACAGAAAAACCACATAGGATACAGCCGATTAATCCAACCAACGGATTTGAGGATAGGGTGACCAAAAGATAGCAGATTACACATAGGACGCCAGATACTTTCATGCATTTTGTAAGAGGTAATTTTGCTCCATACTTTCCATATATAACACGACTGATTCCCATGGTGACTGCAAACATACAAGGACCTGCTATATCCCCAATAGTTTTCGATAATCCCAGGGCTGCCTCCGCATACGCAGAAGCCCATTGGGACATTGCAAGTTCAGAGGCACCGGAGCATACCATTAAACCAATAGATACCCAAAACACAGGAATCTTGAGCAATTCTCCTATCTTCATTCCGTGTCCATCCTCTACGAGATGTTCAATTGGACAAGTTGCAAAGTTGTAGATATTAGCAAGCGGAACAAGTGCCCATAAAATGGCAAGCCATTTCCAGCTGTCCATTCCAAAAAGCTTTAAGAAAACCGTAGAGATTAAAATAGTTCCCACAGAGCCCCAGCAATAGAAGGAATGTAATAGGCTCATCGTTGCAGCTTTATTTTCGAAGGGACATGCTTCCACAATAGGACTGCAAAGCACTTCGATTAATCCGCTTCCTATGGCATATACAATAACACTGAAGATAATTCCCAAGAATGGATTTGGTAGCAGCTCAGGAAGGAATGCCAGTCCTATTAGACCTGCGGCTGAGCAAATCTCCGATGCAACAATACTGGTTCGATACCCAATTTTGTCTACATACTTTGCACAAAACAAATCCACAAGTAATTGCGTAAAGAAAAAGACCGCAGGAATAAGAGCAATCATTCCTAATGAAATATGATATTGATTATGGAATTTTAGGAATAACAATGGTACAAAATTAGCTGTAATTGCCTGTGTGATAAAGCCCAAATAACAAGCTATTTTTGTCTTACGATAATTTGGCATAATAGTCTCCATTCTGAAGCGGCGCTTCAACCTTTTTAGTTAATTCGATCAAACCTTTAACTGGATTATATGATAACCATTATTTAAATTCATTGTATTATTTGCCCTTTTTATTGTATAATATCGTATATCATTTGATTTAGTTCGAAGAGGGGATAAGAAATGAAATCTCATATTCAAAGCACCAAAATTTATACAGACGAAAACTTAATGGAGTCTATCCAGCATGGTACTTCTGATTATCACTTTCATTTTTACAATGAAAACCTTGCACAATTTGATTTCCACTGTGTTGAGTGGCACTGGCATACGGAATTTGAATTTGTATTCATAAAAACAGGGGAAGTAACCTTCTGGGTCGGAGATACGCAATTTCATTTACATTCCAATCAAGGTATTTTCATGAATTCCAAAATCCTGCATCGTCTTTACTCTCCCTTGGATGCCATGATTCCAAACTTCCTATGTCTACCATCCTTTCTTTCATCGGAGGATAGTCTCATTTACCATAAGTATGTGCAGCCATTTCTATCATCTACCTTTTCACATCAGATTTTCGACTCCAAAATACAGTGGCAGGCTGGCATATTGGAGATCATGGAAGAGATTATTGATGCGCAGAATTCTGCTTCCTCTGTCGAGCTTACTACCTCTTTTCTGATGCAGAAACTATGGCTTATTCTCTCCGAAAACATTGATCTGTCACCATATCAAAAGGTCAATCATACGTTTTCCTCTGCTCAGGCAAGGCTGCAGATTATGATGCAATACATTCATATGAATTACCGAAAGGATATCTCTCTGGATTACTTAGCCTCTCAGGCTATGGTAAGTAAAAGCACTGCCTTGAATCTATTTCGTCAGTATTTAAATCTGACACCCATCAGCTATCTCATCTTTTATCGTTTGAAGGAAGCTGCTGTTTTACTTTGTAACACGGAAAAGAAAATCAACACCATCTCGGATGAAACAGGCTTCCATAACGTGGATTATTTCTGTAGAATCTTTAAGAAGCATTATAACGTTACTCCTACCGAATATCGAAAGAAGAAGCTGCAGATTCATGAGGATGTGTTTCAATACCAGTAGAATGCACAATAACTGGACTTTTACACCTATGTGTGATAGTATTTTTGGGAATCAAGATGTGAAAACATATTGATTTAGACTTTCGCATATAATGAATGGATGGAGGAAAATCATTTGCATACATTTCATGAGTTAAGAGAGAAATATCACTCTTTTATTTATAAAGATTATACCATAGAAAAGACCGAAAATGGCTATCATGTAACTTACTCTTTTTGTGTTCCGGGTTTGACTGAATTCAACCCGACCTGGGATTTTGAAGGAGATTATGGGGATAATCAAAAGGTATTTGAAGCACTCGTTTTTAACCTTGGTATGGTAGAGTCCATCAGCTATTGGAAATGTGCCTGTCCCCCGATTCTTGAGATTGCATGTGGTACACTCTCTACGGAACAGATAGCATGGTGGAAAAAGCTATTCTATCATGGCTTAGGAGAATTCCTCTATCGTAACAATATCGAAGTGACTATGGAAGATCTGGTAACGATTCAGTGTCCCATTCAGGACCCTCATAGAATTACCGCAAAAGGCGAATTCCGTGGTTGTCTTGTTCCTGTTGGCGGTGGTAAGGATTCCGTCGTATCTCTGGAGCTTTTGAAGGATGAGACGATTTATACCTATAGCATCAACGGTGGCACTGCAATCAAGGAAGTTATTGCTCTTTGCGATACCAAGCGCGGTGATCTGAATGCAAGGCGTAAGCTCGACAGTCGTATGTTGGATCTGAATAAAGAAGGATTTTTAAACGGACATACTCCTTTTTCTGCTATTGTTGCATTTTCTTCTGTCATTACTGCTTTTTTAAATGGCATACGCTACATTACTCTATCCAATGAAACCAGTGCCAATGAGACCACCGTACGTGATTCTTCCGTGAATCACCAATACTCAAAGAGTCTGGACTTTGAAAATGATTTTCGTTCCTACATAGAGCAGATTATTGATTTCCCTGTGGAGTACTTCAGCTTACTGAGACCCTTAACAGAGATTCAAATAGCGAAGCTTTTCTCCCATTATAAGAATTATCATAAGGTTTTCCGCAGCTGTAACGTCGGCAGCAAATCCGGTGTCTGGTGCTGCAATTGCGCGAAATGCCTGTTTGTATACATCATTCTATCACCCTTCTTGTCAGATGATGAATTGATTGCTATCTTTGGTGAAAATCTGTTAGATAAACCTTCTTTGGAAAAAGAATTTCGGGAGCTGTTAGGTATTGAAGAGAATAAACCCTTTGAATGTGTTGGTACCCGAAAGGAAGTTCTGGTAGCCATGAAGCATTATCTGAGTTCAGGCAGACAGGCTCTGCTTGTTAATAAATACAGAGAAAAGATACAGAGTGAACCGGATGTATTGGATACCTTACTGAATAGCTGGTCAGATGATAATAATACACCGGAAGAATTTTGCAACATTATGAAAAGGAATTTACAAGCATGAGTATCATCGAAGAATTACATGGTAAACGAATCTTGATCTGGGGCTATGGAAGAGAAGGAAAATCTTCCGAACGTTTTTTGAAAGAACATTGTTCCTATTCTTCTCTTGATATCTACGAAGGAAAAAGAGAGGGCATTGAGGAAGAGAAATACGACTGTATTATTAAAAGTCCCGGTATCTATATGGAAGAAGAGAACCCCAAATACACTTCTCAGACGGAATTATTCTTGCGTCAGTTTCGCGATCAGGTGATTGGAATTACCGGTACGAAGGGCAAGAGTACTACATCCTCCATGCTATATAAGGTTCTCATAGATTCCTATAAAGAAAATGTGATATTGGTCGGTAATATCGGACAACCCTGTCTCGATCACTATGATGAAATAAATGAAAATACCAAAATTGTATATGAAATGTCCTGTCATCAGTTGATGCACACAAAGACCTCTCCTAAGATAGCGGTTTTTTTGAACTTATATGAGGACCATCTGGATTATTATAAAACAGTCGAGAAGTATTTTTATGCAAAAAGAAATATCACAAAGTATCAACTTCCTGGGGATACTCTGTTTGTGGGAAACGATGTTCCAGAGTTGGAGACGAAGGCTGATGTCGTTCACATACAGGTAACTCATAAGTTTAGAATGTCGATTTTGGGCGAACATAATCAGTTTAATGCAGAATGTGTCTATGATATTGCATGTAATCTGTTCCATTTGAAAAAAGAAGATGTGCTTACGAGCATCAGTGAGTATAAGGGATTGCCTCACCGAATCGAATACATAGGAACGGTGGACGATGTCCTTTTTTACGATGATTCCATCTCTACCATTCCGGAAGCAACAATCAAGGCTATCAAGAGTATCCATGATATTCATACCATTCTGATTGGTGGAATGGACCGCAAAATTGACTATACCCTGTTGGTTGATTTTATCAAGGAAAATCAAGAGCTCACCTTCCTCTGTGCATACGAATCGGGACAGCGTATTTATCATGAAACCGGTGAAAGTCCTAATTGTGTTTTACTCGGCAATCTGGAGCAAGCGGTATCAGAGGCCAAAAAAATAACCCCTAAGGGCAAAGCCTGTGTTTTATCACCGGCCGCTGCGTCTTATGGGTATTTTAAGAATTTTGAAGAGCGTGGGGATGTATACAAAGAGTATGTCATGAAATAATGCTTAAGGAGGCTTCTATTCTAACGCATCTACCATGGATTTTACATAGTTTTTTACATAGGGAACACATTTATCTCCGTACCTGCCACATAATGATACGATTGCCGAACCGACAATCACACCATCGGCTGACCTCGCCATTTTCCTTGCCTGCTCAGGAGTTGAGATTCCAAATCCCACTGCGCATGGGATATTCTGAACCTCTTTTACCTTCTGAATCATAGCAGAAATATCTGTCGTTATACCGGAGCGTACTCCAGTCACCCCCAAGGAGGAAACACAATAAACAAAACCATAAGCGTCATGTGCAATCATGGAAATGCGCGACTCTGATGTTGGCGCAATCATAGAAATCAATGCAAAATCGTACTTTTGGCAGATATCATCAAACTCCTCTTTTTCCTCGTATGGGAGGTCCGGTAAAATCATACCATCCATGCCAAGTAATGCCGCTCTTTTGATGAACTTCTCTGATCCATAGGAAAAAATGACGTTTGCATATGTCATAAACACCATGGGAATCTGCGTGTTCTTTCGAATTCGCTCTACCATCTCAAATACTTTGTCTGTTGTGACTCCCATACTAAGTGCACGCATATTGGCCGCCTGAATCACTGGTCCTTCCGCTGTCGGGTCGGAAAATGGAATGCCAAGCTCAATGAGACTCGCTCCCGCTTCCTCACATGCATACACGAGTTGCTCTGTTGTTTCGAGGTCTGGATCTCCACAAGTAATAAATGGAATAAATGCTTTTCCATGCTCAAATGCAGACTGTATTCTATTCATAAATATTCTCCCCTCTGTAACGTGCAATTGCTGCACAATCCTTATCTCCACGTCCTGATATGGTTACAACAATAACCTGTTCTTTTTTCATTTTAGGTGCAAGCTTCTTCACATATGCTATCGCATGTGCACTCTCAATCGCCGGAATGATTCCCTCCATCCTCGATAAATACTCAAATGCATCGACTGCCTCCTCATCTGTAATTGCGACATACTCTGCTCTTCCCTGATCATATAACATCGCATGCTCCGGACCGATTCCGGGATAATCAAGCCCTGCTGAAATCGAATAGACCGGTGCAATCTGTCCATTTTCATCCTGACAAAAATAACTCTTCATTCCATGAAAAATTCCTTCCCGTCCGGTTGCTATCGTTGCTGCTGTCTCTGCTGTATGAACACCACGGCCTGCAGCTTCACAGCCAATCAGTCGTACCTCTTTATCCTCAATAAAATGATAGAAGGAACCAATTGCATTTGATCCACCACCGACACAGGCTACTATTACGTCAGGAAGCTTTCCTTCTGCTTCCTGACATTGTTGTTTCGACTCCCTTGAAATAACAGCCTGAAAGTCTCTTACAATAGTAGGAAAAGGATGGGGACCCATGGTGGAACCAATCACATAATGAGTATCCTCCACTCTGGAGGTCCATTCTCTCAAGGCTGCCGATACGGCATCCTTTAACGTTGCTGTTCCTTCTGTGACGGTATGAACCTTTGCTCCAAGCAGCTTCATTCGATACACATTTAATGCCTGTCTCTTCGTATCCTCCTCACCCATAAATACTTCGCATTCCATTCCCATAAGTGCGGCGGCAGTTGCAGTAGCAACACCATGCTGACCGGCACCAGTCTCTGCGATTACTCTGGTCTTTCCCATCTTTTTGGCAAGGAGCACCTGCCCTAACACATTGTTGATTTTGTGTGCTCCGGTATGATTCAAATCCTCTCTTTTTAAATAAATCTTTGCGCCACCCAAGTCTCTGGTCATATGCTCTGCATAATACAATCTCGAAGGTCTCCCGGCATAGTTATTCAGTAAATCACTGAGTTCCTTTTGAAACTCAGGATCATCCTTGTAGTGAGAATATGCCTCCTCTAACTCAATAACTGCATTCATTAATGTTTCCGGCAAGTACTGTCC
>CAYZUC010000081.1:0-12669 GCA_964481705.1 uncultured Lachnospiraceae bacterium
CTTGACAAGTGAAATTGTGGAAAATAGAATGAGGTTATGAGACATATATTTATTATTAACAACTTTTTGACAAAGGAGAATACTTCTAAGAGAATCCGAGATTATCTGAGTGAATTGCAGGATTTTGAGTATTTGGTTTTCGATACGGAATATCCACTTCACGAGAAGGCAATAGCAACAAAAATGTGTGAGCTTTTTTCTGATGAACAGATACGTTTTTATATCTGTGGGGGCTCTGGTACCTTTGCGAATGTTGTCTCAGGGGTTCTTGATATGGATAAGGTAGAATTCGCTTTCTGCCCGATTGGTATTTCATGCGATTTTTTAAAGTGTTTTAGTGGAGGAAGAAGCCCCTTCAGCGATTTAGAGAAGATGATTCATGGTAAGGTGGTTTCTGTAGATTATATGCAGGCGTCTGGTGGCATCCGGGCTGTTAATACTTTTTCTGTGGGATTTGATGCCAAGGTGGTTAGCAATCTCCGACTTTTCCGTCCTCTTTCGTTGTGGTACGGAAAAGGGACCTATATGTGTGCTATCATTAAGACCTTGTTTGAATATCGGGGACTTAAGCTGGAGGTTATCGTAGACGGAGAAGCATATACAGGTAAATATATGTGGGTGTACATAGGCAATGGCAGATGCTGTGGCAGTAGGTTCTATCCTATGAAGGATGTGACTCCGGATGATGGACTTCTTAATATTTTTCTCCTGAAGAAAACGGGAATGCTGCAGTTTATGTTTCATATGGCACATATCAAGTCCGGTAATATTGATAAGCTTGGAGATAAGGTTTTTGTATGTACCGGTAAGAATGTGCTGATTCGCCAACTGAATGGAAAGCCACTTATGTATGATTATGATGGTGATGTTCAAAAATATGGTGAGCAAAGTGTTAAGGTTGTTCCGGGAGGAATGAAGTTTGTCATTCCCTGGGGGACAAAGATAAAAAATATTTGAACCTTTTTTGTCAGATAGGGAGTCATTGTATATAGAAGCGATGAAAAACCTCTATTCGGACAAAAGAGTGGGAGAGAAAAGCATGAATTCAAGAATAAAAAGAACATTAGCAGTTTTACTCAGCTTTATTATAACAGCAGGACTTTTTACAGCAGGCAGTATTCCGGTTTATGCAGATTCTGACAATCAGGGGATGACAGAGGAATCACAATCGGTAGTGATAGCAGAGGATGTTGTTACCCCTCCAGATGGTGAGGAGTCGGTATCCGAACCTGTTGTGAAAACTCCAAGTGAGAATTCTCCAAGCCAGAATGCTCCGAGTTATCGCGTAGATTTTTATGTGAATGGGAAACTGATAGCTTCCAATTATACGGTTTCTGATGGCTCCGTATCTTCACCAAGTGTAGATAATATTCAGACAGAGACCTATTTATACGAATTTCTATTCTGGGTGCTGGATCCGAATGACACGACTGGATACAGCCAGGCAGACTTGACCAATATTCAGAGCGATACTACTGTATATGCGTTCTTCAAAGCAACACCAGTAGGAGAAGAAATAGACAAACCTCCGGTAAGAAAGCCTACAAAGCCTACCGTTTCAGGACAGAATCCTGGAGACGAAGAGGATGATGAGGAGGATGATGATAATTCTTCAGGTGGTACGACGATAATTACCAGTCAGACACCGGCAGCAGCACCAGCCCCAGTGGTAGCAGTTTTACCACTTGCGCTTGCTCCTGTACAGACTGCAGTAAATACACCGGCTAAGAGTTCAACACCGGCTGGCGAGACGGAAGATCCTAATGAGGAAGATAAGCTGGAAGATGGTGAGTCGTCACCGGAGACAGAACCGGAATCACCGGAAGTAAAAGAGCCGGAAGATAAAGATGAGACTACCATTTCTGAGGATGAAGTACCATTAGCGAATCCAGAGACCACAAAGACTACATTTCCATGGTATCTTTTACTTGTTGCTTTTGTACTAGTTGCCGGAATCACTGTTTTTGCTGTTGTGAATAGAAATAAAGATAAAGAAGAGACAAAATAACGGAAAGATAATAGAGCAGTAATCAGGAGATAACATATGGAAAAAAGAAAACTAGTATCTCTGCTACTGACCGCAGTGCTGATAACCGGAATGTTTCCGAATGGAGTGTCTGCTTCTGAAATCGATATTGTTTCTCCATGGGACGCTGAGGAGAATACACAGATTGTGGAAGAGGAGCTCTCTTCGAATGAATTGGCTACAATGGAGGATGTTGTAGTCGGTCAGGGTGTTTCTACAAATGAATATGAGCCATATGAAGAAATCGGGTCGGCAGTACAGTTTCGTGGGACGACAATTATTCCGGAATTACTGACGACTCCGAGTAATAATATAGGTGAAGAAGCGGTAGGCGGTTCTCTTATGAAGAGCGGCCTCCTTTCTGTAGATAAGCTTACTCAGAAAGAAATTGCAGCAGAGCGTGAGAAATTGGTAACAACTACGAATCGCTTTGACACGACTCCATCCACGACGAATCCTTATTCTTTGGGAAAGCTTTCGGATAATTATCTTCAAAGCGGACTGACTTATGTAAACTATATTAGAACCATGGCAGGATTGGGAACGCTGGAGCTGAATCGGAATCTTTGTACGAACGCACAATATGGTGCTGTAGTTATGGCGGCAAACGGAGTGTTGAGTCATTCTCCTTCGAAACCTTCTGACATGAGTAATAATTTTTACCTTCCAGGCAGTGCGGCCTGTGGAACTTCAAATATTTATTGCAGCTATGGTTATGCAGCAGATAGTACATTAAAGCGTTCTGTGGACTCCTATATGAGAGATAATGGAAGTGCATCCAATCTCAAAGCAATGGGACATAGGAGATGGATTTTGTATCCTTCTAATGTTAGGACTGGCTTTGGTCAAGCGGATTCTGCACAGGGCAAGAATTATGCGGTTATGAAAGTAATGCGTAATGGAGACTATGACGCAGAGGCCGACGATCCCTATTCGAACCAAGCGGTAAATTATAACTTTATCTCTTGGCCATCCTCGGGGAATTTCCCGAGTGAGACTCTACAGAAGACAGTACCGTGGTCCGTTACATTAAATCCATCGACCTATGCAAAGCCAAATATTAATAATGTAAAAGTAGTATTAACCAGAGTTTCCAGTTTAAATGGAAAGTCATGGACGTTTACGAAGGCAGATAGTATTGCTTCGCCAAATTCCTCAACAAAGTATTTGAGTGTGAATAACGAGGGATATGGTGTTGACAATTGTATCATATTTCATCCAGGCAGTGCGTTAGACGTTGCGCAATATGTGGGAATCTATCAGGTTGATATCACTGGAATCACCAAGAAAGACGGAACAGCGACAGCAATTTCCTTCCAGACGAATTTCTTTGATGTCAATCATCCGAGTGAGGATGAGAAGAAGGAAGAGGATCCTGGTTATGATCCCAATCCTAAGGACGATAAAATCATTGGTGATGATCCTAACTTGTATTCTGTTGTTTTTCATCCCGAAAATGGTAAGGATGATATTGTAATCAAAGATGTGAAGGCAAATGCCACAGTTGAAGTACCACAGACGCCTGATATGCCCGTGAGTGGCAACTGTATCTTCATGGGTTGGTATACCGAGAAGAATGGTGCAGGGACGGTATTTGATGAGAATGTTCAGATCAACAGAAATTATGAGGTATATGCGTGCTGGAAGTCCGAGGAGACACAATCGGCTCGAATTGAGGTTAATGGTCTTCGAATATCACCCATTGCAACGCAGAGTTACACCGGTTCTGCAATTCGTCCTGAGTTTACTGTAAAACATGGAAGTAAAACGCTTGCTGAGAATGAAGATTATCGGGTTTCTTATCGGAATAATATAAAGGCCGGAACAGCAACAATTACGATTTATGGACAGGGAAGCTATACTGGATCTAAGAATGAAGAATTCACCATTTCAAAGACGAATATATCAAAAGCAGATATTTGGTTGGAAGACCAGATAGCAAATGGGAAGAAACTCATACCTAAGGTACATGCCAGAGATGCAGCAGGAGAACTGGTGGCAAATGAGGATTATAGAATTTCTGCTATTTCGGGAAGTCTTACCAATTCCGGAAAAGTAACTGTAACCATTCTGGGAATGGGGGATAACTACAAGGGTTCCGTGAAGCGATCTTTCTTGATTTGCGATGAATCAGATTCTTTAATTGGAGATAGTGAGATCACCTTTGACAAGAGCAATGAATCGTCATATGATATAGATAGTAACGGTGCATTCCTTTACACAGGTTATTCTATCAAACCAAAGATTGAGATTATCGACGGAAATGGTAATGTATTATCGAGTAAGTACTATAAGATTACTTACAAGAATAATAAAAATGCCGGAACTGCGTCCATGATAATTACTGGAAGAAAGGGCTACAGAGGTTCCTGCAAGAAGTATTTTGTTATTGCAAAGCGAGATATCAGCTCTGCAGTCATTGCACGGATACCGGAGAAGACTTATACCGGTTCGGCGATTCGTCCGAAGCCTTCTGTAGTGATTAATGTCTTGTCAGCAGCAAGGAACAAGACTCGAAAGCTTAAAATCAAAACAGATTATAAGGTGAGTTACACGCATAATCTTCAGGCAAATAGTACTGAGGTGATGGCATCTACCATAACGCTTACCGGTAATAAAAATTTCACCGGACAGATACAAAGAAACTTCTCAATCATACCGAAAGACCTTGCAAAGGGGATTACGGTAAAGGGTCTCAAGACGAAGACTTATAATGGAGAGCCGGTGATACCGGAGCTTACTTTGTATTATAAGAAGATGCTCATGAAAGAAGGAGCGGACTATGAGGTTGTGATAGAGAATAACGAGGCACCCGGAAGGGCGACCGTTATCATAAGCAGTGGGCCAAATGGTAATTTCAAGGGGACACTGACAAAATACTTCAAAATTAAGTAAAAGGGAAAACAGGAGGATTAGTAATGGCAGGAATTTTGACAAGATTTAGGGATATTATGTCCGCTAACGTCAACGCTTTATTAGATAAGGCAGAGGACCCGGAGAAGATGATAGATCAGTATCTTCGCAACATGGAGAGTGACCTTGGTAAGGTAAAGGCAGAGACCGCTGCTGTTATGGCATCAGAGGCTCAGGCTAAGAGAGCACTGAACGAATGTAACGAAGAAATTGAAAAGATGACTAATTATGCAAAAAAAGCTATCGAAGCAGGTAATGATAATGATGCGCGTACATTCCTTGAGAAAAAAGCATCTCTTGCTGAGAAGCAGACAGCATTACAGCAGGCTTATGATGTAGCAGCAGCTAATTCAGCAAAAATGAAAGAGATGCACGATAAGCTGACAAAAGACATGTCGGATTTACGTTCCAGAAGAGATACGATCAGAACGAAGATGTCTGTAGCTAAGACGCAGGAGAAGCTGAACAAAATCGAGTCCGGAATGAGCTCTGTTGGCAGCAACATGGCAGCTTTTGACCGTATGGAAGAAAAGGCAAACAATATGCTTGATAAAGCAAACGCTATGAATGAATTGAATGAAGCTGCTCAAAAGGATGAAGTGGCTGATTTGGAAGAAAAATACAATGATTCTGCCAAGAACTCAAATGTAGATGATGAGCTTGCGAAGATGAAAGCAGAAATGGGATTGTAGTCAGGAGGAGTTTTTCATGGGTATTTTAAGTGGCCAGTTTTCGAATGTTGTTGAGTGGGAAGAGTACAGAGAGGATGTCCTCTTTTGGAAATGGACCAATAAGGAAATAAAAAAGGGCTCCAAGCTGATTATCCGTCCGGGACAGGATGCCATCTTTCTATTTAATGGAAAGATTGAAGGTATATTCAAGGACGAAGGAAGTTTTGATATTGAATCCGAGATTATACCATTTTTATCAACATTAAAAGGCTTTAAATTTGGATTTAATTCGGGTATGCGAGCAGAGGTACTTTTTATTAATACCAAAGAAGTGCTTGTAAAATGGGGAACCAAAAATGCGATTACGATTCCGGCAGCAGGATTACCGGGGGGTATGCCAATTCGTGCTTTTGGAACATTTAATTGTAAGGTATCAGATTATTTGGTGTTGATTGATAAGATTGCTGGTATTAAGACTCAGTACACCGTTGGAGAAGTTCAGGAACGTGTTGTATCCATGTTGGATCAACTCCTGATGCATTGGATTTCAAAAGAAGGAAAAGATATGTTCAATCTCCAGGCGAATGCGATGGAGATTTCAAGGGGCATCGAATCGGACCTTGACATGGAGATGAGTAAGATTGGTATTGGTATTACATCCATGACCATTCAAAGCTTCTCATATCCGGAAGAAATCAAGAAGATGCAGGAGAAGGCAGCAGGTCAGGCGATGGTTGGCGATATGAATAAGTACCAACAGGTTGCTATGGCAGATGGAATGGGAAATGGAAAGAGTGGAAGTGTAGCCGGCGATATGGTTGGTCTGCAGATGGGCATGGCTATGGGACAACAGATGGTTCAGCAAATGCAGAACAACATGAATAACCAGACGAATCAGACGATGAGTGGAAATGGTACAGCTCCTAAGTTCTGTCCGGAATGCGGCACTCCAACCAATGGAGCAAAATTCTGTTCTAATTGCGGAGCAAAATTAGTATAACGGATATATAAATCGATAGAAAACGGTTACAGCGCAGATCGAGAATATGGTCTGCGCTGTAAATTGCCTTAGTAAAAGAAAACAACAGATAGGAATGAATAAATGAGTATACATGACACCTTAAATGAATGCCAACAGGAAGCAGTTCTACACGTAGATGGACCATTATTAATCCTTGCAGGTGCCGGTTCCGGAAAGACCCGAGTACTGACACATAGGACAGCTTACCTAATCGAGGAAATGCAGGTGAATCCGTGGAATATCCTTGCAATCACCTTTACGAATAAAGCAGCAAAAGAGATGAGAGAACGTATCGATGATATGGTAGGTATTGGTGGACACGATGTATGGGTATCTACCTTTCACTCCACTTGTCTCCAGATTCTGTTCCGTCATGCGGATAAACTGGGATATGACCAGAACTTTGAGATTTGTGACACTTCCGATCAGAAGTCACTGATCAAGGATGTATGCAAAAGACTGGATGTGGATACTAAGAAGTATAGGGAGAAAATGCTATTAAACGAAATCTCATCGGCCAAGGATGAGTTAATCGGACCCGAAGCGTATGCTTTCAATGCTGCCGGTGATTATCGGAAAAAGGTGATTTCGGATGTATACCTTGAATATCAACGATGTCTAAAACGTAACAATGCTTTTGACTTTGATGATCTGATTATGAAGACAGTGGAATTGTTGAAAACAAATGAAGAGGCCAGAGAGTATTATCAAAAACGGTTCAAGTATATTATGGTAGATGAGTACCAAGATACAAATACAGCGCAATTTGAGCTGATCCGAGTTCTGGCAGACAAGTATAAGAATCTTTGTGTAGTAGGAGATGATGATCAGTCTATCTATAAATTTCGTGGTGCCAATATCTACAATATTCTCAATTTTGAGAAGCATTATCCAACGGCAAAGGTTATCAAGCTGGAACAGAATTACCGGAGTACACAGAATATTCTGGATGCTGCAAACTCTGTAATTGCCAATAATTCTGAGCGAAAGGAAAAGGAATTATGGACGGAGGCAGAGGATGGTAATAAGATACATTTTCGACAGCTGGATACCGCCGATGGTGAGGCCATGTATATTGCGGAGGACATTAAAAAGAAGGTAAAAGAAGGGTTAGTGGATTACGGGGATTGTGCTGTTCTGATTCGTACTAATGTGCAGAGTAAGGAGCTGGAAGATGCTTTTCGTCTTCTTCAGATTGATTATGACCTTGTCAAGGGATTGAAATTCTGGGATACAAAGGTAATCAAGGATTTAACAGCCTATCTTGTTACCGTTGCAAGTGGAAAAAATGATGTCAGAACGAATCGAATTATTAATCTTCCCAAGAGAGGAATTGGGGCGACCACAGTAGCAAAGCTGCAGGGCTATGCCGATATGCGTGGCATTAGTTTATATGAGGCCTGCGAATTTGCAGATGATGTTCCGGGGCTAGGTAAGGCAGCGGAGAAGATTAAGGGATTTGATTATCTGATTCAGGGTTTACGTGGAAAACAGGCCTATCTTTCCTTAGCAGATTTACTGGATGCAGTTCTCGACGCAACGGATTACATGGATTATCTTGAGGGAGAGGCAGATACCCCTGAAAAACTCGAAGAAATGAAGGAATATATTTCGAAGCTTCGGGATACACTTACTGTGTATGAAGAGGAGACAGAGACTCCTGATTTAATGGAATTCATGAGAGCTAATGGAGTGGAGGGGCCGTCTCTTGACAAATCCAGGAACGGATTGGAGACTGGACAGAATTCTTTGACACGCGCAGAAGAGGAAGAACTGCGTAGAAGAAGGGTTCTGATTATGACGATGCATAATGCAAAGGGTCTGGAATTTCCACATGTATACCTTGCTGGTATGGAAGATGGTCTGTTTCCAAGCTATATGACGATAACAAGTGATGATCAGAAGGAAATGGAAGAGGAGCGTCGTTTGTGCTATGTTGGCATTACTCGTGCAAAGAAGGATTTAACTATTACCTGTGCCAGACAACGTATGATAAATGGTGAGACACGATATTCGGCTACATCACGCTTTATCAAAGAGATACCATTTGGTCTTATGGATATGAAGCTGCCTTCTGTAAAGCCGCGTTTGGAGGATGAACCGCATCCGGCATCTCTGGAAAAGGCAAACGAAAGCTTCCATAGTAAACCGTTTGCAAGACGAGCACCCAAGGTACCACCTCGCAAGCATGAGTATGCTTCTCAGAATCCATACACAGCCACCATGACGAAGGGCTCCGATATGAAGATATCCGGGGAATTGGAGTATTCTGTGGGAGATCGTGTGAGCCATATCAAGTTTGGTGTTGGTACAGTCACCTCCATCATAAGTGGTGGAAGAGATTTTGAGGTTACGGTAGACTTTGATCATATGGGTGTGAAAAAAATGTTTGCATCCTTTGCAAAGCTAATAAAAGTATGATATAATCATGGAAAGTCTATTTGTTAAGAAAGGCGGTAGTTACTATGTGTACAAAAGTCGAAGATTTGATTAGTGCGGCTAAGGCCGGTTCCAGTGAATTAAGAAAATATGCTAAGACAAGTGATATATTGGCAGCAGTGAAGTTAGACGAGCTGCTTGGAAAAAAGGAAGAAGAGAAGAAAAAGAGTAATAAATTCCTTTGTGTTCTTGCAATAATCGGAGCAGTCGCAGCAATTGCAGCTATCGCATACGCCGTATATTGTTATTTCACACCAAAGTATATGGATGATTTTGAGGATGACTATGGTGATGATTTCGAAGACGATTTCTTTGAGGATGAAGAGGACGAAGGAAAAGACGAAGAGTAAGTAAATAAATATTTGTAATCATGTGGAAGAGAATCCGAATAGGGTTCTCTTTTTTGTGTAATATAGAGATAGAAAATCTAATTGACAGAATAATTCCGAAAAATCTCACATTTTATGGATGGGTTTTGGTGATTGTGAATATTTCGCTCTCATTTGATACATGATAAAATACGATTTAGTTTAGTGTCGGTGTATGATCGGTACAAAATGAAAAGAGGTCGTATTTTGGAGCATTCTGTAAGACAATATAAATTTGATAATATCCGTTTTATTCTCATCTTTTTTGTGGTACTTGGACATTTACTGGAAATTGGAGAACCATCTACAAATGCCAAGTTGTTGTATGAGATTATTTATTCCTTTCATATGCCTGTATTCCTTTTTGTGTGTGGCTACTTTGCCTGCTACAAGAAGAGTCGATTGATATGTGGCCTGTTGTTTTCCTATGTAACGCTGCAGATACTGTATATTCTGTTTTCCAGATGGTTATATGAGCCCAATATGAAGCTGCAGTTTACGACACCTTACTGGTTACTATGGTTCCTAGTG
Organism: uncultured Lachnospiraceae bacterium; assembly: GCA_964481705.1. Lineage (GTDB taxonomy): Bacteria > Bacillota > Clostridia > Lachnospirales > Lachnospiraceae > CAYZUC01. The sequence goes on from CAYZUC010000081.1 coordinate 9,970, forward strand.
GCTCAGATTGTATACTTATTGCTGCTGCCATTATATGATGATACTTCAGTGAAGAAGCGAACAGTGATTCTAGCAGCGTCATTCTTAATCTCTCTGCTGATTGGATATGATGATACAATCAGCTATAAGATGAGTTTATCCAGGATCCTTGTTTTTCAGCCTTGGTTTTTACTTGGTTACTATTATCGTCATGGTGCAGAGGCGTTCTTGCATACGAAACTACAAAATAGAAAAAGAAGAGTAGGTTTTTCTATTCTACTTGTTTTTGTCTTATTTGCATTTTTATGTTATGGTATAGGAATACTGGATGTATCGGCTTCTATGATGTATGGTTCGACTCCGTACGAGAAGTTGAAGTATGGAATTGGTGAGAGATTTTGGTGCGTTTTAGTTGCTTTGCTTTGGCTTGTGTTGTTCTTTGGTGTGATTGCTCAGAGACTGGAGTTCCATATCCCTGTAGTATCAACTATTGGACGGAATACGTTAAGTATTTTTCTGCTTCATGGCTTTGTGGTTCGATTTCTCGAATATCGACATCCAGAGTGGTTGAGCAGCCCAGTCCAGGTGTTTCTGTTTACCTGTGGTATTGTGTTGGTACTTGGAAGTACACCGATCGCAAAGCTTACAAACTTTGTGTTTGGAGGTGGCTGGTATTTATCAGCAAAAAGAAATTATGAGCAAAAAAGGGCAGCTTCCAGATGGGCATCTCCACAATCATAGAATGTGTTAATACAGTACTTCTTAATTTAACGATATGGGGGTCTTATGAAAAAAGGCGATATTTTAGAGGGTGTAGTTGAAAAGGTAGTATTTCCGAATAAGGGAGTTGTAAAAACAGAAGCGGGGAATGTTATCGTAAAAAATACTATTCCGGGGCAGAAAATCCGTTTGCAGGTAAATAAGCTTCGTAAGGGAAAGGGTGAAGGACGATTAGTTGAACTGATTGAGCCTTCTGCTGATGAGACGAGTACACAATGTCCCCATTTTGGAATCTGCGGTGGATGTACCTATCAGACATTGCCTTATGAGAAACAGCTTGAGATGAAGGAATCACAGGTGCGTGAATTGGTGACGCCTGTTTACGAATCCTATTCGAATCAATTTGCAGATGGTTGGTTTGAGAGTATTTCGGCTAGCCCGAAGCAGGCAGAATATCGTAACAAGATGGAGTTTTCTTTTGGTGATGAGGTCAAGGATGGTCCATTATCACTTGGTATGCATAAGAGAGGCAGCTTTTATGATGTGGTATCTGTTACGGGATGTAGAATCGTGGATGAGGATTATCGAATGATTCTCACCTTTATGATAGATTATTTTGGGAATAGCGAGCTTGCCTTCTATCATAAAATGACACATAAGGGATTTTTACGTCATCTGTTGGTGAGAAAAGCGGTCAAGACAGGCGAGATTCTGTTAGATCTTGTGACAACGACACAAGAGAACGTTGACTTAACACCTATGGTTGATGGACTGTTAAAGCTTGAACTAGCTGGGAAGATTATTGGAATCTTGAACACCTTGAATGATCGAGAGGCCGATGTTGTACAGAATGATCATACGGAAATCTTGTATGGTAAGGATTACTTTTATGAGGAGCTTCATGGACTAAAGTTTAAGATTACACCCTTTTCCTTTTTTCAGACGAACAGTCTGGGAGCTGAGGTTTTGTATTCAGTAGTGCGTGATTATATTGGAGAGACTAAGGATAAGATAATCTTTGATTTATACAGTGGAACCGGAACGATTGCGCAGATGCTCGCACCGGTAGCGAAACAGGTGATTGGTGTCGAGATTGTAGAAGAGGCTGTAGAAGCAGCTAAGGAAAATGCCAGATTGAATGGTTTACATAATTGCGATTTTATAGCTGGTGATGTTTTAAAAGTGATTGATACACTGGAAGAAAAACCAGATTTGATTGTATTGGATCCTCCAAGAGATGGAATTCATCCGAAAGCAATGCCGAAGATACTTGAATTTGGAGTGGATCGAATTGTATATATCTCTTGCAAACTGACAAGTCTGGTACGAGATCTTCCATACTTTCTGGAAGCCGGATATTCGGTGGAACGAGTGAAACCGGTTGACATGTTCCCATCGACAGCGAATATTGAGACGGTTGTTCTTTTGTCCCAACAAAAACCGGATAATCATATAGAGGTTGATTTGGACTTAGATGAGCTGGATGCAACTAGTGCAGAGACAAAAGCTACTTATAATGAGATTCAGCAGTATGTGTTGAAAGAGACTGGGCTTATGGTATCTAATCTGTATATTGCACAGGTAAAAAAGAAATGTGGAATTGAGTTTGATGAGAGCTTTAATAAACCAAACTCAGAGAATGCAAAGCAGCCTAAATGTTCGGTGGAGAAAGAAAAGGCAATTAGGGATGCATTGGAACATTTTGGGATGATACAATAATCTGTTCTTATCAGTAAGGGGGGCTTCTTATGAATTATAACTTTTACAGATATGATAAAGATAGAAATGCAGTTGTAATGACAGATAGTAATGGAACAGAATTGGTGATTGATTGTGATAAAGCGGAAGCTGGTATTGTATTTCAAGAGCCAGAGGATGTTGGATACCTTGCAAGATTAGCAATTAAAGAACCAGCGGCATATGTGTCGTACGCATTGAAGCCAGGTGGATTGCAGGGATATGTAGAGGCGATGAATGTGTTTAATTAGAATTAAATATTTT
>CAYZUC010000082.1:0-3672 GCA_964481705.1 uncultured Lachnospiraceae bacterium
CCAAACAGAATCCTTTGGGATTCTTTGAAAACGATAGGCCGGCCCGGTCTGCTTTCAGGTAGGTCGCTTGAGGCTGTTGGCAACAGCAGTCCTAGATAGATCATCATTCCACGACATAACCCGGCTTATCGTCCCGCTTATTAAAAATTCCCTGTTTCATTAGGGAATTTTTTTATTTTTAAAAAGTTGAAGACTTTTTCTGTTATGATACGTTTAAGAGTATAGAAGCTGAAAGGAGGAGATAAGAATTTGGATCAATTGGAACATCTGATAGATACCTATCAGAATCTTGTGTTCTCGATTTGCTTCAAAATTGCCGGCGATTACTTTGAAGCAGAAGATCTGACACAGGAAACATTCTTATCTGTATATACCAATCTTGACAGCTTTGATGGTTGCAACGAAAAGGCTTGGATCTGCAGGATTGCGACAAACAAAAGTATCGATTATGTGAGAAAGAAAGTAAGAAATCAAATACCAACAGAGGATGAGTTTTTTCTGGAAGTAGAGGATAAAGATTCAAACACAGAAAATCGGTATATTCTGCAAATGGAAAGAGAGAAGATACGAGAGATATGTAACAGCTTGAAGCCTCCCTACAATCGTATTGCAAAAGATTATTTCTGCGAAGAAAAGACGATCAGTCAGATATCAGAGGAGACAGGAACAAATCGAAAAACAGTACAGACACAGGTTTATAGGGCGAAAGCCATGATTCAGAAATGGTATCGAAAGGAGCAGATCAATGATAGATAGAAATCAATATCCAAGTGACAGAGAATTGGCAATGTTCATCGCTGAAATAGAAAAAGAAGGATTGCTCCAGGCTCCGGGTAACATGAAAGAGCATATCTTAGACAAGGCAGGTTCACTACCGGTTCAAACTGTTAGAAGAACAAGAGAATTATCTACAAACATGCAGTTGCTTCTTTATTCCCTGAAGGTATGTACTGCAATCGCATGTGCGATTTTATTACTGAATCTGTCAAAATACAGTTTTGCCATGACCGATTATCACGAGAGAGAGGTTATGGTGCCAAAGGCAGGAATGGCAGATATTATCGATGGATATACGGATACAATTACCGGTCATCTGAAGCAGTGGAAAAACAACATAAAAATATCGTGGGAAGATAACACAAATCAAACATTTTAGGAAGAGGAGAAATTATGAGTAGAAAAAAGAATGGTTTTTGGAATTTTGTATTTTCATTTATCCCGGGAGCAGGGGAAATGTATCAGGGATTTTATAAAATGGGACTTAGTTTGATGGCAGCCTTTGGTCTTATTATGGCATTTTCCTATGCTTTGAATATTGACTTTTTGGCATTCATCCTGCCTATTATCTGGTTTTACAGTTTTTTTCATACACACAACATTGCATCGATGTCAGATGAAGAGTTCTATGCATTGGAAGATCGATTCCTATTTGGAATAGAGGACGGTCAGTTGAAAGAATTTGTATCAGGAAACAGAGGAAGAAAGATAGTTGCCATAGCATTGATTATTCTTGGTGGATGTGCATTATGGAAGAATTTTCAGGCAATGTTTTATTTCTCGTTTGCAGATTATTTCCCTAATGTATCAGATACACTTAACAATATTTTTGAACGTGTACCGGAGACCATTGTCTCTATATGTGTAATTTTATTTGGTATTTACTTAATTCGTGGAAAAAAGAAGGAATTGGATCAAAAGGATTCCGAACAGAAAGAGGGGAACAATTAGATGGATATTCAGAGTACAACAATGAAACAAGAGACACCAGAACAGAAATTTGTGGTAGAAAAGTACACTCCAGAAAAAACACAGAATCGTCGTGTGGGTACCTTCACCTTAGGATTATCCATGATATGTGTTGGGCTGTTCTTTTTAATTAATATCTTCCTTCCAACGGTAGGATATACCTTGTTATTGAAATTGTGGCCGTTTGTATTCATTTTTCTTGGCGCAGAGATTTTGATTGCATGCTTTCAACAGGAAGAACACAAGTTAATTTATGATAAAACAGCTATTATTCTCGTGTTTGTTCTGACGGTATTTGGAATGTGTATGGCATTCCTCGCCCAGATGGTTCAATATGGACTAGCACATATATCGGTATCTTAACAGTAGTAATCCAATACCTCCTTTCTGCAATATGGGAAAGGAGGTATTTTAATGTTTCATGGAATATCAACTAAGAGTATGGTAAAATAAGGTCATAATACTTTGCGTGCATTCTACAGAAGAGGTGGTGTAAAAATGGATACGAATAGTAGAGATAACAGAGATAAGAGAATTATGATCGTTTGGCTCGTTATATTGTTGATTTTAACAATAGTATTTGTTTCGTATATCTATGTATTTAATCATACATCCAGAGAATACGATGCAGGAATGGAAAGCAAGGATTTTCAAGTTTCCATTGAGCCCAGAAAAGGCAGCACTGACTCCTGGCAGAAGGCAATCGATGTAGATGGAGAGGTATTAAACTATAGAGGAACCATTTATGATGCAACCGTAATTAATACAGGAGATTCCATAATATCGAATTGGACTATGAGAATTGACATTGAGTCGGATACATTTCTCAATAATGCATGGTGTGGATGTTTTGAAGTTCATCAGAATTGTGATGGACAGGAGAAAGTACAGACTGTCGATTTGAGAAATTACAAGCCGGAGGATTTGGAACTGGACTATTTTATTGCAGACCCTGATTTGATGATTCCTCTTCACAGGGGAGATTATCTTATTTACCATCCGGATATTGCGTCGAAGGAATACCCGATTAATTTTAGTAAGACAGAGGAATATCCCAAGGTGGTTTATGGGATGATTTTCTACTATCAAGGGGAAGAACCAATTGATTTTCAAGTATTTCATGTGAATTACTATCTAGAGAAAAGTTTTGTCAACAGTATCTATTTTTGGCTGTTAGGTTTAGGCTACCTGTTGTGGTCCGTATGGACAGTCATGTTGATTATTATGAAAATCCGTTTACGAGAAGTTCACCTTCGATTTAAACAGGATGAGCATATCATCAGTCAGTCAATTGGTGTATTTACTCGGTTCTTCGAGGCGAAGGATACGTATACGAATGGACACTCGCAGCGCGTTGCTCTTTATTCCGAGATGATTGCACAGAAACTGGGGCTATCGGAGGATGAACGCCGGAAGTTCTACTACATTGCTCTTATGCATGATTGTGGAAAATGCTATATTCCAGATGAGATCTTGAAGAAACCGGGCAGATTGACGGATGAAGAATTTGAAGTAATTAAGCTCCATACAGTAAGAGGAGCTGAGATGTTGGAGGATTTTACCTCCATTGATAATATCAGAGAGGGTGTTCTTTATCATCATGAGAGATATGATGGAAAAGGTTATCCAGAGGGACTCGCAGGTGAAGATATTCCGCTTGTTGCCAGAATCATCTGTGTCGCTGATTCGTTTGATGCAATGAACAGCAGGAGATGCTATCGCAACAAACTCAGTACAGAATGCATACTATTTGAACTGGAGTCGAATAAAGGAAAGCAATTTGACCCCAAGATAGCAGGTATACTACTGGATTTAATTAAGGAGGGAAAAGTGTATACACAGGGGGAAAATGAGAATCAGACTATTGCAAAAGCAGAGTAAGAAATGTATATTAGAAAAGATAGAACGAAGAAAGACAGAATGGAA
>CAYZUC010000082.1:3682-8366 GCA_964481705.1 uncultured Lachnospiraceae bacterium
AGAGGTTATATTATGGAGAGCAACATGAATTATTTAAACGAATTAGGAATAGCGGCGAAAAGAGCTTCCACCTTTTTGAATGCGATGAATACAGATAAGAAGAACGAAGGATTACTGGAAGCAGCACAGGCGCTTGTTGATCATACAGAGAGTATTCTGGAAAGAAATCGTATCGATGTGGATGCCGCGATTGCAAATGGAATGAAGGCTTCTATGGTTGATCGGCTCCGCCTGAGTGAGGAGAGAATTGAAGGAATGGCAACAGGCCTAAGACAGTTGGTTGAGTTACCGGATCCTATTGGTGAAGTCATGAATACCGTAGAACGACCAAATGGATTGAGAATTGTGCAGAAACGTGTACCGATTGGTGTGATTGGTATCATATATGAATCTCGTCCTAATGTGACAGCAGATGCATTTGGTCTATGCTTTAAGTCGGGAAATGCAGTGATCTTAAAGGGTGGTTCGGATGCTATCCATTCGAATATTGAAATTGTTCGTGTGTTAAGAGAGGCATTGGAGAAGGTTAGTATTCCAGCAGATTGTCTTTTACTTATCGAGAAGACGGATCGTGAGACAGTAAAGGAATTTATGAAATTAAAGGAATATGTGGATTTGCTGATTCCCCGAGGAGGAGCAGGTTTGATTCGTTCGGTTGTAGAGAACAGTACCATACCTGTTATAGAGACCGGAGTTGGAAATTGCCATATTTTTGTAGATGAAAGTGCAGACCTTGCTATGGCGGTTGATATCATTGATAATGCCAAGACACAGAGAATGGGCGTATGTAATGCCTGTGAATCTCTTGTTATTCACAAGAATATAGCAGATAAGGCTATTCCGATGATATTTGAGCGCCTTCATAAGAAATCAATTGAAGTACGCGGCGATGAGAGAGCGGTTGCGGAATGTAAAGAAATCATCACAGCATCCGAAGAAGATTTCGCAACGGAATACTGTGATGCTATTATTTCGGTAAAGGTAGTTGATTCGCTGGAAGAAGCTATTGCACATATCAATCAATACTCGACACATCATTCAGAAGCAATTATTACCGGAGATATGTCTCATGCTGAGAAATTCTTAAATGAGATTGATTCTGCAGCAGTTTATGTGAATGCATCGACACGATTTACCGATGGGTTTGAATTTGGCTTTGGTGCAGAAATCGGAATTAGTACACAGAAGATACATGCAAGAGGTCCAATGGGACTGATTGCACTTACATCCAGCAAATATCTGGTATATGGTAACGGACAGATACGCGGATGATAGAAAGTCTACTGTTCACCGTATCTTTCTTCACAGTATTTACAACGATAGATTTCCTTTTTTTCATCGGTAAGTAAAAATACCTGAGTTAGTTCCTGCTCGATGGATGTGATACATCTTGGGTTCTTGCAGGAGATGACATTTACAATCTTGGAAGGTAGGAAGAGCTTTGGTTTGTCTACAATCTCACCCGCTTGGATAACATTTACTGTAATATTGTGATCAATAAAACCTAAAATATCAAGATCCAGCATGGAGATGGGGCATTCTACTTTTAGAATGTCCTTTTTTCCCATCTTTTCACTCTTAGCATTCTTAATAATTGCAACACAGCAATCAAGCTTGTCTAAATTTAGATTATGATAAATCTTCATTCCCATTCCGGCTTCAATATGGTCCAATACAAAGCCTTCTTCTATTTTTCCTACGTTTAACATTGTTTCGTCTCCATTTCCATGCGATTAATATAAATATTTGAATAGTTAACGTTATATCTCAATTCCTAATAACATCAGAATTAGAGCCATTCGAATATACATACCAAATTGAACCTGTTCAAAGTAAACGGCTCGAGGGTCATCATCGATTTCTACAGATATCTCATTAACACGCGGAAGTGGATGAAGTACCAGCATATCGGGTCTTGCAAGCTCCATTTTCTGCTTGTTCAGAATATAGAAATCTTTTAAACGGATATAATCCTCTTCGTTAAAGAAACGTTCTTTCTGTACTCTCGTCATGTAGAGAAGATCCAACTCACCCATGATCTTTTCGAGATGCGTAACCTCCTTGAAATCAATGTTGTTCTTAATCAATACATCATCACGAATATAACCGGGAATCCTAAGCTCTTCCGGTGAGATAAAGATAAACCTTACATTGGGATAACGAACCAGGGCTTTTATAAGTGAGTGAACCGTGCGGCCAAACTTCAGGTCACCACACAGACCGATGGTCAGGTTGTCAAGATGCCCCTTGAGTGCGTGTATGGTCATCAAATCCGTAAGCGTCTGTGTAGGATGCTGGTGACCACCATCACCGGCATTGATGACCGGGATAGATGATTTTTGTGAAGCAACCATGGGAGCCCCTTCCTTTGGATGACGCATCGCACAAATATCTGCATAACAGGAAATAATACGGATCGTATCGGATACACTTTCTCCCTTGGCAGCAGAAGAAGAGTCAGCCGAAGCGAAGCCAAGCGTCTTGCCACCCAGATGTAACATGGCAGACTCAAAACTGAGCCGCGTACGTGTACTGGGCTCATAAAAACAGGTCGCAAGAATACGACCATCGCAAGCGTGCGCATATTTGGCAGGATTTTTTTTGATATCAGATGCAGTATTCATTAGTGCATCTAATTCCTCCACGGATAGATCCAGTGGACTCATTAAGTGTCTCATTTCATTTCCTCCATAACTATTTTTGTTGTACTATTGATACATCTAAAAAATAGAAGAGAATAAATATTCTCTTCTATTGGAAAATTAAATGTATGTGAGAAGATCCGTAACGGCCTTTCTCTTTGGAGCCTCCGGAGATTCTGCGGGATAACCAATACAGATTAAATTGACAAGTTCTCTATCCTCCGGGATGTTTAGCAATTCGGTAATCTTATCGTCGTCAAAAATACCCATAATCACAGTACCAAGTCCGAGAGCATGAGCGGCGAGACAAAAAGTTTGTGAAGCACAGCCGGAATCAAACATCAGCCAGGTATCCTTACGGCCGGTAGTATAGGATCCGTCCTTCTCATAACCGCTGCGTCCTTTTAAAGCGGTTACTGCTACCAACATAGGAGCCTTATTCATGGTTCCGCTGTTGTAAACAAAAGATGAGGTACACTCATTAGCAATACGATCCTTGATCTCTTTTGATTCGATTGCAATATAACGAACAATCTGAGTGTGTTTCCAAGAAGGAGAATAGGAAGCTGCCTTGATAATTTCTTCCAATGTCTCGTGTGAGACGGGCTTGTCTGAGAAATTGCGTATACTTCTTCGTCCGTAAATACATGAGAGTGTATCCATGAGTAGTCCCTCCTTTTCATTTCATTTATTATATAATAGACGGGTCAAAATTTCAATCTAATATCATGCAAAATAAGGGTATTTTTTTTCGTGTCGTTCTGTTATAATAATCTGTATTAAATGAAAGCAGGAGGGTTACAAATGGCATATACTGAGAGAAAAAGATGGTTGTTTTTTGGACTACCATGGACCTTTACAAAATATACAATTGGCAATGAGGTTCTTACGGTTGATACAGGTCTGCTCAAGACAGAAGAGAACGATTGCTATATGTATAAGATCCAGGATGTTAAAATGGAAACAAGCTTAATTGAGAAAATGTTTGGACTTGGTACCATCATCTGTTTTACCGGGGATGTATCTACACCGAAGATTGAACTTATACATATTAAGCATGCAAAAGAAGTGAAGAATTTTATCCTGGAGAATTCTGAGATTGAACGTAGAAAGCGTCGCACCCTGAATACCCAGAATATCAGTGCTATTGATGAGGACGATATGGATGATTCCATTTAGTTAGTATTTTTTCATAAAGTAGTCCGGTGAGAAACCACCAGATGGCGTAGTCCAGGCGGATTACGCCATTAATATTATATTTGGAACGGCTATAATCCCATGGACAGAGCTTTCGTGAACGCAGCAGTCTTCCCGATACGTATTCGACAGTAAAGATGCTGAACATATAGATGATACCGCGGCATAATGCAGACTGTTTTCTACACAGCCTTGAGAGTGGGAGAATCAATATGCTCATTCCATAAATGGGGAACATCCATATAGAGGTTTGTCCTATTAAACGCAGATCTCTTCGACGAAAGGAATCAAACGAAGTAAACAAGATTTCGATACACCAGCCAATCAGGCCGCAACATAAAAATTTTTTCATCATATGGTAAGTATGTCCAATTCTCAAAAGAGGTATTCCCTTTTTCATGATTTCTTAAGAGAATGAAAAGAGAGGCTATAGAAAGACAATAAATGATGCATAAAATAGATGTGCAGGAACGGGAGCAAAATGAATTACAGTCAGGCAATGGATTATTTTGAACAAACAAAACAATATGGAAGTGTTCTTGGACTGGAGAATATACGGGAATTATGTCGCCGCCTGGGTAACCCTCAAGATGGACTGCGATTTATCCATGTCGCAGGGACGAATGGAAAAGGCTCCACCTGTGCCTTTCTGTGTAATATTTTAAAGGAAGCTGGTTATCGAACGGGCTGCTACAGTTCCCCGGCTGTTTTTTGCTACGAAGAAAGATATCGCGTGGATGGAAGAAATATCTCAAAGGCAATGGTAGCAAGACTGCTGACACAGATAAAGGAGGAAGCTGAGGCAATGACCGCTGATGGACTTCCTCATCCAACTACATTTGAAA
>CAYZUC010000082.1:8376-12659 GCA_964481705.1 uncultured Lachnospiraceae bacterium
CTTTAGCGTTTCTGTTCTTTTGGGAAAAGAAATGCGATATGGTTGTATTGGAGACCGGTATGGGGGGAGACCTTGATGCAACCAACATCATAAGGACTCCCGTAGTCAGCGTATTAACGTCCATTTCTATGGATCATATGGGATTTTTGGGTAAAACAATAACGGAAATTACAGAAAAGAAGGCTGGTATCATTAAGGAGAATTCCAGAGCTGTTTCGATAAGACAGAGAGAAGAATGTCTTGAAGTGATCAGAGAAAGAGCAAAGAAAATGAACAGTCCTCTTATTCTTGCGGATGATCATGAGGCTGAGCTTATTTCTCGTAAGTTCCCGGGATTAATATTTCGCTATCATGGAGAAGAATGGGAGCTCCAAATGTCCGGTGATTATCAAGTAAAAAATGCTGTCCTGGCATTAACAGTATGTTCTGTTTTAAAAGAACTTAACTTTTCGATTACGTTGGATCATATGAAGAAAGGGTTAAAGAGGTGTTTATTGCCGGGACGATTGTCTGTTCTGGAAGAAAAACCGTTGTTTTTAATCGATGGAGCACATAATGAGGAAGCTGCCATTAGTTTGGAAAAATCAATAAAGGAATATTTCCCGGGTAAGAGATTGATCTTCATTATTGGGGTTCTAAAAGATAAGGAATATGAAAAGGTAATATTACATACGGTGACACTTGCTTCGGAGATTATTACAGTTACTCCACCCTGGCCGGAACGTGCACTTACAGCATTAGAGCTTGCGCAGACGGTAATGAAATACAATCCCCGGGTTACAGCAGCAGACAGTTTAGAGGATGCGGTGGAGATGGCTCATTTACTGGCTGATCGGGATAGCATCATAATTGCATTTGGTTCCCTTTCGTTTTTAGGAAGACTTCATATAGGAAAATAGTTTTCTTTGTATATTTGTGATATAATAGGTCTGTTTGATTTTTGAATGCGTAAAAGTACAACGTAGTAGATAGGAGAAATCATGTTTGATAAAGAGAAAATCGAAGAAGGCGTCCGTTTGATTCTGGAGGGAATCGGAGAAGATGTTGGACGAGAAGGACTCTTGGAGACTCCGGAACGTGTCAGCAGAATGTATCAGGAAATCTATGCTGGCATGGAAGAGGATGCTGCTATTCCGCTTAGTAAAACATTTCACGCAGTAAATAGTGAAATGGTTTTGGAAAAAGATATTACCTTTTACTCCGTATGTGAGCATCATATGATGCCTTTCTATGGTAAGGCACACATTGCTTACATCCCCGATGGAAAAGTGGTTGGCTTGAGTAAGCTGGCAAGAACTGTTGAAGTCTTTGCAAAAAGACTCCAAATTCAAGAACAGCTGACTACACAGATTGCGGACGCGATTATGGGCAATCTTCATCCCAAGGGAGTTATGGTATTGATTGAGGCAGAACACTTATGCATGACAATGCGAGGCGTGAAAAAGCCTGGAAGTTCAACTATGACTTATGCTACCAGAGGTATGTTCGAGGAACAGGAATCTCTTCGTAATGTTTTTTTTGGGATGGTGAATTCACGTGGATAAAATTAATGCAATTATACAAAACAGGGAATATCAAAGACATATCAGAAAGATTGCTGACCTGGAAAAAGATCGCTGCTTTTGTGGACACGATATTGTTCATTTTATGAATGTAGCAAGAATTGCTTATATTCTGAACCTGGAATATGGAATGAATCTTGAAAAGGAATTGATATATAGTACAGCTTTACTCCATGATGTTGGCAGGGATGTGGAGTATATAGAGGGTATATCGCATGAGGTGGCGAGGGTTTGATCGAGAGTCGTCCTCCGAGATACTGATAGCAATCCGTAATCATAGAAACGAGAAAATGAAAGATGAAAGAACGTTGAGTGGTATTATATATTCTGCTGACAAGATGTCTCGCGAGTGTTTTGAGTGTCGTGCATCAAAAGAGTGTAACTGGAAGGGAAAGAAGAGAAACGAAAGGATACGTTATTAATGATTATTGGTGGACATGATTTTAAAACACAGGGAAATACGTATATAATGGGAATCCTGAATGTTACGCCGGATTCCTTTTCTGATGGTGGAAACTTTGATACCATAGATAAAGCATTACATCATGTCGAACAAATGATTGCAGAGGGAGCGTCTATCATTGATGTGGGAGGAGAATCGACACGACCTGGAGCTGAACTTGTTTCTGAACAGGAAGAAATAGAACGAATTTGCCCTGTTGTGGAAGCGCTGAAAAGGAGTTTTGATATACCAATATCTGCAGATACATATAAAGGAAATGTAGCAGATGCTGTGATTCGTGCCGGCGCTGATATGATTAATGATATTTGGGGATTAAAACAGGATCGGAACATGGCAGATGTGGTTGCAGACTATGGCATACCCATATGTATTATGCATAATCGTGAGAATAAGAGGTATCAGGATTTTGTTAAGGAAGTTCGTGATGATTTGGAACAGAGCCTGAGAATTGCAGAAGCAGCCGGGATAAAAAAGGAACGTATTATTCTGGATCCTGGAGTAGGCTTTGCGAAATCCTATGAACAGAACCTGATATCCATTGGTCAGATGAAAGAGTGCATACCGGAAGGATATCCAATATTACTTGGGACATCCAGAAAATCAGTCATTGGACTGACACTGGACTTACCGGTTATGGAGAGAGTAGAGGGAACGATTGTAACTACAGTTTTTGCGGTTCAAGCCGGCTGCATGTTTGTACGTGTGCATGATGTAAAGGAAAATGCAAGAGCAATCAAAATGACACAGGCAATTCTGAATAAGAGTATTGGAGGGTGAGTATGGATCAGATACGAATCGAAAATCTTGAGGTTTTTGGAAAACATGGCGTATATAAAGAAGAAAACGCACTCGGTCAGAAGTTTTTAGTATCAGCCACACTTTATCTGACGTTGCATGAAGCGGGAGTACAAGATGACTTAACACGTTCGGTTAATTATGGTGAGGTATGTCATTACATTTCATCTTATCTTATTACAAATACATTCCAGTTGATTGAGACAGCAACCGAACGCTTGGCAAAGAATCTTTTATTACGTTATGACTTGTTGGATGCGGTTGATTTGGAGATTAAAAAACCATGGGCTCCTATTGGATTGTCTTTGGAAACCGTATCTGTAAAAATACACAGAAGCTGGCATGAATGTTATTTAGCGCTTGGTTCTAATATTGGAGACAAGGAACAGTATCTCAAGCACGCAGTACAATCACTGGAGGAGATTCCGGAGTGCAGGGTACTGAAATGTTCGGACTTTTTACTTACAAAGCCATATGGACCGGTGGAACAGGAGGATTTCTTAAATGGGGTGGTGAAAGTCAAAACGCTTTTTACACCACAGGAGCTTTTGAATGTGTGCCATACCATTGAATCAGATGCTGATCGGAAAAGAGAGGTTCATTGGGGGCCGAGAACATTGGATCTTGATATTCTTTTTTATGACGAATTGGTGTTAGAGAGTGAGAACCTGATCATTCCACATGCGGATATGGAGCATCGTGATTTTGTTCTAAAGCCGTTGGCTCAGGTTGCTCCAAGAAAAAAGCATCCAGTAAATGGGAAAACCATTCAAAGGATGCTGGAAGAACTGGAAGCATAATTATTTCACATGCTTTGATGCTTCATCAAAGGGTTGTACGTCAACAGCTCCTTGAATCGGCGTACGATAGACAGGAGTAGGCTTATCAAATTCATTGAAATAAACATATTGTGAAGTGGTATTGATATTTTCAAAATTACCGGCCATGATCTCTTCCTCTTCGCTGCCATCAAGGCGCATGCGACGAATGGATGGAGCATCTTGGCTGTTTTTTTGATAAAATATATAGTTTTCAGTTACATTGTAGGTATCTACGCGGTCATTTGTAAGCTTTTCAATCTCCCCGGAATTCATCTTGTAACGATAAAGTCGATAATCATCTGCCACATTCATGTAGTAGACGTAATCGTGAAAAGCAGTGGGAGCCCATACATTCCCTTTATATACCGTTGATAACATGTCAGTAGTCGTATCAAGACAAAACAGATAATGATTATCCAGTGTGCCGTTAAAATAGATATTACCGTCCTGGACAGAGGCAGGGTCTATAATAAAATCTGCAACCTGTCGTTCAAACTTTTTATCAATGCTTGACTTGTAGAGAGTCATGCCCTCCTCATTGTTATAATGCTGGTAATAGATATAATTTCCAACAAGTGACAGGATCCCGGATGGTTCCTTTTTGATTGAGATAAGTTATTCAGAATGGGAATGGGTGCTTGG
>CAYZUC010000083.1:0-12111 GCA_964481705.1 uncultured Lachnospiraceae bacterium
CCGGAAGCAATAGAGCAGGGTAGAAATCTGATTCTTGAGGATGCTGAGACCTATATCATTGATGATGCAGAGCTGCAGCGTATCTATGACAGCTATCCGGTCATCTGGAAAAAGAAAGATGCGAAGCCTAAGCTTTGCTTTATGGGATGTCCACATATGAGTCTGGAACAGCTGACCGACTGGACAAAGAAGGTAGATGCAGGCTTGAAGGCGGCAGGCAGGAAAAAGGTAGCGATTCCGACAGTTTTTACTGCAGCACCGGCTGTGCTGGAGAAATTTGCACAGACAGAGTATGCACGGATATTAAAAGAGTCAGGCGTTATTGTATCCTATATCTGTCCACTCATGTATATGAACAATCCGCTTAGTACTAGCATGCCGGTCATTACGTCGAGCAATAAGCTGAGAACCTATACCAGTGCAAGATATTACACAGATGATGAAATCTTGCAGCAGATTACGACAGGAGGGCTGAAGGTATGAAAACATTTCAGGGAAGAGTAGTAGCCGCAGGAAATGTAACAGCTCCTGCAGTTGTTTCAAGAGAAGGATTGAATACACTGGCTTCATTTCAGAAAGCATTGCAGTTTGGAGACAAAAAGGCAACCTGTGGAGATCAGAACAATCATGATCTGTACGGAAAAGAGATGGCTGGAAAGGCATTGTGCCTTCCGAGAACCATCGGATCCACCACAGGAGGACTGGTATTGTATTGCGCCTGTTCGATGCAGAGGCAGCCGGCCTGTATGCTGTTTTCCGAGCCGATTGATTCACTTGCAGCAGCCGGTGCAATCCTTGCAGATGTCTGGCTGAAGGAAGCAAGTATGCCGGTCATTGATTCTCTTGGCGAGGATTTCCTTCAGTATGTGAAGGATCACATGAGTATCACCGTTAAGGAAGACGGTACTGTGGAAGTGGCAGAATAACGGATAGAGGAAAAGCATATATGCTTTCGTGACCGTTGTCAGACATTACACTTTCAGGTATCTACCATGCAGGACATTGTGAATGATACAGAAAGTGTGATATCAAAAGAACTGTAAATTAAAATAATCCTTACTTCTAAAACCGGAGTAAGGATTATTTTTAATTTCTTGATGTAACACTTGACATTACAACAAGATAATAATAAAGTGATTGATGTAATCACAACGGTTACAACTAGAAAAACCAGAATCAATGAATCACTTTATTAGAAAGGAAGTCAAAAACATGAAAAAGGTAGTAGAATTTTTACAGGAGAATCCGGTACAGTTTTTAGCAACAGTGGGTAGAGATGGTAAGGCAAAGTGCCGTCCGTTTATGTTTAGCCTTGAGAAAGACGGAAAGCTGTGGTTCTGCACAAACAACACAAAGGATGTATACAAGGACATACAGGCGAATCCTGAAATCGAAGTTTCAGTATCTTCACCGGAATACGCTTGGATTCGTTTACACGGTAAAGCAGTATTTGAAAACAATATGAAGATAAAGGAAGCCTGTATGTTAAACCCGATTGTTAAGGGACAGTATGAGACAGCAGAAAATCCAATCTTCGAGGTATTCTACATCGAGAATGCACATGGGGTGATTGCTGATTTCTCAGGAAATGCTCCATGCGAATTTTAGTACGAGAAAAAACGCCCGGTGTGAAAGCATTGGGCGCTTGCACTATACAGCAGGAGGTTATCGATATCACAAATTGTGATATAAGAAAACACTATAGCCAGCCCTAACATTTGTGTATTTGCGCAATTGATTTGGACTGGTTATAATATGCATATAAAACCTATAGAAATGGTAGACAATAAACAGGGGAAAATGGAGGATTTTAATATGAGTGATTACAGATTTGAAACTTTACAGTTACATGTAGGACAGGAAGAGGCAGATCCGGCAACGGATTCCAGGGCAGTACCGATTTATCAGACAACATCTTATGTATTTCACAATTCAGAACATGCTGCGGCAAGGTTTGGACTTGCAGATGCAGGAAATATCTATGGAAGGCTTACGAACTCCACACAGGACGTGTTGGAAAAAAGAATTGCCGCATTGGAAGGCGGTGTTGCAGCCCTTGCTACAGCCAGTGGTGCCGCAGCTATTACCTATGCGATAGAGGCCGTTGTAGGAAGCGGAGACCACATTGTAGCACAGAAAACCATCTATGGAGGAAGCTATAACCTCCTGGCGCATACATTGAAGATTTACGGAGTGGAAACAACATTTGTAGATGTCCACAATCAGGCAGAAGTAGAAGCTGCCATCAGACCAAACACAAAAGCAGTCTTTCTTGAAACATTAGGAAATCCAAACGCAGATATTCCGGATATTGATGCACTAGCTGAATTAGCACATAAGCATGGATTGCCGGTCATCATTGACAATACTTTTGGAACACCTTATCTCATCAGACCGATCGAACATGGAGCAGATATCGTGGTACATTCAGCAACAAAATTCCTTGGTGGTCACGGAACCACGCTAGGTGGAATCATTGTAGATTCCGGCAGGTTTGATTGGAAAAAGAGTGGGAAGTATCCGCAGATTGCAGAGGCCAATCCAAGCTATCATGGTATCTCCTTTGTTGATGCAGCAGGAGCGGCAGCTTATGTGACATACATTCGTGCAATCTTACTTCGTGACACGGGAGCAGCGATTTCGCCCTTCAATGCTTTCCTGCTTTTACAGGGAGTTGAAACCTTATCATTACGACTGGACAGGCATGCAGAAAATACAAAGAAGGTTGTGGAATTTCTCAGCAATCATCCACAGGTGGAACATGTAAACCATCCATCTCTGTCAGAACATCCGGATCATGAGCTGTTTGAGAAGTATTTCCCAAATGGTGGCGCCAGCATCTTTACCTTCGACATCAAAGGTGGGAAGAAAGAGGCATATCAGTTCATTGATGGATTGCAGATTTTCTCTCTTCTTGCAAATGTAGCAGATGTAAAGAGCCTTGTGATTCATCCGGCAACCACAACGCACAGTCAGCTCACAGCAGAGGAACTGACCGACCAGGGAATTCATCAGAATACCATCCGGTTATCAATCGGAACCGAACATATTGATGATATTATAGCGGATCTGGAAAAGGGATTTGCAAGTGTCAGATGAACTGCTGCTGATAATGAAGGGTGCTCTTTTCTATATGCGCCGTTAAGCCAATGCAATCATGATAGATTTTGACGGGTGTAAATGCTATAATGAATCCATGATAAATTGAAGCTGAGTAAAGTAAAACACTTCATTAGTCAATCAGATAATTTATGATTTGTTGAAAAAAGAAATTTGCATTTGGATAAAAGAAAAAATAGCCGCACTAGACAACGAGAAGCTGATCCTTGATATCTTTATGACTGGATTGAACAGATGAAATGGGGGCACCGATGAAAGTAAAACAGACTGCAATCTTTCTATACAAACTTACGATGACGAGAAGCAGAAGTATGATCAGAAAACGGTATGGAAAAGACTTTTGGATAGGATTTAAAAGGGCATCAGATGGAAGATTCCATGAATTAATAAATGAATTTGAGGATATCGGAAATAGTATGTTTGCATTCAACTATGCCTATGCACCGGGGTATGTGGCGTGGTATAAGACGATGGAAAAACTGGGGCTTCACGTACATGAGCGAGATGTATTGATGCTCCTTATGAATGAAAAAATGCTTCTGACCGTGCCAAAGCCATTGTTACATGTGGTGGGAAAATCTTATATGAATGGAATGAGAAAGAAGTCAAGAGAGCACATCCGAAGACAGGAGAATGAGCAGCTTCACGAATTTGACTGGACGGTTGATTATCAGGATGTGGATGAAGAGAGATTTTCAATTAAAATAACGGATTGTGGTTTTATAAAGTATGCGAAGAAATATAATGCCACAGGAATGCTGCCGGCGATCTGTCAGGTAGATTACATGATTGCGCATTATATGCATGTAGGCTTTAACAGAACGCAGACGCTTGGTGCTGGATGCTCTTGCTGTGATGGGTGTTATGCCATGCATGGAGAATGCTCTTGGAATATAGAGCAGAGATTGCAGGAGCGAAGATAAATATTTGATGAAGGACAAGGATTTGATGAAAAAGTGGTAAATTAGAAGTTGTGGAGGTGTTTTAAAATGTGGTTTTGGTGGTTTATGCTTATATGTGATTTGCTGGTTCCGTTGGCAATGGTTATTGGAGGATATTTAATGTGGAAGCATACTCCTAAAACAATTAACGGATTAATGGGATACAGAACCTCTCGTTCTATGAAAAATATGGACACTTGGAAATTCGCGCATGAGTACGCTGGACGTCTTTGGTGGAAAATCGGTTGGATTATTCTATTCCCTTCTCTTGTCGCACATATACCTGTATATGGTGCTTCCGATGATAGAGTGGGTTTGGTTGGAGGCGCTTTGGTTGCGATTCAGATAATCATTTTAATTGCTTCAATTTACCCAACAGAAACTGCATTAAAAAAGAATTTTAATGATGATGGCAGTCGCAGATAAAACCCGATTTGTTAAAAAGAGCTTGCTATTATAATTTAAGGAGGTCAATTATGAGGTTAGACGGTTTTGGATTGCTCGTAAACGATATGGAAACTATGATTAGATTTTACAGGGATGTGCTTGGCTTTGAAATTCAGGAGAGTGAGCAGACATCAAATGTGTATCTTGTAAAAGATGGCACACTGTTTTTGCTTTATGGCAGAAAAGATTTTGAGAATATGACAAGCAGAAAATATGAATATGTGAAGGGAATAAACGGTCATTCGGAAATCACACTTTATGTTGATACTTTTGAAGAAGTGGACCTGGAATACAAAAATGCAATCAGTAAAGGTGCGTCACCTGTTTTAGAACCAACAACAGAGCCATGGGGACAGAGAACCTGCTATATAGCTGACCCCGAAGGAAATCTGATTGAAATTGGATCGTGGAACAAACCCTATGAAATAAAAGACAAATAGCATTGACATAGCTACAACAGCAGGGTATCTTCTGAGAATTGATTGTGGAAAAGCGGAGGCTGGATTGAAAACCACATTTGGATTCATTTCACATTTTGATGATACATTTGCAAAATTTCAAGACTTGCACTCTCTGATAGAAACTCCTGAGTAGTAAGCACAGATTTCTGTTGCTGCTCTAAGTGAGCATTTTGGAAGTTCTTGCGGTATTCTTTAGGAGAACATCCATACTGTAATGCAAATCCTTTATTAAAATACTTTGGATCTGAAAAACCACAGGTAATACCGATATCCAGAAGTGAATAATCTGTTAGAAGCAAAAGCTGTCTTGCATGTTCACTACGGATTTTGGCCAGATAGTTCTGGAAGGTGATTCCAAAAGATTCTTTAAAAAAATGAGATAAATAATACAAATCAAGATCCTCTTGTTCGGCGATGTCGGATAAAAGGAGTTTTTCTGCGTAATGCTCATCCATGTATTTCATGATTTTTCGCATTCTTTTTCCTTTCATCTGAGAGGCGTGCATTTCTTTGTCTGCAATCAGATGGTGAGGCTGCGATTCTAATAAATATAAAAATAATTGGTTAATCAGGATTGTGCATTTAATGGAGGCATTGTCCTGATTCTCAAAATAGACGTATGCCAATTGGAAAAGATAATCGCGAATGATATGGCAGTCCTCAGGAGTATTCTCTGCATTTAGATGAAACACACTGAATTCTGTACGTGCTATCTGTGGAAAATACGTAGCAAAAAAAGCAGGTGAAATTTGCAGAGACATAATCAGGGCGGGTTCCTGTGAAGTAATCTCATGGCTGAAGAAAGGATTCATGATGAAAATATCTCCGGGAGAAAGGCGCGTAATTCCTTCGGTCGTAATAATGTTTGGGTTATCATCCAGTACAAGACTAATCTCGTAATCTTTGTGAATATGCGGGGTGCGGTAAATAAGATTCACAAGGAAAATGTGAAAATTACTATTATTATGTTGGATTACTTCATATTCATTATTAACCATCTATTATTCCGGAGAACCATAAAGTTCGTAATGAATTTATGGCTTTTGTCCTTTCTTCATATGCACACATAGATAAATATAAAACTATAATCTCTTATAGTAAGTATAACTGAAAATAGCAAATTTGTCATGATTTAAAAGCAAATAACTACGAGAAAGAAAATTGGACTGTTGCTATGATGTATCTATCACAGAGATACATTACAAATCCAAAAACAAAACAGGATTTGATTCTGCTATCCATTTTTATAATTATTTTTTAAAGGAGAAGGAGAAAAAAACATGAGCAAATTCAAATTTTCAGTAGGACCATGGAACGTACATTCAGGAGCTGATTCATACGGACCAGCAACAAGACAGGAAATTGATTTCGATACCAAACTTGCAAAATTTGCAGAGCTTGGATTCTCAGCAATTCAGTTCCATGATGATGATGCAGTACCAAACATCAATGATTACACAGAAGAAGAAATTAAAGTAAAAGCAAGAGAATTAAAAACAAAATTAGACAAATACAATCTTGCAGCTGAATTTGTCGCACCACGTCTCTGGATGGATGGACATACAGCAGATGGCGGATTCATGAGCACTTCAAAAGAAGATCGGGAATATGCAATGTGGAGAGCATATCGCTCCATCGATATCGCCAATGAGTTGGGGTGTGACATGGTTGTTCTCTGGCTCGCAAGAGAAGGTACATTGTGTGCAGAAAGCAAATCACCAGTGCGGGCTACAAAGATGTTAATAGAAGCAATCAACAAGATGCTTGCATACGATTCAAAAATCCGCATCTGTATCGAGCCTAAGCCAAATGAGCCAATCGACAGAAGCATCTGTGGGACAATGGGACATGTAATGGCAATCTCAGCTGCGACAACAGATCCTAGCCGTGTTGGTGGTAACCTTGAAAGTGCACATGCAATCCTTGCAGGATTAGATCCAGCACATGAGATCGGATTTGCACTTGCAATGGGCAAATTAATGACAGTTCATTTAAATGATCAGAACGGAATCCGCTACGACCAGGATAAATCATTTGGTGTTGAGAATCTTCGTGCAGCATTCAATCAGGTGAAAGTATTGAAAGAGAATGGCTATGGAGATCACGGCGAGTATGTTGGTCTTGATGCAAAAGCGATGCGCACTACAAAAGATGAAGACAGCTACAGACATTTAGAGAACAGCCTTGAAATCTTCAAAATGTTAGAAGAAAAAGTTGACCAGTTTGATTATGATTTCCAGAAAAAATGTGTAGAAAACCGCGATTTTGAAGGATTAGAAATGTATGTAATGAAATTATTAATGGGACAGAACTAATCAGAAAGTTGTAAATATTCCGAAACTATAAGTGCAGATAAAATCAGGGAGAGTCATAGAGAGTCTCCCTGATTTTACAAAAAGAGAAATATTTGACGGGCATTAATAGGTAGGAAATGATTGGAAAGCGAGAGCGACGTGGTGAAAAAGAAGGTAATAGTAGCAGGACATATCTGCTTGGATGTCACACCTGTATTCCCAGATAGAAAAGTAACAGATGTTTCTGAAATCCTGCAACCAGGTAAATTAATTGAGATGAGAGAAGCGGATGTCCATACTGGTGGAGCTGTTGCGAACACTGGACTTGGAATGAAGATACTTGGAGCGGATAGAGTGGTTTAATCCGTTTTTAAGCATTGTTATGATTGTTGTGATTTTTAATCTCGGCGCACCTTTGGATTATCATGCAATTATGGGTGCAGGTTTTTTTGCTTTATTTATATTCTTAGTCGTGCCTGCGGAAAATATTTTGGTGCACGTATTGGAGCAAAAGCAACAAAAATGCCAAGGACTGTTCAAAAATATCTGGGGTTGGCATTATTGCCACATTCTGGAGTGTCACTTGTGTTTACAGGAATTGCAGTTTCTACCTTATCACAAAGTGCACCTGATAGTGCTAAAATGATACAGGGAACGATAGCGGCAGCGGCTATTATGAATGAAGTGATAGCAGTAATTGCGGCGAAAAAAGGATTTGAATGGGCAGGCGAATTTGGAAAAGCAAAGTAAGAGGAGAATGGTTGTAACTATTGACTTTACAACAATGTAAAATTATACTACTATAGATATTAGTAAAAGCCATAGGAGAACCGACAATGCAAATTTCAAGCAGATTTACGATAGCAATTCATGTGCTTTCGTGTATGGAAGTATTTAAAAATGAAAAGATTACAAGTGATTTTCTGGCGGCAAGTGTAAATGTAAATCCGGTCGTCATTCGAAGACTTCTACAACAGTTGAAGGCGGCTGAAATCGTAAATGTAGCACGAGGAAGTGGCGGAGCACAGATAGCAAAACCGTTGTCAGATATTACACTTTTAGATATCTACCATGCAGTTGAATGTGTAGAGAATGGAACCTTATTTCATTTTCATGAGAATCCTAATCCCCAGTGTCCTGTGGGAAGAAACATTCATAATGTATTGGATCAGAGACTGGATCAGATTCAGAGTGCCATGGAACAGGAAATGGCAGGTATTACAATGCAGGACATTATGAATGATACAGAAAGGGAATGAAAATGGACTGGACAGAATTCTTAAGTAGTGTACCGGCGAGAGATTACATCTTTCAGAAAACGCCATATGAGGAGCAGGTCAAAGAGGCTGCCAGAATGATTCAAAATGCAGATCATATATTAATAGGAGCAGGATCAGGATTATCCGCAGCAGCTGGACTTACTTATAGCGGAAAAAGATTATTTTGTCCTGACAACCAATGTAGACGCACAGTTTGAAAAAGCTGGGTTTGAAGAGAAAAGGATATTTGCGACGCAGGGCGACTATGGGAAGATTCAGTGCGCGCGAGACTGCCATCAGAAAACGTATGATGCGATAGAATTGTTTCAAACTATGAACAAAGCACGAACTGATTGCAGAATACTATCAGTTATGGTTCCGAAATGTCCTGTTTGTGGTGGAGCAATGGCAATGCATCTTCGCTGTGATCAATATTTTGTAGAGGATGAAAGCTGGCATGAAGCGGTTGTACCAGAGAGCTTTGGAAAAAGAGCAATCGGAATAGGTGGGGACATGAAAAAAGATGTAAATGATATCGGTGCAGACTGCGATAGCACTGCTTCGAATGTTTTGCATGAAGAAGCAGGACAAGATGAAAGACTTGACTATCTTGTGGATGCATTAAAAGCAGATTCAGACGATTACAAAGAAATGCAGATGTCCAAAACTGAAAGACGGAAAGTAATGCGTTCTCTTATGAATCTTCGTATGCCAAAACCAATCTCTATGGAGTTTTTGAAGATTCAGGATCGGTTTCTTCAGGAGGAAGCAAATCAAAAGGGAATGATCACATTACAGGATATACCGACTATAGAGAGGCAATATCATAGTACACATGCTTTCGCAGATAAGATATCCATTTGGCAGGGGGATATTACACGTCTTGCTGTTGATGCAATTGTAAATGCCGCAAATTCACAGATGCTCGGATGCTTTGTTCCTTGTCATGGATGTATCGACAATGCAATCCATTCCGCTGCCGGTGTCGAACTTCGTCAGGCATGCTTTGAATATATGAATGAAATGCGAAGCAAATACGGAAAAGATTATCAAGAGCCGACCGGAAAAGCTGTGGTAACACCGGGATATAATTTACCATGCGATTATGTCATTCATACAGTAGGTCCGATTGTTGGGTGGAAACTGACAGATAGCCTGCGTAATGATTTGAAGAACTGCTATCTATCTTGTCTGGAAGCTGCTTTAAACAAGGGCCTCACAAGCATTGCTTTTTGCTGTATCTCAACAGGAGAATTTCATTTTCCAAATGATGAAGCCGCTAAGATAGCGGTGACGACGGTGTCGGGTTTTCTGAAAGAGCATGAGAATCATTTTGAAAGAATTATTTTCAATGTATTCAAAGACTTTGATAAAAGGATATATGAAAAAAGTTGTATTTGACTAATGTAACTGCTATAATTTGGGTATCTGATTACCAAAGGAGTAATACTCATGAGCTTAATAAAACGTAATCAAGACTTGAATAAGCTGAATGATGTAGTAGGACCGCTATGCTTCGTATCGCCATCTGTGATGATATAGACACCGAGTTACGGTGCATTGCCGCTCTTACAAATGAATATCTGGGCTTGCGCGACATGAGTGCTGAGCTGCGGGGGTTTTCCCACCCAGACGCATTGCTGACGGCCTGTGAAAAGGAGAGCTTTCATATTTTCCTGCTCGATATGGTTATGCCCATGGTGAGCGGCTTAGAACTGGGGCGGGAGATACGCCGTGTCAATATCGACGCGCAGATTATCTACATAACCACTGAACCGGGTTATGCGCTGGATGCTTATGCGGTTAACCCATTGCATTATCTGATAAAGCCTGTGGATAGGGAAGTTCTGTTTGCAGCACTGGATTTGGCTGTGAGAAAAGTGGACTATGGCAAAGAAATGACCATCACTGTTAAAACGAGAGGTGGACTCCGCACAATCTCCGCCGACATGATTGTTCTGTGCGAGTATAAACGTCATGCAGCTCTTTATATGCTAAAAAACGGTGAAAGGCTTGAGACAACCACCATCCACGGCAGCTTTTCAGAGTACATTGCCTTGCTGCTGCGGGATAAGCGGTTTATACAGCCCCATGCAGCATTTGCAGTCAATATGAGCTTTGTGGATCGGTTGGATAAGGCCGGCTTTACCCTCAAGGATGGCACTTTTGTGCCGGTGTCCGGAAAACAATACACAGCGGTACGAAATGCTTATATGAGCTATCGACTGGGGAGGTATGCTGATGCAGCTATATGATATACTTCGTTCCTTTGTCACAAATGCCATGTTAATCGCACTGCTGTTTACGCTGGCGCGGCCTAAAGTGCGAACTGGAACACTACGATTTTCTTTCTTCGTAATCATAGCTTTGAATTTTGTGATGAGTACTTTCTTTTATATACGTGCTGATTACACAACGCTTGCGTTGCTTGATATGTTGTTTTTTATATTAGTTGGCGTGATAGTAAAACCATTATTCAAGGAAACTCTAATGCAGTGGCTTTTCAACAGCTTCACCGTTTTGAATGTCTATGCAATCATTGTAGTCATCAGCTATTTTCTTTGCGATTATTTTCCACATCCCCATTATGCCCACACCACACTCAGGGCGCTGCTTTTTGTGGGGGTAATTCTTCTTTTCCGCAGTCGGTTACGTCCCCTTTACAGACAGGCGGCCGAGCATTGGAGTATCTATCTGTTTGTTGCTGCTGTGCTTTTTGCCAATTTTGCCTATTACTTTATTTGCGGTGACGATGTGGAACAATCACTGACAGATCATTTTATACCGATGCTGCTACTTTCTTTGGCAACTGTGTTAGTGTACCTTGCCATGTTTCTCTCGCTCAAGAAAACGTTACAAGAAGCGGCACTGAGAGAGGAAAACCTAAAAATCCAGTCTGATCGGGAGCTGACTCGCCAGCGCCTTACGATGATGGACGAAACGTTGCGACAGATGAGCATTGCGCAGCATGACCGACGTCATTTCAATCACACATTGTTATCTCTATTGCAGCAGGATGAGATGGACAAGGCCATCGAATTAATCCGCCGTCAGAGCGATGCGTTTCCACAAAGACCTAGGAATTATTGCCAAAATGTATCGATAAACGCTGCTGTATCCTATTATGCAGAGCTTGCCATTCAGCAGGGCATTCGTTGTCATCTGCGTCTGGACATTCCAGAAAAGCTTACTGTGGACGAGTTATCCCTTGCGTTGGCAGTGTCCAACCTGATGGAGAATGCCATTACCGCTGTTGCTGTACTGCCTGCCGAAAAACGCGAGATAAAATTTACCGCCATCTGCACAGGACAACTCATTCTGGAATTGGCCAATCCTTATGAAGGTGAGGTACTGTTTGACGACAAGGGTTTACCTGTCTCTAATCAGGATGGACATGGTAAGGGCAGCCAGAGCGTTTCTGATTTTGCAGACAAATATGACGGCGAGCTGGTATACGAAGCAACAAACAATGTATTCAAGGTCCGTCTGATGGTGTAACGCAAAGACCATTACACTTTTACCGTATGTTAAGGCATAGTTAGTGTAAAATTATAGTTGGCAAATAAAATAAGATGTTTTGGTTATGTAA
>CAYZUC010000084.1:0-12016 GCA_964481705.1 uncultured Lachnospiraceae bacterium
AGCCACTGGTTCAAAATCGCAGCAGGATTCACAACAATCATGTGTGAGAAAGCCAGACATGAGTTACCCGTCTGTCGAACCTGCGGCGGATGCAAATAATCGAGCGAGCAAAGCAGGCAGTCATAAAACTCGTGATTTCAGTGCCTTTGCGAAAAGAAAAGGACAGCCACTGGTTCAAAATCGCAGCAGGATTCACAACAATCATGTGTGAGAAAGCCATACAAGAGTGTCCGTCTGTCGAACCTGCGGCGAACGCAAATAATCGAGCGAGCAAAGCGGGCAGTCATAAAACTTGTGATTCCAGTGCCTTTGCGAAAAGAGATGACCAGCGGCGTTCCCCCAATCAGGGCAGGAAATCAACATTGTTGAAATGTGAGAAGGAGGACGCAGGTGCCTCATCTGGTGAAGTCTGCGATATATACATTTCGTCATGTGTGAGGGTGACGCACGTTTGTATTAGGCGAATTATGAATGGTGGGGGCATTCGCTACGCAAAAAGCACTGATCACATTTGGGGGAGCGTGCAAAGCAGATTTCGCGGCCAAGACGAATAATCTGAATGTTCCAGAGAATCCAGTGGTCTTTGGGGAGGGCGCGCATAAGATCCTGCTCAATTTTTTCGGGATCGCTCTCTTTGGTAAGACCCAGCTTGTTGGAAATTCGCTTTACGTGAGTGTCGACCACGACGCTGGGCTCGTTGAAAATATTGCCGCGAATGACATTGGCTGTCTTTCTGCCTACTCCTGCAAGAGAAGTAAGAGCTTCGATGTCACGAGGAACTTCGCCTCCGTAATTGTTAACTAATTGTTTACAACAAGTGATAATATTCTTAGCCTTATTGTGGTAAAAGCCTGTAGAATGGATATCTTTCTCCAATTCTCTCAAATCTGCATTTGCAAAATGTTCGACGGAAGGATACTTGACAAAAAGATCTGCCGTCACCAGATTGACACGTGCATCGGTACACTGCGCGGAAAGAATGGTTGCGATCAAAAGCTGCCATGCGGAATCATGTGTCAGATAACACTTGTATTCGGTTCCGTAATGATCATCCAGAAGCCTTAGAATTTCTTTTGTATGTGCCGTCATAATTCCTCCCGTTTTCTAATTGGGGACAATTCTGCATCCCCGGTAAGTGGATCTCGTTTCTCATAATTAAACTGTAAGAACTTCCCGTGGTAGCTCTCCACATGAATAGAATGAGGTGGCTTCTTATCAAAAAACTCACGATAGGATAGTGTCGGTGGACAAAAATCCGGTCTGCTCTTGAGATTCTCCCGCAGATACAAATCCATGGTAAGCTCTTCACACATCTCATCATGTGAAATACCCTGCAAATCTGAGAACTCCAAAAGCATCTCGTAACGTCTCATTCGGGAAGGCCCCGCAACGGTATAACCAGACCTTCGGTAAAAGCAGGAAAGCTCAAAAAACATCTCATAAGCGCTGGTAAAATGCGTCCCAAGCAATCTAAGAGCATTTCGAAACTGATTTGTGTTGTAATAGGTCTCCACCATCTCTTCTACTGCCTTCAATTCTATCACATCCGAAAATCTAAGCCATCTGGTAAATAGTACCTCGTAGGGCGGCGTTTCCGTATAAGCAATACCAAATTCCTCCGATTGCCGGTACATGGCTGAGCCCTTTAGCACCTTCAAAAAGCCCAGTTGTAACTGTTCCGGTGCTAACGCAAACACCTGATCAAACGATTTCCGAAAGCTCATAATGTCCTCAAAAGGAAGTCCCGCAATCAGGTCTAGGTGGACATGAATATTATGCTTCTGCTGGATTCTTTTCACGATTTCAGTCAGCTTCTGATAATCCATTGTCCTGTGAATGGCTTCAATCGTTTTTTCATTGGTGGACTGTACTCCTATTTCAAGTTGGACAAGTCCCGGACGTAACGTGTTTAAAAGTGTCAACTCTTCTTCGTCTAAAATGTCGGCCGCAATCTCAAAATGAAAATTTGTGACACTATTGTCATTATCTCGAATAAACTCCCATATCTCCATAGCATGCCTATGAGAACAGTTAAAAGTACGGTCGACAAATTTCACCTGTGGTACCCGATGCTCCAGGAAGAAACTAAGCTCCTTTTTTATCAGCTCCATACTCCGGAATCGTACGGACTTATCAATCGAGGATAGACAATAGCTGCAGGAAAAGGGACAGCCCCTGCTAGTCTCATAATAGACGATTCTGTGAGAAAAGACATTCATATCTTGATAGAAAAAAGGGATTTGTGACATATCTGTCAGTTCTCTGGATTTTGTAACCATAATCTTGCCATTGGAACAGTCACGATAAGCAATACCGGAAATCTCTGAGAGATTTGAGTAGAATCCATCTTTTACGTAATACTGCATGAGTTCTGAGAAGGTCTGTTCTCCTTCTCCTACCATAACTCCACGCAAAGAGGGATATTTCATGAGAACATCGGAAGCATCGTAGGATACCTCCGGACCTCCAACCCATTGGACACAATTGGGTAAGACCTTCGCTATCTCACATAGTAATGAAGTAACCATATCTATGTTCCAAATATAACAAGAAACGGCAATCACATCCGGTTGCCGTTCGTAAATATCACGCAGTATCTCTTCCTTCTGCTGATTAATTGTATATTCTGCAATCTCCAGATATTGTTGCAGCTCCTCTCCGGCATATGCATACAGACTGTAAACAGCCGGATTGGAGTGGATGTATTTTGCATTGACTGCTGTCAAAAGAATCTTCACTGCTTGTCTCCTTTTCCGGAAGTAACCGGATTTCTGCGAAGAATGCTCTCTCCAATCGCAATGGCGATAAAGAGAATCGGAGTTCCAAAGGTCTGTGGACTACCCATCATTCCTTGTACCATATAGGCAACCAAACCAGTAGCAACTGCGAGTAAAAATGGTTCCTTCTCAAATCTTTTTGTATATCTTACAACTGCTGTAATCTGTGCTCCTACGTATGATACTGCCCCAAAAATTCCCAAAGTCCCCAGTGTCTGAAGTGTCTCATTATGAGCATCTACCAGATATGCTCCCATCTTGGCAAAAATCTCGTCATTAAAATGCTCATGGAGCGGAATCCCCAATAAATCGGGTCCAAAGCCAAAGAGCTTCTGAATCAAATTATAATCACTACCATAGATGATGAGAACTCTTTTCCAGGTAAATCCTCGAGAAGAACCCCAGAGATCGGAGAATCGAAGATAAGTCTCCCATACTCCCAGATCGATATTCTTTCCTGCTGTAGAAAGATAGATAAATACGCCAAATCCTGCCACAACCACAACTGCAAGAATTACATAAAGAACGTTTCGCACCTTCTTCAACGCAGATTCCTTTACCTTTTTTTGATCTAAGAAATACATAGCCACTGCTAATCCTGCAAAAACAAATATCGCCAAATGACCTATGGAGCTTTTTCCGATTACGGAAGGCAACGTTTCCAGCGGCTCCTTAACGGTGTCAATAAACTGATCATCCAATACTCCAATCACCGTTGCTCCTGCAAAGAATAAAAATAACATGGTAAAGTAATACCGTAGTCTGTTATAAGAATCAAAGCAGAACCAAAACAGGAATAGAAATGCAACTCCAATACCCAGAATACCGGCATCTCCATTCGCAGATATCAGTCCCATAAAGCTGACCGTCATGAAAATACCATAGATAATTCTCGATTTTGTGGACGTACAAAAGCAGAATAGAACCATGGTAACCGGTACAAAGACGCAAAAATATCCTGCGAGAACATTGATATTGCCCATAGTTGTGATAAACATCCAGTAATTATCCTCGACCAAATTAGCATACATGGAAAGAGGATCTATCATAAAATGATTTAAAATGGCAAGTCCAAACACAATAAAGTTCGCGCAAATGTAAATGAACAAAATCCATTGATCGTACTTTAGATAACGAGAAACGAGAAAATACGCAATGACAAGAATCAAATAAAAATACAAGCCAGCCATCTTACCAAGAGAACCATCCCACGCTTCCAGCTTTCTTGAACAGAACAGCCATGATAAAAAGGCGGAAAGCAACAATCCGGCTACACACCAGTCTGTTGCAGAAATTGTCTTAAGCCATGCTTGAATAGAGTCTGGCTTCACATCCTGAAAATTCTTGATTACGTAGAAAACTGTCGCCAAAACTGCGATGCCAAAAGCAACCCAGGTTGTAACAGAAAAGAACAGCCACTTAGACTCCATAATATTAATATAGTTATTTCGATAGAATAACGGGAAGATGCCCAGCATCAGCAATACATAAATATAAGCTGCCACAGAAGCTCCCGTATTTTGAGTCTTAATTTTTACATTATTCTTTCTTATTGTTCTCTTTGACATGATATTCCCCATTCTATATATTTTCCACGCTCATTAACGTCTGCGCATCATTTCGTTCCTTTTGACCATGAAGAGCAGAGCTGCCATACGTCTCACTCTGTCCATAATTATACCATTTTATCATTATGCCGCAACAAAAAAATGTTCGAATCTACATTCGAACATTTTTTAAGGTATTCTATTCTAATTAACTCCCCAGTCAACTACCACTATTCCCTTTATAAGAAAATTATAGGGGAAAAATGGATAAATTAACGTAAAATGTAATAACTTGATAGAATTATTGTAATAACTCACACATTCCAAAGGTTCATCTCGATGATAAACTCTCCCTCCAGGACTTGAATTTCTTTACTTCCCTGATATTTATCAAGTACACGGTCAATACTCTTTAAACCAATACCATGATTCATGTAATCTAATTTGCGGGTCCGAAAACCAGTTAAAGGTTTTTTCTTCATACTGTTACGGCAAGATATGTAAAGCTTATGTTCATAAAAGCTCATCTCAAAAACGATATAACGTTTCGTTTTATCACATTGCTTACTTGCCTCAATTGCATTATCAAGCGTGTTTCCGATTAGTACTCCTGCATCAATGGCATCCAGTTCCCACTCCTCCGGAACTTCAACCGAGTACCTCAAGTCAATGCCCGCTGCTCTCGCATCATCCTGTTTTGCGCATAAAATCGCATTAATACCCGGATTCTTGGTGTGAAAGATTCCTTCCACACGGACCATGTCACTAATGATAGCCTTTAGTTCCTGACTTACTTCTTCGTTATGATTCTGTTCCAGCATTCCAAGCATTGCAATTAACTGGTTCTTTATGTCATGACGAATCCTGCGAATATCCTCCTGGTACTTCTCAACCTTATGATAGTAATCCTCACGATATTCAAAATTCTGAAGCATTGCCATTTGGTAAAGCTGTTCCCGATAAAGCTTTGCGGCATGTGTCTGTATTAAGTATTGGGATAGATTGGTAACAATAACAAACAGGAAAATGGCCGCATAAGCAATTGAATGAGAGCGCAAATCGACCTCCATTTTCTTTGAAATAAATATCAGAATAGCTGAGGAAAGAAGCGGCGTCGGAATCGTATAGTAGAAGTAAGCCTTCATCCTACGATTTTCTTTCATACGCTCCTTATAGTAAAAGAATTCGATAATCCAAAATCGTATAATAATAGCAATGAATAAACCCTGAAGTGCAGGAAAGTCCAGTTTTCCCCAATAAAGATTAGAACGATTCAGGAAAACCCGAATCAAATAAGTAGCAAACTGAATCAATAAAAAAGACGATGCCGAGAAAGTAAGCAGATATACAATACGCTTCCTTAGGCTGCCTGAGTAAAGTGCTGCCAGCAGAACAGACATGATAACAGATGCAACCAGTCCTACCCAAGGTATCCTAAGAACTACATTGCAATAACAGGTGACCATAAAGTTCAGAATTCCATAAAAGAAAAAATCCCTTTTTCGAACCTGAGGGGCATGTGAAAAATAATAGTCCATGAAACCAAAATATAACAGTAACTCCATTACTCCCAAAGGAATCGTAACCAACAAAATCATATTTTCTCTCATTCCTGCGTCTCATTCACGCTAACATGCGATGGTTGCTACAAACAAGTTATCTTCCCATTCTCTTTTTCATATAATCACGATAAGCTGCATTGAAGCTATGATAGTAGGTTTTGGAAATCGGAATGCGAACACCATTTCGCAAAACGACTTCATCCTTTTCCAGAGTCTCTACCTGACTCATATTTACAATATAAGAGTTATGTATCTGTGCAAACCAATCCTGACGAACACTATTTAGCAACTCCTTTGTGGTGCCATAGAAATCCAAAACCTCATCCTTCTTGTAGAGCAGGATTTTCCGTTTCTGACTCTCAAAATAATAAATCTCGGAGTAATTAACAACACTCGTTCTCTTTCCGCATTTAAACTGAAAAAATCTCTGCTTTTCCTCTAAATGATCAATTCCTCTTGTGATTACCTGAACTGCTTTTGCTTCATCAATTGGCTTGATCAGAAAGTGATATGCCACCACGTCAAAAGCTTCCTGCATCATCTCAGAATGACTGGTTGTAAAAATAATGATATCTTCATGATCGGTTTTTCGTATGTACTCCGCCACATCAAGGCCGCTCTTTCCCGGCATTTCAATATCCATAATGTACAGCTGGTAACGATCTCCGGTCTCTTGCAGATGACGAAGCAATTCATTACCCGACAAATAAGCGTCACAACGGTAGCTTGACGTATTTCCGCCAAAGCAGGCTGCCACGATTCTTTCCATTTGACCAATTGCTTTTACATCATCATCACAAATAGCTATATTCAATCAAATCACCCTATATTATAATTTATCAGCCCAGTTACAAATAGCTTCCGTGATTCGTTCCGATGCATGACCGTCTCCATAAGGATTGACCGATTTCGCCATCGAATCGTACTCATCCTTATCATTTAAAAGAAGCATGGTCTGAACGTAAATCACATCTTCATCAACTCCTACAACCCGGACAGTCCCGGCCTCGACGGCCTCCGGTCGTTCCGTTTCTGTCCGCATAACCAGTACCGGTACTCCAAGGCTTGGTGCCTCCTCCTGTAAACCACCGGAATCCGTAAGCACAAGCGTACTTGCTGCCATCAGATTGTGCATATCCTCTACATCAATGGGGTCAATCAGGTGCACACGCTCTACCTGCCCCAATAGCTCATGAACCGGTCCCGATACAGCCGGATTCATATGAACCGGATAAACGATCTCAACATCACTGACATCCTCTGAGATTCTCTTGATCGCATTACAAATCTGTCTTAGTGGTTCCCCAAGATTCTCTCTTCGATGTGCGGTAACCAGTATAACCCGTTTATTCTGAAAATCCAAAGCCTGTAAGGTTTCGTTTTTATAACTGTAATCCTTCACTACCGTGGTAGCAAAAGCATCAATTACCGTATTTCCTGTCACAAAAATGGAACCATTTACATTCTCTCTTTTTAAATTCGCTTCATTTCGTGCAGTCGGTGCAAAATGTAACTCGGCTATTCTTCCTGTCAGACTCCTATTCATTTCCTCCGGGTAAGGGGAATACTTATCATAGGTTCGAAGTCCTGCCTCGACATGACCTACCGGAATCTTCTGATAAAAAGCCGCCAAAGATACCGCAAAGGAGGTGGTTGTATCTCCATGCACCAATACTAAGTCCGGCTTCTCCTTTCTCAATATCTCTTCCATTCCTTCCAGAATATCCGTTGTGATGGTAGTCAATGTCTGGGATGGTCTCATGATATCGAGGTTATATTTTGCTTCGACATGAAAGATGTCCATGACCTGTTTTAACATTTGACGATGCTGACCCGTCAGACAGACAATACTTTCAATCTGTTTATGACATTCCAGTTCCTTCACCAGTGGGCACATCTTAATTGCCTCTGGTCTGGTTCCAAAAACACTCATAACTTTCATAAATGATCCTATCTGCGCTTCTTTCACGCCATCCCGTTAGGAAAATAAGTTGTATTTGATAATACAGTAAATTGCACGGAAACCGTCTTTTACTCCAATCTTCTTTCCTTCATTATAGGAACGTGGATAGTAAGAAATCGGTATCTCGTATATCTTGCATCTTTTCTTTGCAATCTTTGCCGTTACTTCTGGTTCAAATCCAAAACGATTCTCTTTAATGGTTATCGACTGAATCACTTCTCTACGGAACATTTTGTAACAGGTCTCCATATCCGTTAACGCCAAATCGGAGAATAAATTTGACATTAGTGTCAGAAACTTATTGCCTGCACTGTGATAAAATCTCTTAATCATATATTTCTCACCACGTGCATATCTGGAACCATATACAACATCTGCATCTGCGCGACCCTTGATAAATGGCTCCAATAGTTTTACGAAGTCTTTGGGATCATATTCCAAATCGGCATCCTGAACGATTACCACATCACCGGTAGCTGCGCGAAAACCATCACGTAATGCTGCTCCCTTTCCCTTATTAACCTTATGGAATAACACCTTCTCAACAGTAGGTGCTATCTCATTCTTTAACAGCTCACGACATCCATCCGTGGAATAATCATCCACTATGATGATCTCGGTATTCGGTACTCCACAGTCACGAACTGCACTTATAACTGTCTTGATTGTGTCCTTTTCATTGTAACAGGGAATAATTACAGATAACTTGATATCTTCCAGTGTTTTGTTCATTTTTTCTCCATTCCTGCGCATCCTTCGATCTCTCGTCATCCTATTACCTTTCTCAGGAATCGTGAGCAGAATCTGTGGCACTCTATCTATAACTTAAACAAATTTCTTAAAATACTCTATCGTTGGTTTTAAGCCCTCTTCAAGGGAAATCTTAGGCTCCCAGCCCAATTCCTTCTTGGCCAGATCAATCACAGGCTTTCTTTGCATCGGGTCGTCAGACGGAAGCGGTGCATAGATAATCTTGGATTGAGATCCTGTCATTTCAATAACCTTTTCTGCGAGCTGAAGTATCGTAAACTCTCCGGGATTACCAATATTGACCGGTCCTGTGAAACCATCACGGGAATTCATTAATCGAATCATTCCCTCAATCAGATCATCGACATAGCAAAAGCTTCTGGTCTGTCCGCCATCACCATAAACCGTAATGTCTTCGCCTCGTAATGCCTGCATGATAAAGTTGGATACCACTCGTCCATCGTTTGGATTCATATTGGGTCCATAGGTATTGAAAATACGCATAACTTTGATATCTACGTTATGCTGTCTGTGATAATCAAAGAATAAAGTCTCAGCAACACGCTTTCCTTCATCATAGCAGGAGCGAATACCAATCGTATTAACACAGCCACGATAGGATTCCGGCTG
Source organism: uncultured Lachnospiraceae bacterium (assembly GCA_964481705.1). Lineage (GTDB taxonomy): Bacteria > Bacillota > Clostridia > Lachnospirales > Lachnospiraceae > CAYZUC01. Next base: position 9,230 of record CAYZUC010000084.1, read on the forward strand.
CGGATGAACCTCTGGGTCACCATATACTTCGCTGGTACTGGCCTGAAGGATCCTTCCATTCACTCGCTTTGCAAGACCGAGCATATTAAGCGCGCCATACACGCTGGTCTTTGTCGTCTTGATCGGATTGTACTGATAATGAATCGGACTCGCCGGACATGCTAGATTATATATCTGATCCACCTCTACATAGAGCGGATTCGTCACATCATGACGAATAAATTCGAAATAAGGATTTGTCATCAAATGACGAATATTATCTTTACTTCCGGTGAACAAGTTATCAACACAAATGACGTCATTGCCCTCATTTAGCAGTCTCTCACACAAATGAGAACCTAAAAAGCCTGCGCCTCCGGATACCAAAACTCTCTTCATTACTCATTAACTCCAATCTGGAAATACTCAAAACCAAGTTTGTTCATTTTCTCTTTATCAAATAAGTTACGTCCGTCGAATAGAACTGCATTCTTCAGATCCTTTTTAATCTCATCAAAATCGGGACTACGGAACTCCTTCCATTCCGTAACCAGAATCAGTGCATCTGCTCCCTTAATTGCATCATACTTGCTCTCCACATAGGTAATTTTGTCATTTCCCTTCAGATAGCAGGTCTTTGCTTCACGAACTGCCTGAGGATCGTATGCTAAGATATGTGCTCCGCGAGAGGTAAGCTCTTTTACAATTTCCACCGATGGTGCCTGACGCATGTCATCGGTATCGGGCTTGAAGGCTAGTCCCCAAAGTCCAAACGTCATACCTGTCAAATCCTCACCAAAACGCTTTACGACTTTCTGAGGTATTACACGCTTCTGCTCGAAATTAACTTTTTCCACTGCCTGCAATATCTTTGCTTCATAACCAAATACATGGCTGGTATTAATCAAAGCCTGTACATCCTTGGGGAAACAGCTTCCGCCGTAACCACATCCCGGGTAAATAAAAGAATAACCAATACGACGGTCACTTCCGATACCAATACGAACCTTATTCACATCTGCTCCAACACGCTCACAAATATTTGAAATCTCATTCATAAAAGAAATCTTTGTTGCAAGCATTGCATTCGCAGTATATTTTGTCATCTCTGCACTGGCAATGTCCATTGCGATAAAATTCTCAGCAGTACGGATATAAGGTGCATACAGCTCACGCATCACATCCTCTGCTTCTTTTGACTCTGTACCAATTACAATTCGATCCGGTCTGGTACTGTCCTCAATCGCGGTTCCTTCCTTCAGGAACTCAGGATTAGAAATCATATCAAAGGTCAAGTCACTCTTTCTAGTATCCAGCTCCTTCTGAATCGTCGCTGCAACCTTAGCTGCTGTTCCTACCGGAACGGTAGATTTATCCACTACATACATATGATGCTGCATGTACTTACCTATATCGGATGCAACGGAAAGTACGTATTGTAAATCTGCGCTGCCATCCTCACCCATCGGCGTACCAACAGCTATAAACACAACTGTTGCTTCTTTTAAGGCTTCCTGTATTTTTGTCGTAAAGAATAAGCTTTTATTTCTTCTGTTAATCTGGACAAGCTCTTCTAGTCCAGGCTCGAAAATCGGAATGATACCCGCTTCCAGGCTCTTGATTTTCTCTTCATTTACATCGACACACCATACCTTATTTCCCATATCGGCAAAGCATGTACCACTAACAAGTCCTACATAACCGGTACCAACAACTGCTATTCTCATTTCTATCCTCCGTGCTAAATCAATATATTTGATTCATACCGCATTCTATTATACTGTATTTCCACCTATTTGTTCAATGCTTTTCCGCTCTAAAATCATGGTCGGAATCATTTTCCCTTTAAATCCGTTATGATAAATCCAAATTTGGAATCTTTGTTGCTCTCAAGGACATAATCAATATGATACATGGTGTCACGTTTTTTGGATGTGTCATAATCAAACATTGTATAATCGACCGATACTGTCCACTGATGATTACCCATGTCCTTTACTTCAATAATATCGTAAACAGGTGCAGATAACCCCCAGTCTCCTACGTTGACCTCAATGCCTCCATCCGTGCCCTCGTGAGTCAGATAATTGCCGTACTTTCCTGTGTCATCTAATCCTGCACTCTCAAAGGTCTTGCCAAAATAGTCTTTGCTCCAACGATTCATAATCTCACGGCTGATCGTATAAATTCCGTTCATTTCATCATAAGGAATATCCGTTGCACTGTTCTGTTCCGATAGAGCAATCGCTTCACCAACCATCGGCAATGCTTCCTGCATAGTGAGTCCCTCAACAGCAACTGGTTCGCTTGTATACAAAAGCGCTGCCCAATTAATCGTACTATCCAGTATTTCTTTCAGTTTTGCATCCGAAGGAGCCTCCATATCGCCAGCATCAATATCACCTGCGTCAATATCACCTGTTTCTACATCCTCTGTTTCTACATCCTCTGTCTTTACATCTCCTACCTTTACGTCACCGGTTTCTACTTTTTCTTCATCGACTCCAGATGCTCCCTTGCTCTGGCATGCGGTCAAACAAAGCATGCTGATTGTTATCAATAATACTCTTTTTAGATTTTTACTGTTTTTTCTCATCTTGTTCTCCTAACATATCCATTTGACTTGAATGGTTATTACTATCTCCTCAAAGTTTTACAGATGTTCATGGGTTTTATTCTATACCAATGGGATTTTTTTGTCCATGTTATATTGTCTCTCCCCCAAAAAGCAGGCAGCACTGCAATCTCTGTCATAGCATCCTTCATCTTGTTTACGATTGTGTCTAACTGCTTTATTTAAATTATATA
>CAYZUC010000085.1:0-11944 GCA_964481705.1 uncultured Lachnospiraceae bacterium
GATATGCTTCCGAATTTGAATCCAGACTTACCGTATTCCAGATTACAGACTATGCGCAATACATTAACGAAGGAAAAAGAAGTAACTGTATATGTGATACTCTGTTTCCCTTTTATATTGGGGACACTCTGGCTAATAAGACCCAGCCGGATACGATTCCGGAGGAAGAAAAAGAAACCCAACAACAGCTTCGGACAGATGCCAAGATACTGGTTGTGGATGATAGTAAGACCAATCAGAGAGTTATCATGGGACTTCTGAAACGATATGAAGTAAAAGTTATTGTGGTATCGAGTGGAAAAGAAGCAATTGAGAAGATACAAACAGAGCATTTTGACTTGGTTCTGATGGATCAGATGATGCCTGAGATGGACGGCGTTCAGACTACGCACTATATTCGTACACAGTTGAATATGGATGAGAAGATGCTTCCGATTGTCTTGTTGACAGCCAATCGGATTCAGGATATTGAGAATGAACTTGCAGATAAAGGGTTCAACGCTTTTATGGAAAAACCGGTCAATACAGAATTGTTGGATACTTTAATTCGGATTTACTTAATAATGAAATAGTGTGTAAGATGAATTTTCACACGGCAGCTTTGTGCTTGTGCCCAAAGCTTGCGACGTATCAGCAAGAGTGGGGATTAGAATGAACTATAAGATTTTTTCGGTGGAAGATGACAGAGTCATATCCAAGGAGATAAGTAATTATTTATCAAAATGGGGATATGAAGTATATATGGTTGAGGATTTTCATGACGTGATTCGTGAATTTGTAGAATTTGCTCCACATCTGGTGATTATGGATATTTCTCTTCCTTTTTACAATGGCTATTACTGGTGTCAGGAGATACGTAAGGTTTCTAATGTTCCTATTCTCTTTTTATCCTCAGCAGGTGAGAATATGAATATTGTTATGGCAATGAATATGGGTGGTGATGATTTTATTGCAAAGCCTTTTGACTTTGAAGTATTGTCTGCGAAGATACAGGCCATCTTACGACGCTGCTATTCCTTCACTGGCACATCCAATCTCCTGGAACATAAAGGAGTTATACTGAACCTGTCGAATACCTCATTGGAGGTGGATGGGAAAAGGGTTGAACTAACCAAAAATGAATTTCGGATATTGGAGCTGCTGTTTCAGCATCGGGGAGAAACCGTATCCCGCGAGGATATTATGAGACATTTATGGGATGGGGACTGTTTTGTGGATGATAATACCTTGGCTGTCAATATGACCCGACTTCGGAGTAAGCTTTCCGAACAGGGATTACAGGATTTTATTGTAACAAAGAAAGGCATTGGGTATCAGTTATGAAACGAAAATCGATAAGCAGTTTGTTTCGGTTATTCTTAAAGGAAAACAGATCAGGCATCATCTGTTTTCTCTTTTTTTCCTTGATTATTCTTGGAATATGCGATATCCAGGATTTGAAGATAACAGTTCTGGGCTATGGACTGATTTTATGTGGTTTTTTTGGCACCTGTGTACTGCTTTACCGATTTCGAAGATTTTACAGGAGCTATGACAGGCTGTATTCTTCCTGGACGAATCTCCAATACTCCATTGAGGAGCTTCCTGCGGCAGATACCTGTCTGGAAGAAATGTATCGTTGTATGCTGATGGAAGTTTTTGAAAGCCGGGCGGTTCTATACAGCAAAATGAAAAGAGAAGCGGCAGACACAGAGGATTATTACACATTGTGGACGCATCAGATTAAGACACCGATTGCCGCACTAAGACTGATTTTGCAATCACAGAATACTGCAGATAAGAAGCTATATATGGAACAGGAATTATTTGAGATTGAACAGTATGCAGAAATGGCATTGCATTATCTCCGTTTACATAACATGGAAAACGACTTTCTTTTTCAAGAGTATGATCTGTATGAGATTACCAGTCATGCACTGAAGAAGTATTCCATTCAGTTCATCGAGAAAAGGCTGTCTCTTCAGTTTGAGGAGTTTGCGTACTCCTTTGTTACAGATGAGAAATGGTTGGAATTTGTGATTGGTCAGATCATTTCCAATGCAGTGAAATATACGAAGCAAGGTGGAGTAAATATTCGATTTGAAAATGAAAACACTCCGATTTTGCGTATCTTCGATACAGGAATCGGAATCAGTAAGACAGATTTACCACGTATTTTTGAAAAAGGATTTACAGGATACAATGGTCATATGGACAAGCGTTCCACTGGAATTGGATTATATCTGTGCAAGCAGGTCACAGATCGATTGAAAATACGACTTGAGGTAGAATCGGAGATAGGAAAGGGTACTTGTTTTTCTTTGCATTTTCCTAAGCAGGATGCATAAAAGAATGCATTCTTACAATATTGAAAGGTTAGAATGGAAATTGTAAGCCGGTGTAAATGCAGATCTTTTTCGATACTGATATATTGAATATAAGATGGATAACAACTTATGAAATATGTCAAAGAAAAGGAGTAAAGAGATGACATTACTGGATGTTCGAAATGTAAAAAAGATTTATACAACACGATTTGGGGGAAGTCAGGTTCAAGCAATTGATAATGTAAGCTTTTCCGTAGAAGAGGGAGAGTATGTTGCGATTATGGGTGAGTCCGGCTCCGGCAAGACAACACTCTTAAATATGATGGCATCTCTGGATCAGCCAACAGAAGGAGAGATATATCTGGACGGAAAATCCTTTCACGATATTAAGGCAAAACAACTTGCCGCTTTTCGCAGAGATAATCTGGGATTTGTGTTTCAGGATTTTAATCTTCTGGATACGTTTTCTCTTAGGGACAATATCTTGTTGCCGTTGGTGTTACAGGGAATAGACTTTCGGGAAATGGAGCTTAGACTGCTTCCTCTCGCCAGTCAGCTTGGGATTACAGAACTGCTTGAAAAGTACCCATACGAAGTATCCGGTGGACAGAAGCAGAGAGCAGCAGCTGCAAGGGCTTTGATCACCAACCCGAGAATTGTACTGGCAGATGAGCCAACGGGAGCTTTGGATTCAAAGGCAGCGAAGGGACTATTGAAGCTCTTTTCGGAAATAAATGCTTCCGGTCAGACAATATTGATGGTTACGCACAGCTCTCAGGCAGCAAAACGTGCCGGAAGAGTTCTGTTCATTAAGGATGGTAATCTGTTTCATCAGATTTATCGTGGAAACAGTACCAATGAGGAAATGTATCAGAAGATCTCGAATACACTTACCGTCTTACAGAATGACGATAGTCAGTCCGGAACGGGGGATGAGAAATGAGAGAGATAATTCTGATTCCAAAACTGACATTCACTGCATTACGTAAGAATGCCACGGTTTATTTGCCATACATTTTCACAGTTTCCTTTTCTGTGTGTGTATTCTTTATCTTCAGTTGTATCATAGGCAATCCCATGATGGATCATGTACCTTATGCCGGATATGTTAAGATGCTGCTCGATATAGGAAGAATTCTTTTGGGCTTGATTCTGATTCCATTCTTGTTCTATACCAACAGCTTTTTAATCAAAAGAAGGAAAAAGGAGTTGGGTCTCTATACCGTACTGGGACTGGAAAAGAAACACATTGGTCTTATGATGTTTTTAGAGACCTGCTGTATTTATGTGATCTCATCCGGTGTTGGACTCTTGGTCGCGATTGTTTTTTCGAGACTTGTATTTTGGATTCTGCTTCGTATGTCGAATATGCCAAAAGATACGGGATTTACTATGACAGCCGGTAATTTTATCATAACTCTTTCCTTCTTTGGATTTGTGTCTATACTGAATCTGCTCTATAACCTTTGTCAGGTTACTATGACGAACCCAACGGAGCTTCTGCGAAGTGGTAGAAAGGGAGAAAGGGAACCCAAACGTCTGTGGCCATACACCATTGCAGGAGTGGGCTTTTTGGCAGCAGGTTATTATCTGGCTATTACGACGAAAATGAGTATGTGGATTTTTCCTGCTTTCTTTCTTGCCGTATTCTTTGTGGTTTTAGGAACATATTTCCTGTTTACATCAGGCTCTATCGTATTTCTGAGAGGCCTTCGTAAAAGAAAAGGATTTTATTACAAAAAAAGCAATTTTGTAACGATATCAGGAATGCTTTACCGAATGAAGCGAAGTGCTGCCAGTCTGTCTAATATCTGTATCTTTAGCACAATGGTAATTATTACCTTAATCTGTACGATTGCGCTTACCATTGGCGAAAAGGATGCTATTCGCTTCCAGAATAAATTTGATGTTCACGATACCTTCTATTATGGACATCAGGAAGATATTGATGATTTCAAAAGCAAAGCAGAGCGATATGCACAGGAAAATGGAGTGGTCATCACCAACTGGATCGAGAATTCCTATTGCTACTTTGAAGCGGAAGCGGAGGAGAATCAATTCCCTGCATATCACGAGGAAACAGCAAAGAGAAGTTCTACTGTGGTTCGTATCATGTCACTGGATGAGTACAATCGTATTGAGGGAAAACAAGAGACATTAGAAGAGGATGAGGTCCTGATTTTCGCAGAAGCGGAGGACTATGGATATCAAGATATTATTCTGAACGATCGAGCATACAAGGTAAAAGAAGAACTGAAGGAATTTCGTCTTGAGTATAAAGAGCCTCACAGCTATGCCATGCGCGACTACTATATCATCATGAAGGACTGGAATAGCATCCAGAACAGCTTTGGAGGAAGGGCGTTTACAGGAGTACGATTTGATATGAATGGTGCACAAGAGGCAGAAAAAGCCTTTATTACAAAGCTCCATAGTGAAATAGTTAATTATGAAGGATATGAAAGTCAGAGAGATATTTGTGACTGGACGGGGCAGGTGAAGGCAATGGATGGAGGCCTTTTGTTTATTGGAGTTTTCTTTGGACTGGTGTTTACCATCTGTCTTCTCCTGATTATGTACTATAAGCAGATATCAGAGGGCCTTGAGGATCAAGACAGCTTTCATATCATGAAACAGGTCGGTATGTCGGATGATGATGTTCGCCAGACAATCGATAAGCAGATACGATTGGTGTTCTTTCTTCCCTTATTAGCCGCTGTCTGTCATACATTTGCTGGATTACCGCTTACCATCTGTTTGCTCTATGCACTGAGCTTGTTCCACACGACACAGATTGTTGTGATTACTCTTGCAACAATTGCTGGATTTACAATGATTTATTGCATAAGTTATAAGTTTACGACAAGGACTTATTATCGTCTGGTACGGTAATAGCTGTTAAGACAGTCGTTGACAAGGCAGACGAACCTTGTTATGATATTTTAAGAACAAAGGCGTTTCCACAGGGCAGTAGTATGTCTTGTTGAAGCGTCTTTTTACATTAGGTAGATATTAAGTTTGTAAGGAGGACGATTATGAGTAAATATACCAAGAGCGATATCTTACGGATCGTGGAAGAAGAGGATGTAGAGTTTATACGATTGCAGTTTACGGATATCTTCGGAATGCTAAAGAATGTGGCGGTCACGTCAAGTCAGCTGGAGAAGGTTTTAAATAATGAGTGCATGTTTGACGGCTCATCCATTGAAGGCTTTGTACGAATTGAAGAATCCGATATGTATTTACGACCGGATCTCGATACCTTTGTTATTTTCCCATGGAGACCACAGCAGGGGAAGGTGGCACGTTTTATTTGTGATATCTACTGTCCGAATGGAGAGCCCTTTGCCGGAGACCCACGTTATGTGCTGAAAAAAACCATTCAGGAAGCAAAGGATATGGGATATACCTTTGACGTTGGACCGGAGTGTGAGTTCTTTTTGTTCCATACCGATGAGGATGGAGCCCCTACTACTTTGACTCACGAGAAGGCAGGTTACTTTGATTTGGGACCGGTTGACCTTGGCGAAAATGCAAGACGCGATATGGTATTGACGTTGGAGGATATGGGATTTGAAATCGAGGCCTCTCATCATGAGGTTGCACCTGCTCAGCATGAGATTGACTTTAAATATGATGAAGCACTGCGTACGGCAGATAATATTATGACATTTAAGCTTGCAGTTAAGACAATAGCAAAACGACACGGACTTCATGCGACCTTTATGCCAAAGCCGAAATATGGAGTATGCGGCTCCGGTATGCATATCAATATGTCACTTGCAAAGGATGGAAAGAATATCTTCCATGATCCAAGTGGAGAATTAAAGCTTAGTAAAGAAGCATATTATTTTATAGGAGGAATCATGGAGCATGCAAGTGGTATGACAGCGATTACGAATCCACTGGTCAATTCCTATAAGAGACTTGTTCCGGGTTATGAGGCACCGGTGCATATTGCCTGGAGTGCAACCAATCGCAGTCCTTTGATCCGTATTCCGTCCTCACGAGGAGAGGGCACCAGGATTGAGCTTCGTAATCCGGATCCTGCCGCGAATCCGTATCTTGCTCTTGCAGTATGCCTGGCAGCAGGCATGGATGGAATCCGAAACAAGGTTGAACCACCTAAGAGTGTTAACTGCAACATTTTTGAGATGACACAGGAACAAATGAGGGAAGCGGGCATTACCTCTCTGCCGAGCTCTCTTCATGATGCTATCCAGGCAATGAAGCAGGATGAGATGATGCGACGTGTGCTTGGTGACCATATTTATGAAAAATATACAGAAGCAAAGGAAAAAGAATCAGCAGATTATCGTTCCCATGTATCCCAGTGGGAGCTTGACGAGTATTTGTACAAAATCTAAGGAATCCTAAGCGGACGGGAAAGTTCATTAGGAGGTGAGAGTACTTGACGAATATTATAGTAGTTTTCCCAAAACCTGAGATAGCAACAAATATCCGCAACCTGCTCTCACGAAATGGTTTTCGGGTGATTGCAGCATGCAGCACAGGAGCGCAGGCTATCAACTATGCAGACAGTTTGAATGATGGTATTATAGTATGTGGATATAAATTCGCAGATATGCTCTTTTCGGAACTACATGAGTACCTTCCCTCGCACTTTGAGATGCTGTTGGTGGCATCGAGAGGAAAATGGGAGGAATGTCGCGATAACGATATCATATGCGTAGAAATGCCGATCAAGGTAAATGATCTTCTAAGTACCTTAAGTATGATGTGTGAGAACAGCGAACGACGAAGAAAAAAGCGACGTCAACAGCCGGTCATCAGAAATGTGGAAGAGAAAAAGATTATCGATGATGCGAAGGCTCTCCTTATGGAGAGAAATAATATGTCGGAGGAAGAGGCTCACCGTTACATACAAAAGAGTAGTATGGACAGTGGGAATAATCTGGTAGAGACAGCACAAATGATTTTGAGCTTAATGGGTGGATAATGGTTGATAGATGTGAATCAAAACAATAGGAAATGGAGGTTCGATGATGAAATTTACGAAAATGGAAGGCTTGGGCAACGATTATGTATATGTAAATGGGGCTGTAGAGACCGTTGAGAATAAAAGTATGGTGGCAAAGTTTGTGAGCGATCGTCATTTTGGAGTCGGTTCAGATGGATTAATTTTTATTAACCCTTCCGAAACAGCAGATTTTGAAATGGAGATGTATAATTCCGATGGCTCACGCTCAGAAATGTGTGGAAATGGCATACGATGCGTAGGAAAATATGTTTATGATAAAGGCTTGACCGACAAGACGGAGCTGTCCATTGAGACCTTGGCAGGCATTAAGTATCTGACACTTCACGTAAAAGATGGTAAGGTGGATCATGTAAAGGTCAACATGGGAGCACCCATTTTGGAACCTGAGAGAATACCTGTTGAATTGACACATGCAAAGAATAAAGGAAGAATTGTTGACGAACCGATTCTGGCAGGAGGCGGGATCTACAATATTACCTGTGTATCCATGGGAAACCCTCACACAGTCATTTTTGTAGATGATGTGGAGAACCTTGAGATTGAGAAGCTTGGACCAATTTTCGAACATCATGAGATATTTCCACGCAGAACCAATACAGAGTTTGTAAAAGTGATTGACAAAACTCATGTATCTATGCGCGTCTGGGAACGCGGTGCGGGTGAGACTCTGGCATGCGGAACAGGAGCGTGTGCAGTTACAGTCGCTTGCATTTTGAACGGATTGACAGAAGATAAAATCACTGTTAAACTTCTTGGAGGAGATTTGAAGACCGAGTGGGATCGGGAGAAAAATCTTATTTTTATGACAGGACCGGCAAAGAGCGTTTTTGATGGAGATTTGCCGATTAAGTAATAATAACTATATGGAGGAATTTAAATGTTTAAAGTAAATCAGGATTATTTAAAACTACCGGGAAGCTATTTGTTTTCTACAATTGGAAAGAAGGTTGCTGCATTCAGTGAAGCACATCCGGATGCATCGATTATCCGACTGGGAATCGGTGATGTAACACAACCACTTGCTCCCGCTATTATTGATACCTTACATTTTGCTGTAGATGAGATGAGTAAGCCGGAATCATTCCATGGTTATGCGCCGGATTTGGGATATGAATTCTTAAGAAATGCCGTTATGGAGAACGACTACAAAGCGCGCGGATGTGATATTGCCGCAGACGAGATTTTCATTTCGGACGGAGCAAAATGTGATAGCGGTAATATTCAGGAGATCTTTGATAAAAGCTGTAAGATAGCAGTATGCGACCCTGTTTATCCTGTTTATGTCGATACGAATGTTATGGCTGGCAGAACCGGTACCTATGATCCAAAGACAGAGACTTGGAGTAATGTTATTTATATGCCTTGTACAAGTGAAAATAACTTTGCACCGGAGCTGCCGACAGAGACGCCTGATATAATTTATCTTTGTTTCCCGAATAATCCAACCGGATCAACGATTACCAAGGCACAACTTCAGACATGGGTAGATTATGCGAATAAAGTGGGAGCTGTCATTATTTATGATGCAGCTTACGAGGCTTATATTTCCGAACAGGATGTTCCTCATAGTATTTATGAGTGTGAAGGTGCCAGAACCTGTGCAATTGAGATTCATTCTTTTTCAAAGAATGCAGGATTTACCGGTGTTCGTCTGGGATATACGGTTATCCCGAAGGACTTGAAGGATGGAGAGGTAATGCTTCATTCTCTGTGGGCAAGACGTCATGGAACGAAATATAATGGAGCACCCTATATCATTCAGAAGGCAGGAGCCGCAGTTTATTCGGATACGGGAAAGCAGCAGCTGAAAAAGCAGGTAGCGTACTACATGAACAATGCTAAGTATATTTTTAATGGTCTGAAGGAAGCAGGATATACAGTATCGGGAGGTGTGAATGCACCTTATATCTGGCTTAAGACACCAAAGGGGATGACATCCTGGGATTTCTTTGATTACCTGTTACAGGAAGCAAATGTGGTCGGAACACCGGGATCTGGATTTGGACCAAGTGGAGAAGGATATTTTCGTATGACCGCTTTCGGAAGCTATGAGAATACAGTTGAGGCGATAAATCGTATTAAGAAGCTGTAAGTAGTTATACGAGAGGAAATGATTATGAGAATCGGAGCACTGGAGACAGGCGGTACCAAGATGGTATGTGCAGTCTGTGATGGGATGGGTCATATTTTGGAACAGGTATCGATTCCGACGGTTTCACCGGAGGAGACATTACCTAAGCTTTGCGATTATTTTGAACGGAAAGAGATTGATGCTCTGGGAATCGGATGCTTTGGACCGATAGACCTGAATCGTGATTCTAAGACCTATGGATATATAACAACGACACCCAAGCCGGGATGGCAGAATAGTGATATTGTAGGAGCCTTTCGAAGACTTGCAGTACCTATTGGATTTGATACGGATGTGAATGCTTCTGTTTTGGGAGAATTTACGTGGGGAATTGGCAGAGGACTTCATAGCTGTATCTATGTGACCATTGGAACCGGTATCGGAGTAGGTGTGATTGTGGATGGCAGATTATTGCATGGTATGCTTCATCCGGAGGGAGGACATATTCTATTGTCCAGGAATTCCCAGGATACGTATTCCGGCAAGTGTCCATTCCATGAGAATTGTTTTGAGGGTCTGGCATCCGGACCCGCAATAGAGGGTCGTTGGGGAAAGAAAGGATTGGAGCTATCACAACAGTCAGAAGTATGGGAGATGGAAGCAGATTACATTGCGCAGGCACTTGTAAATTATGCATTTATTCTCTCACCACAACGAATTATTTTAGGCGGTGGAGTGATGCATCAGACACAGCTATTACCCATGATACGTTCGAGATTTAATAAGATGGCGAATGGTTATGTAAAAACAAAGGAAATGGATGATCTGGAGAATTACATTGTGCTTCAAAGCTTAGACGATCGACAAGGCATTTTGGGAGCTGCGAAATTAGGATTAGAAGCGATTACGGATTAAGTCTTCCATTACAACACGATAGGCAGGATGATAAGCATCCTTATAGACAGGGCTGTGGGATACCATTTGACAGCCCTGTTTTTGATATGTATAAATATAATCCTTTAAATCGTTTCCAGAAAAGGGACACTGCAAAGCAAATTCCTCCGAAATGAGCCATTCCAGTGTCTGATGGAAGGTAGTCATGGAACCAGTGTGCATAGAGGCTGAAAGGACGAAATCGTGATTTAGCTGCTCGAGAGAATAGTTATTTATATCGATGCCTGTGAGATACACACGTAACATTCCATTTCCAAGAGCCTCAAACGGCTCTGTTGCTCCGTGAGGCACCAAAGCGTATTCTTGTTTGATAAATGACAGACTCTGAGCCGCATCTGCAATCATGTGACCTCCACCAAACTCGTTCTGATACAGGAGCTTGATGAGGTCAATGGGCTGCAGAAGAGGGTACTTTTCCATATGCAATTGGAGTATTTGGCTGGTTTCCTTTTTATTTGGTTTCATGATTTAGTATTAAATTTGCTTTCCTTAAGGCGATAATCAGTATCGGTATGAGCAGGATATGAAGTACAATTCCAGGTAAGGCTTTTGTAATGGCACCTGCAATAAACGCAGAAAAAGGGAAGGTTGTATTCTGCAGATTTGCAAGAACAAATTGAACGATACCCCATACAATGCGTCCACCAATCATAGAAAGAATCAATGTCAGGTAGATATTGGGAATCTTTTTGGGGAGAATGCGATATAGGATACCCGATAGTGCTCCATAGGTTGCAAGCTCAAAAGCCATAGCAACACCGGTTGGAAAAATAGGAGGCATACCAAAGATTAAGAATCGTAGAGGCGGAGCAATCAGTCCCACCAGAAGCCCATATGGCCATCCACAAAGAAAGCCACAAAGGAAAACGGGAATATGCATAGGACTCAACATGCTTCCAATCTGGGGAACTTGTCCTGTAAGGAACGGAAGAATCATTGCAAGAGCCAGGCATACTGCGGAATATACGAGTTTCATAAGTCTGTTTTTTTTCATTTTCGTTATCTCCATTCTGAATAAAAAAATATCGTCTTCTGATTTGCAAACAGAAAGCGATATCTACATGATATCTATTTGTATTATGATGTGTTGGTGGTTTATGCTGCGGATAATTGATATTCGATACAGAATCAAATTCTTCAGAATGCTTCTGGAGATAAATCGACTTCAGTCGACATGAATGCTTATGCATCCAAAGACTATTATAACGGAATCTAGGAATACGTCAAGGGAATGTTATAATCATATTAGTAAGGTTAAGAACACGGAGAAAAGTATCTACAAAATCTATAAAATTATTTTGAAAATTTCTTGACATCGTATATAACCTAATAGTATAATAGCAAAGCAGTGTTCGTTTGGGTGTTACTTACGGACACGCCCATGGGATCTTAGCTCAGCTGGGAGAGCATCTGCCTTACAAGCAGAGGGTCACAGGTTCGAGCCCTGTAGGTCCCATTTTTTATCGCTTATGCATATAAATGCATGCGATACGTGAAGCTACCGCTTCACCTCACAAACACTTCGTGTTTGCTCGTATCGTATTGCTTCGCAATACGATATGCCGCAGTGGCGGAACTGGCAGACGCCCGGGACTTAAAATCCCGTGGGTA
>CAYZUC010000086.1:0-11929 GCA_964481705.1 uncultured Lachnospiraceae bacterium
TACACCTCCTTAATTCCGATTCCATATCACTGAATGATTTACGTATAGCAAACCATAACTGTCTCATTCACACCTAATAGATTATACATAGGCATCCCAAGTTTGTCAATGACCTAATTTAATTATTTTGTGTTTTCCCACATCACAATCACGGTCTCAGCCTACACCAATTGTGCCTGTACACTGGTAAGCGCAATAACCCCGACGATGTCATCTGCACAGCATCCGCGAGACAAATCGTTGACCGGTCTGGAAAGACCCTGCAACATGGGTCCATAGGCCTGTGCTTTGGCAAGTCGTTCAACCAGCTTGTATCCAATATTCCCTGCATCCAGATTTGGGAAAATCAAAACATTTGCCTTTCCTGCTACTTCACTTTCCGGAGCCTTTGATTTTGCTACTGCCGGAACCAGCGCTGCGTCTGTCTGTAACTCACCATCTACACACAGATAAGGATATTGTTCCTTCGCGATCCGGACTGCCTCAGTTACCTTATCAACCAAAGGATGTTTCGCACTTCCCATTGTAGAATGAGACAACATCGCAATAATTGGCTTTGCACCAATCAGACTCTTGAAGCTCTTGGAACTTGTATCTGCTATTGCTGCCAGTTCTTCAGAATTGGGATCCTGATTCAATCCACAGTCAGCAAAAAGGAAGGTTCCCTGCTCACCATAAACACAATCCGGAACATCCAGAATAAAGAAACCGGATACCATTTTCACCCCTGGTGCAGTTCTTAAAATCTGAAGAGATGGCCTAAGTACATCAGCCGTTGCATGACATGCTCCCGCAACCATTCCATCTGCGTCGGAACACTTTACCATCATAACTCCAAACATTAAGTAATTATTCAGAAGGGTCTCACGAGCCTTCTCTAAGGTCATTCCCTTTGCTTTTCTTAATTCGTACAATGTTTCGGCGTACTCACCGAACTTAAGACAATTCTCCGGATCAACAACTGTGACTCCATCAAGATTAACCTCCAGCCATCTGGCACCGTCCATGATCTTGTCCTTCTTGCCAATCATAATCAGATCTGCAATTCCTTCTTCTAAAACTTTCGCTGCTGCAATCAAGATTCTTCTGTCATTCGTCTCAGGTAATACAATTGTCTTTTTGTCACTTCTTGCTCTGTCCTTAATCTTATCAATAAATGCCATTTTCTCTCCTTTACTCTTCCGGCCGCATTATGTAGCTTGTACACCCAAAATTCGCCTTGTAAATCTTTTGCCATACGGCCCATGTATACTCCAAGGTCATAAATGGACGGTCAATCTCTGTCATATCTTGAATAGCAGAGATTTCATAATACAATTGTTTGGTGAATTTACTGTCAAATTTCATATCTCCCATACTTGCCATTTTTGAGCCCCAATTCAATTATTTGAATTAATTTTTCAATTGCATAAATTATACACTTTACACATATTCATTTCAAGTGTTACTATATATGTTAATATGTAAAATAATGTATCTTTTTAGGAACAAAACAGGAGTGAACACATCATGAAGGTCATCGGAATTGTTGCAGAGTATAATCCTTTTCACAAGGGGCATCTATATCATATAGAAGAAGCAAAACGTCTTACTGGAGCAGATAAGGTCATCGCCGTTATGAGCGGAGACTATATGCAGCGTGGAATACCGGCCATTATCGATAAATACCAGCGCACAAAAATGGCTTTGCAAAACGGTATTGACCTCTGTATTGAGCTTCCATTTTGTTACGCAACTGCAAGCGCCGAATTATTTGTTTCTGCTGCCGTTGCCATTCTGGATAAACTTGGAGTTGTAGAAGGCATCTGTTTTGGAAGTGAATGTGGGGATATCAAAGTATTAGAGGATATTGCTGACATACTCATAGACGAACCCAAAGAGTATCAGGAAACATTACGCGATTTTCTAAAATGCGGACGTTCCTATCCTGCTGCCAGAAGTGAGGCTCTCTCGGGATACTTTGAAGATTTCCCTGAATACCGCAAGGTTCTTCTATCTCCCAATAACATTCTGGGAATTGAGTATATCAAAGCCCTAAAAAAAAGAAATTCGAAAATACAACCCTACACCAGTAAACGTCTCGGCGCAGATTATCATGATAAACAGTTTCCATCAGATTGCTCATATGCGTCTGCTATTTCCATCCGCACTTCCCTGCACGAAGCAAATGACCTGTCGTTAATCAGGGAGCAGCTCCCACAATCGGTATATCAGCTTCTGGAACCGGAATTCCGAAAATCATTTCCTATTTACTGTACGGATTTTTCTTCTCTCCTGCATTATAAGCTGTTATTGGAAAATGACAAGGATTATACCAAGTATGCCGACGTCAGTCAGTCTCTTTCTGACCGCATTCAAAAAAAGCTGTCCCGCTATTCTGACTACCCTTCCTTTTGTGAAGCTTTAAAAACCAAAGATATCACCTACGCACGTGTCAGCCGTGCTCTACTTCATATTCTCATGAATACGCTTGAAACCGATTGTGAATATTACCGTAATCACGATTATGCTGATTATGCGAGAATTCTTGGATTTTGTAGTTCATCCGTAGATCTTCTGTCTGAAATCAAAAAGAAAGCCTCCCTGACTCTGCTTGCAAAACCTGCAGATGCCGGGCATTGGCTTTCTCCGTTTGGACTCTCTATTTTTGAGGAAGGTATGAATGCCTCCCAGATTTACAATTCTATCGTCTCTGAAAAATATCACCAAAAGACTCAGAACGAATACACACGTCAAATAATTAAAGTGTAATTTTGTTTAGTTCTTAAAGCTATGAATCGGTGCGGGAATTCTGCCCCCACGATTTACAAACGCATCACAGGAATACTGGTTCACCGGCATAATTGGAGCATAGCCGAACAATCCACCAAATTCAACTGTTTCACCAACAGATTTTCCAACGACCGGGATAACTCTTACCGCGGTCGTTTTTTGATTTACCATTCCGATGGCCATTTCATCCGCAATAATACCGGAGATTGTTGTCGCCTTGGTATCACCGGGGATTGCAATCATATCCAAACCTACGGAACATACGCAGGTCATTGCCTCCAGCTTTTCAATGGTCAGTGCTCCAGCTGCTACAGCATCTATCATTCCCTTATCTTCACTGACTGGGATAAATGCTCCTGACAAACCACCAACATAAGAAGAAGCCATAACACCACCCTTTTTTACCTGATCGTTCAATAAGGCAAGTGCTGCTGTTGTTCCAGGTGCTCCTGCGTACTCCAGTCCTATTTCGCATAAGATATCTGCCACACTATCACCTACTGCGGGAGTCGGTGCGAGCGATAAATCGACAATACCAAATGGTATATCAAGTCTCTTAGATGCTTCCTTCGCTACCAGTTGTCCAACTCTGGTTACCTTAAATGCCGTCTTCTTAATCGTCTCACAAAGTACTTCAAAGTTCTCACCCCGTACCTTTTCAAGCGCATTCTTTACAACTCCGGGGCCACTTACTCCAACATTGATTATAGCATCTGCTTCCGTTGCCCCATGAAACGCTCCTGCCATAAAAGGATTATCATCCGGTGCATTACAGAAGACAACCAGCTTCATACAAATCTTTGAATCGTTTGCTTTATCCAGTTCTGCTGTTTCAACAATGATTTCTCCCATCAGCTTAACAGCATCCATATTGATTCCAGTTTTTGTGGATCCCAGATTCACAGAGCTGCATACACGATCGGTATCCATTAATGCTCTGGGGATAGAACGAAGAAGAAGCTCATCTGCCTTCGTCATTCCCTTGGATACAAGAGCAGAGTATCCACCTATCAGGTTCACTCCCACCTCTTTTGCAGCCCGATCAAGAGTTTTTGCAATGGTTACAAAATCATCACTGGTTTTGCAGGCAGCTCCACCAACAAGTGCAATGGGAGTAACAGAAATTCTTTTGTTTACAATTGGAATGCCAAATTCCAACTCAATATCCTTTCCCGTCTTAACAAGATTCTTAGCTACTGTTGTAATTTTTGTATAAATATTATCATTTAATTTCTTTAAATCGGAATCAATACAATCAAAAAGGCTAATTCCCAATGTGATTGTTCTCACATCCAGATTCTCCTTTTCAATCATCTCATTCGTCTCATTGACCTCAAATCGATTTATCATAAAAAAGCTCCATTTCTGCGTATTCTTTGTTCCCTATAGTTTTCAAATCTAAATACGATGCATTTTATCAAAAATATCTTCTCGCTGACACTTAATCACAACACCAATCTCTTCCCCAATCTGTTCTAATTCATGGGCAATATCTCCAAATGGTTTTTGTGTTCCTTCCCGATCAACAATCATCATCATATTGAAATACCCTTTTACAATTGTCTGAGAAATATCTAGAATGTTAATTTCGTTGTTTGCAAGGTAAGTACATATTTTTGCTATAATACCTACGGTATCTTTTCCTACTACTGTAATAATTGTCTTCTTCATGATTCTCTCCATTCCAACACGCTTTTGCGCATATAATTTGTTTTATACAGCGATTAACTCTGAACGCTCCGAACGTTTTGCCACACTCACCGGAAAATCGCTAAACTGATAGGGAGTATCTCCCATGGTAATTTCCATTCTGACTGTCTCGTAAGCAAGCTCCGCCAAATTGTTCTCAGCACTCAAATGTCCCAGGACAATTCCCTTTAAATTATCATGCAATAACCTACAAAGCAATCTGCCTGAGCTTACATTAGATAAGTGCCCTCGTTCTCCGAGGATTCTCTGCTTCAACGGATAGGGGTACCTCCCGACCTGAAGCATATTAATATCATGATTTGCCTCTAATAAAATGGCATTACATCCAGTAAGACTATCCACAATATAATCATTATATATTCCCAAGTCAGTCATAACAGCAACTGATGCATCCTTATGGAAAAAGCGATATGCTACCGGCTGTGCTGCATCATGGGATACTTTGATCGGATTGACTGTGATATCTCCAACAGCAAAGGTATTGTCCTCTTCGATCTTACGAAATAGTCCCTCTGGAATCTCTCCTATGGTGCTGCATCTCATAATCGCACGTATTGTCCCTTCTGTGGCATAAATAGGAATTCCATAACGTCTTGCCAAAACACCTAGACCCCCAATATGGTCCGCGTGCTCATGTGTCACCAGAATACCATCCATCTCCGACGTCTTAAGTCCTATCTCATTGAGTCCCTTTTCGACTCTTTTTCCACTAATGCCGGCATCAATGATAATATGTGTATCATCATTTCCAACATAGATGCAATTTCCGCTGCTTCCGCTCGCAATCGAGCATAAATTCATATGTATTACCTAACCTTTCTGCTTTGGAACTATACTTCCCAGTGAATGTCGAGTACATCACCATTTTTTAAATACTCCATATAATCAGCCTTCCGACCGTTCAGATTTGTTGCTACACACTTTCCCTGTGGTTTGGAAAGATCAAAGTCTATGAAATCAAATACATCCACATACACGTAACGATTTTTACCAGATAAGGTAACTGACTTTCCATTCACAATCACCTGCATTTGAATGGGAAGCTTCGATTCCACCTCTTCTTTTTGTTCTTCCCTTCCATTGCTCTCCAAATGAGTATCATCTGACTCTATCTCATCGGGCTCATCCTCATCTGCGAATGATGCTTCCTCAGACTCGATATCTACGTTACCCTCGTTGCGTTTGATTTCTTCCATCGTCCAAACAATAGAAAAATTCTCATATATACGTTCATCCAAACCGCATTTCCTGTTATTCACATAGATATTCATATCCTTTTTCAGAATCACATCCATAAATTCTACAACCTGGCGGACCGTATAGTAATTCAACATACGTATCTCATCACCATCTTGAATATCATAATATCCAGACTGTAACGTTCCATTTACTTCTGCGAATTTAGGAAGAACTATTTTGCTGTCATTAACAATTACTTCAATAGAGCTATCATACTCCGGTAAATGTCCGATTTCAAGAGACGCATCTGCACCGGCTGTTGATGGCTTAATCTGAATACGGTCTCCCGCTTGAATCTTGGTATTGATTCCAGCCGTTGAACCATTTAACGTAATCATTGCTGCTTCGCCCAATTCTCCACGTGCAACACGATGCTTACCATTAATCGTATAGTTAATCTCCTGACCACGCTTCGGAAACAGATCCTCATTCGGAAAACCTGCCTGCATTGCTGCATCTACAATTGCAAGCTTATTATTATCGTATAATTTTACACGTTCATGATTCAAGGTGACAAAAATGAAATTATTCTTCTGCTCGTAGAAATTTAGACAAATTCCAATTGGGGTTACTAACAGTGAATCCTTCTTCACGTTCTCGACCTCAAAATCAATTTCACCCAGTACTTCCTCACCACGCACCGCAACACGGTCGCTGCTAATACCAAGTTCACTTGAAAGGCTCTTGGTGAATCCGGGAATTTTGCCTCCTCCTCCAACTACAAACACGGCACTGACCGGCTTTCCTCCATTTAATTCTTTCATCTTATCTGCGATTTCTTTCGTCATGGAGGAAACAACGCTTTCCGTCATTTTCATTACTTCATCCGGTTGAATCTTTTGAGAAAGACCCATGATATCGGTATACTCAATTTCCTTACCCTGTTCAACTGCAATCTTAATCGATTCTGCCATCGCAAAATCAACAAGACAGGCTTTTGCTATTACTTCTGTAATCTCATCTCCGGCACTTGGTATCATACCATATGCAATAATGCTTCCATCCTTGGTAATACAAATATCACTGGTTCCTGCTCCTACATCAACCAATGCAATATTGAGCATTCGATATTTCTGTGGAATCGCAACCTGAATTGCAGCAATTGGCTCCAATGTCAAATTCGACACCTGCAGACCTGCAATCTGAACCGCTTTATAAAGACCATCCACTACTTCATCTGGCAGAAATGTCGCAATTAAGTCTGCTCCTATTTTGTTTGCCTTATGACTTTCCAAATTGCTGATCGGATAATCATTTAATAAGTAACGAACTACCGTATATCCAACGCAATAAAACTTAGTATCGGATTGATTCTTACCTTGAAACTCCTCAAAAGCCTTCTCTACTCCACGCAAATCCAAGGAGTAAATCATCTCCGGAGTTACTGTCGTCTCAGAGGACAACTCCTCTTCCACAGAAGTAGTTATCGTTCGAAGGACACGACCTGCAGCTGCAATACAGACTTCCTTTAAGATTCTTCCATCCAACTGTTTTTCCAAGTCCTCCTTAACATAGCGGATGGTTTCTCCGACTTTTCCAATATCATGAATCTGTCCATCAATCATGGCACGTGTTTCATGTTCTTTTACCTTATGTGCTATAACATGAAACTTCTCACCGGCATAATAACCGACTGTGCCGACAATACTTCTGGTACCAATGTCTAGTCCAAATACCAATTGTCCTGGAATCGTCTTTATCTCTGCCAATTTACAGTACCTCCAATTTCTTTAAGATTTGTCTGTATGTGTCTTCGATACAGCCACTATTATCAATAATTGTGTTACATTCTCTTCGAAATGCCTCTTCACTCATCTGATTTGCAATCACCTGACTAATCTTTTCGTCAGAATAATGTCTGGACTCCTTCAGACGTTGACGACGGATTTCTTCCCTTGTATCAATATACCAGAATTCATCACAGATTGCATCATAGCCATCCTCAAGTAAAAGAGCTGCCTCTATAAAGTAAAATGCTATCTTTCCTTCCTTACGGCATTGTTCAAGATCGGATATGATATACTCTTTCACCGCCGGGTGAATCAGTTTATTCACCTGTTCTAATAGTTTTCGGTCTGCAAAGATTTTCTCTGCCATCTTTTCTCTGGAAATGAAACCATCTTCCAAGACATCATCTCCAAGTAATTCTATCAAGGGAAGAAAGCACGCATTTCCAGGAAGTTTTACATCATTTCCTATTTCATCCGCAAAAACAATCTTACAATTACAGTGCTCCTTCAAAAATTTTAATACTTCTGACTTTCCGGCTCCTACTCCACCAGTTATTCCAATTACTTTCATTAGCGTCCTCTACTTTGCCTCATACCAATTCTTTCCAGAGTGAATATCAATCTCCAGACGAACTGAGAGCTGAGCTACTTCCATCATTTCCTGCATCAGAATCTCTTTCACAAGTTCTTCCTCTTCGATTGCTGTTTCAATCAAAAGTTCATCGTGAACCTGCAATACCAGACGTGATTTCAGCTTTTTGCGGTTAAGAGCTTCCTCTACGTGGAGCATAGCAAGTTTCATAATATCTGCAGCTGTCCCTTGAATCGGCGCATTCATCGCCACTCGTTCCCCGAACTGTCTTTGCATAAAGTTAGAAGACGAAAGTTCCGGAACCGGTCTCCTTCTGCCATATAAAGTCTCGGCATAACCCTTTTCCTTGGCATCTGAAACAAGTCGATCAAGAAAATCGTGAATGCCGGGATATGTCTCGAAATAACTCTTAATATACTTTTCCGCTTCGCTCTTGGTAATGCTGAGATCCTGACTCAATCCAAAGGAACTGATTCCGTACACAATCCCGAAATTAACTGCTTTCGCATTTCTCCTCTGTAATGGAGTAACCTCCTCAAATGGTGTGTGAAACACCTGAGAAGCGGTGATTCGGTGGATATCCTCATTGCTGTTATAAGCCTCTATCAATCGCTCATCTCCTGACATATGTGCCAGAAGGCGCAACTCAATCTGAGAATAATCTGCATCAACAAATACATATCCGTCTCGTGGTACAAATACCTTACGAATCAGTCTTCCCTGTTCCATACGCACTGGGATATTCTGTAGATTCGGTTCTGTACTGCTAATACGACCTGTTGCCGTAATTGTCTGATTAAAGGTAGAATGAATCCTTTCATCCTCTCCAATACAGATTCCGAGTCCATCCGCATAAGTGGATTTCAACTTTGTAAGACCTCGATACTCCAGTACCTTAGCAACAAAAGGATAATCTGTTGACAATTTTTCCAATATATCTGCCGCTGTCGAGTATCCCGTCTTTGTCTTCTTTCCTCCTGGTAGCTGCATCTTCTCGAAAAGGATCTCACCCAATTGTTTCGGTGAATTAATATTAAAATCGGGTTCTCCGGATTCCTTGTGTATCTCCTGCTCCAATGTCAAAATCTGACCAGCCAGTTGTTCCCCATAATCCTTCAGATCATTTCTACGGATGCCGATTCCTTCCTGTTCCATATGATACAGACAATACACAATAGGCATTTCGATCTTAGGTAATAGTTCTCCCATCCCATTCTCAGCTATCTTTTCCTTCAAAATACCAACACTTTTGAAATTTATATAGCTTTCATAACAAGCATATTGTAGAAAATCCTCCGACTTTTGCTTCTCCGCCTCTGCGAACGACATCTTTCCAAACCATTCAGAACGACTCTTGACCATCAAACCCAGATGCTCTCCTGCCACGTCCTCCAAAGTGTAATCATTCTTCAGTGGATTTAACAAATAAGACATAAGCTGAGTATCAAACAAATTGTCCTGGTAGGAGGTCTGCAGGAGCTTGAGCTGACCCTTCAAATAGAAGGTGCCAAACAGAATCTGTTCCTTCTTTAACAACTGTCTTACCCAATCCACCAAAACATCCCGAGTTACAAATCCATTGACAGAAATATAGTAAATATCTTCCTCTGAAAAAGTAAGCGATACACCAAGCAGATCGTCTTCCATAATCAATTGGAATCCCACCTGTGTACTATGTCCCGCCTTATCAAAAACATTGGCGGCTTCAGAAAATTCCGTAATATGCACAAATTTACCAGCTTGATCATTTTCATTTGCAGCATCTTTCTCAAATCGGGTAAGCATATTTTTGAAGCCAAGCTTCTTCATATATGCATAGGCTTCCTTGGTATATAAATTCTCTATCCTGGCATCCTTTAAATCATATGGAATATCAGCATGAATCTCAATCGTGGCAAGAATCTTGCTTAATTCTGCCATATCAAAATGTTCCGTCAATGTCTGATGAATACTTTTCTTCGTAACCTCATCCAAATGTTCCTTCAAATTCTCAATCGAGCCATATTTTACAATCAATTCTGTGGCTGTTTTTTCACCAACCTTTGGTACTCCTGGAATATTATCCGAGCCGTCTCCCATCAAAGCCTTTAATTCAATAATCTGAAGTGGCGTCACCTGATACTTGCGAATAACGTCCTCTGTATAATAGTCCTCTACTTCTGTCTTCCCTTTACTGGTCTTGGGCATTTTTATCTTGATATGGTCAGTTGCCAATTGAAGCAAATCGCGGTCCCCTGAAACTACGACAACCTCATAACCCTCTTTTTCCGAATTCTTGGCTATGGTTCCCAAGATATCGTCGGCCTCCAAACCTTCCTTGGACACAATCGGGATCCCCATGGCAGTAAGAACTTCCTTCATAACAGGAACCTGCTCCCTTAACTCCTGAGGCATCGGTTTCCTGGTACCCTTATACTCTGCAAATATCTTGTGACGAAATGTAGGTGCCTTTAAATCAAAGGCAACCATCAGATAATCAGCCTTTTCATCCTCTAATATGCGAAACATAATATTTAAAAATCCATAAATTGCATTTGTATGAAATCCTTCTGCATTCGTAAGATCCGGGACACCATAAAAAGCCCGGTTCAAAATACTATGACCATCAATCAATACCAGTTTTTCACTCATCAAAAACTCCATTCTTATCTACTACTTATAATAAACAACATAAGAAAGCAGGCGGTCAATACCATACCGGCGCCTACTTCCAAAATATAGATTCCGAGGCGGAATCTCTCTATAATCGTAATAATCTTTTTTGTCCGCGCTACTTTACTTCTAAGCTCTGTTCCAAGATCAAAAGTAGAACCATCCTCTAATCTGGCAAGTCCTTCTCTGACGAGGAACTGAATCTCCAGCTCATCACGACAATCTTCACACGAATCCATATGCTCCATAAATGCTTCCAGTTCATCTGTGTCCAACTCGTCTGCCAAATAGAGCTCTATCTGTTGTTGTGCTTTCTTACAATCCATGGTTACCTCATCTGTCAACAACGACATCTTGACATCTACTGCTATTATATCCTACTGTCTGCTCTTTGGAAAGATAAAAATAAAAGGCAAAAAGAAAAAGCTTTCTGTCTTGACGTTTATACTATATAATAACGAATGAGTTAAAATCAAAACGAAATGGAGAACCTAATGAGTATACTAAATGTCGAAAACCTTTCCCACGGTTTTGGAGACCGTGCAATATTTCAAAACGTAAGCTTTCGGCTCTTAAAAGGAGAACACATTGGTCTTGTCGGTGCCAATGGCGAAGGAAAATCTACATTCATGAATATTATTACCAACAAGATGATGCCCGACGAAGGAACCATAGAATGGTCCAAGAACGTTAAAACGGGATATCTTGATCAGCATTCTGTATTAGAAAAAGGCATGACGATCCGTGATGTTTTAAAGGATGCCTTTTCCGACCTCTTTGAAATGGACACACGTATGACGGAAATATGTGATCAGATGGGAACTGCTGATGAAACAACGCTTAACACCTTAATGGAAGAGCTGGGAGAAATCCAGGATATACTTACTAACCGTGATTTCTATGTGATTGATGCAAAAGTCGAGGAGGTTGGACACGCCTTGGGCTTGGACGATATCGGTCTGGATAAAGATGTTACCGATTTATCCGGTGGACAGAGGACAAAGGTTTTGCTTGGTAAACTATTATTGGAAAAACCAGATATTCTGCTACTGGATGAACCTACCAATTATCTGGATGAAAATCATATTGCATGGCTAAAACGTTATCTTCAGGATTATGAAAATGCATTTATTCTAATATCCCACGATATTCCCTTTTTAAACAGCGTAGTAAACTTGATTTATCATATGGAGAATCAATCTCTGGATCGGTATGTAGGGGATTATGATAAGTT
>CAYZUC010000087.1:0-11877 GCA_964481705.1 uncultured Lachnospiraceae bacterium
GGATCGTTTGATTTGCGGAGATGTTGGCTATGGCAAGACGGAGATAGCAATTCGTGCCGCTTTTAAGGCTGTCCAGGAGGGAAAACAGGTTGCCTTTCTGGTGCCGACGACCATTTTGGCTCAGCAGCATTACAATACGTTGATTCAGAGGATGAAGGATTTCCCGGTTCGTGTCGATTTGCTTTGCCGTTTTTGTTCTGCAGCTGAGATGAAAAAATCCATTGCCGACTTAAAGAAGGGGCAGGTGGATATAATTATTGGAACGCATCGATTACTATCCAAGGATGTGGAATTCAAGGATTTGGGACTGCTTGTTATCGATGAGGAGCAACGCTTTGGTGTAACCCACAAAGAGAAAATCAAGAAAATGCGGGAGAATATTGATGTTCTTACGCTTACAGCCACTCCTATTCCCAGGACGCTCCACATGAGTCTGGTTGGAATTCGTGATATGAGTGTTCTGGAGGAAGCGCCCATGGACCGAATGCCGATACAGACCTTTGTCCTTGAGTACAACGAAGAAATGGTGCGTGAAGCGATTTGCCGAGAGCTTGCCCGAAATGGACAGGTTTATTATGTGTATAATCGAGTGGATAAGATTGCTGATGTGGCAGACAATCTGCGTCGGCTTGTTCCGGAGGCTAACATTGGGTATGCCCATGGACAGATGAAGGAATCCGAGCTTGAGCGAATTATGTATGATTTTATCAATGGTGATCTGGATGTATTGGTGTCTACGACTATCATTGAGACGGGACTGGATATTCCGAATGTCAACACTATGATTATTCATGATTCCGATAATATGGGACTTTCTCAGCTGTATCAGCTCCGTGGAAGAGTCGGACGCTCCAACAGGACGGCCTATGCATTTTTAATGTATCGTCGAAATAAGATGTTAAAGGAAGTAGCAGAGAAACGTCTTCAGGCCATTAAGGAATTTACGGATTTGGGAAGTGGGTTCAAGATAGCGATGAAGGATCTTGAGATTCGCGGTGCCGGTAACCTGCTGGGAGCCAAGCAGCATGGTCACATGGAAGCAGTCGGTTACGATTTGTATTGCAAGATGTTGAACGAAGCAGTAAAGAAGGAAAAGGGAATTAAGGTTGCAGATGAATTTGAGACCACGGTAGATATGGATATTGATGCTTTTATACCCGATACGTATGTCAAAAACGAATTTGCCAAGCTGGATTTATATAAGCGAATTGCAGGAATTGAGACGGATGAGGAAGCCGAGGATATGCAGGAAGAGATGCAGGATCGTTTTGGAAAGGTACCGGAATCGGTGCAGAATCTCATTTCCATTTCGTTGCTGCGTGTAATGGCACATTCCGTCTATGTCGAGGAACTTTCTGCAAAAGAGCATACCATCAAGCTTACCATCTACGAGAAGGCATCTATTAATCCTGGAAATATTGCGGAGGTATTGGCAGCAGCGAAAGGTGCGCTTAGCTTTAAAACAGTAGCAAAACCATACTTCCTTTATCAGAAGCAAAAGACAGATGATAGAAGTATGCTGCTCATTGCAAGGGAAGTCCTCGAGAGCATGAAGATATTATTAGAGTAGGAAACCACAGGTTCTTGTTTTAATGGGTATCTTCTTTTCGGAACAGAGGATTTCGTTTCAACTGAACAATCAGCGGAATTACCATGAAGAACCATACCAGTGGCTCAGCTACAATGATACCCATGTATCCGATGGCCGGTGCCAGGAACACAACGACGAGAACCTTACCAATCAATTCAATGGAACTGGATACAATCGGAGTCTTATGGTCACCGATGCCCATCATGGTATTGCGGAAGACACAGATTCCGGTTGTGATAAAGTAGAATAAAGTATCGAATCGCAAATATTTTGTTGCGGTTTGGATAATCTCTGGTATCTGACTGGCAGTGATCATTTGTATCATCATTGGAGCAGCAGTGTATACCGCCAGGATAACAAAGACATCCCAAACAAGACAAATATACAGGGTATATTGGATGCCCTTCTTGATACGATCGATTTTCTTTGCCCCTAGATTCTGACCGCAGAAGGTCGCAATGGTAGCACCAAATACAGAGAACGGAAGCATGAAGACATTGGTTGCTTTTCTCGCAGCGGTATGAGCTACAATGATGTTGGTTCCAAAGGTGTTAATCGATACCTGAAGGGCAAAGGTTCCGATGGAAACAAAGCAGTACATGAGTCCCATCGACATACCGGAACCAAACAGTTTTCTTGCCATTTCCTTTGAATATTGCAGATCCTCTTTTCGTAATCGGAGAAGAGGATATTTTTTTGTCATATAGATAAAGCAGCACAAGGCTGACAGAACCTGCGACAGAACAGTCGCAACAGCTGCACCTTGAACGCCCATGTGCAGATACAGGATAAAGGAGTAATCCAAAATTACATTGAGAAACGAGGAAACAATCAGGAAAATCAGAGGTGTGACGGTATCGCCAATTGCCCTGAGTGTTGCTGAAAATACATTATAGAGCATCGCTGCTATCAGTCCTATTATTATGATTCGGATATACGAAACAGCTTCTCCCATGATCTCGTCCGGTGTATTCAGAAAATGCAATATCGGGCGCAGGAAGACGAGTGCAATAACGGTGAGTATCACAGTCGTTGCAACGGAAAGCAGGAGTGTATTTCCTACCGCCTTCTTCAACTTCTCTTCATCCTTTGCGCCAAAGAAGGTCGCAGATATCAGCGCGAATCCATTCGTCAGTCCTGTTAGAAAACTGAGCAGAAGATCCGAGAACGAAGAGCTTGCACCTACTGCCGCCAGTGACCCTTCTCCCAGCGTTTCTCCGACAATCCTGGTATCTACCAGACTATACATTAACTGAAATACCTGCCCAAAGAAAATCGGCAGCGCAAACAGCACCAACAACTTCAAAATACTACCTTTTGTCAAATCCTTCATCTAAACTTTTCTCCTATGTATGTGTTGTATGTTTCGCGCTGCCCCTCACAGTATACAGGCAGCGCGCTTGTTCCGTGTACCGGGCAAAATCAGCTTCTGCGCCTCCACCGAATGGCTATCCCTTTTCGTGAAAATCAGGGATTGGAATCACATGAACTTGATAGACTACCCTGGCTTTGCTCGGATTTTGTGTCCGTGGCCGGCTTCGACTGACAGACGCCTGTGTGTGACCTATCGCACACATTCAGAGAACTTGGCTTCTGCCCTGATAATGGGGCATCTTAGCGATTATGATTAACAGACTGCGGAAAATGGGACATGGGGACGGGGCTTTTGTTGCAAAATAAACATCAATTTAAAATCAACTAAAACAAATTTTGAAACAAAAGCCCCGTCCCCATGTCCCATTTTCCGTATGCCCCATAAGTAGGGCGACGAAGCAGTTCATTCATGTGTGAGATAGGCATACACAGGCGTCTCGTCTGTCGAACCTGCTGCGGACACAAATCATCGAGCGAGCAAAGCGGGTAGTCATCAAGCTCGTGATTCCGGTTCCTTCACGAAAAGGGATAGCCATTCGGTGGAGGCGCAGCAGCTGATTTTGCCCTTAATCTGGTTTATCGTGCGCTGCCAGTCGTATGCTGTGAGGGTGCAGGCGAAACTTCTGATAAAATAGTACCACAAGAATCGACAAAATGCAGTAGCTGTTCTATAATTATAGGAAATGAAACATACTGTAAGGTGAGATTGGGAGGAATACAGGTATGCACAAAAGAGGAATACTGATAACAGTAATAGCATTGTTGGTGATAATTGTGGGAGTATGGATATATTTTGGGTCCTTCTATGTGAAGATGCCACAAAAAAGTGAAGGTTCAGAGGCGTTTCATGTTGAGTTTGATGAGATTGGAGAACCAGATTTGAAAGCAGGGACGGAGGCCTATAGTGAGCTGGTGTCCTGTGTGGAACTGCGAAAGAAGACTGTGACCTTTGCAGATGCAAATGAAGCATCCTATTGGATGGATTATTTTCGGACGAATAATCCGCTGGCTGTTTTGGTGGATTCCTATACGCTAAAGGATAATAAGGTAAAGCTGAAGTTTGCCTATCAAAGTGTAAAGCACAAAAAGATGATCGAGGCGACCAGGCGCTATCTGACGGAATACTTGCTGTCGGATGGACAGATGGATAGCTCAGAGTATGGAAAAGGAGTGGCGCTGTATCATAAGATAGCTACTGGTTTGAAACAAACG
This sequence comes from uncultured Lachnospiraceae bacterium, assembly GCA_964481705.1. Classification (GTDB taxonomy): domain Bacteria; phylum Bacillota; class Clostridia; order Lachnospirales; family Lachnospiraceae; genus CAYZUC01. The sequence continues at coordinate 4,178 of CAYZUC010000087.1, forward strand.
GATGAGAAATCAGATTCTATATACGAGACGCTGAGAAAGAAAAAAGGAGATGCAGACAGTATCGCGAGAATCACGGCATTTCTGTATAATCAGGCAGGATTTCCGACTTATGCGATTATGAATGAAGAGAAGACAGAGGCCGGAGTTCAAAGTGAGATTGACGGTGAATGGTTCTATCATTTCCCCGGAAAGGAATCTCTGCAGGATAAAGGGGTTGGAATTCACTACTTTGGCTGTAATGATAAATTCAATGAATATGTATTTGGTGAGGAGACAGTTTTTCAGCCGGTTAATGCAAAACAGAAGATAGCACTATGTAACGATACACGTTTTTCACCGATTCATTGGATTGCGTATTACGAGCAGCTTGATGGAGATGTGATTCGTGCTCATTATCAGGATTGGTCGGTTGCGACCGTTGAGATATCATCACTGAAAAAGATTCTGGAAAAGGATCGTGGTTTTCTCAAGACAGTTACAGAGGATGGATATCGTTATTATGTTTTTGAGCCGGAGGAGTATTTTCCGAAAAAGAAAGGTGAAAAATATCCGCTTGTCATTGTGCTCCACGGATCTGGTGGAGCAGCAGGCTCATTATTCCGCTTTGGACCGATGATGACGACCGAAGGTTTCCAGGAGGAAATCGGCGGAGCGTACGTAGCGATTATGTGGAGTAAGCTGGAGTATTATCGTGAGCCGAAGCGTTATAACGAATTGGTTGCAGATATTATTCATGATCATCCAAATATAGATCCGGATAATGTATTTATTTATGGATTCTCGAATGGCGCAGTATTTACGAGCGAGATGCTTGTTGAGAATCCGGAACTTTATCGCGGAACGATTGCGAGTGGAACCTTTTATAACTGGAGTGATGAAGATATTCAAAAGATTAAGGGGAAAGCACTCTGGCTGATTGGGGGAGCAAAGGATGAGCATGTAGTCTGCTATGCCGAGAACCTTGCATATGAACGTTTGTCGGCAGCAGGTATTGATATCTCCTACTACGAATTTCCGACAAAGGGTCATACACCGGTTGCCATACTTGAGAAGGTTGATAGTCTGGGAGGATCGGCCACAGACTGGATGAAAGACCGCATGAAGAAAAAGAATGCGATTCAGAAATTGTTTGAAAAAAAGTAATTTATAATCAAAGAAAAATCATGGGTATAATTAACAGCCATTTACAAATAATAAGTGCAAAGGATTAAACTTGGTAACTATTAAAATAAATGGAGGTTTATTATCATATGAAAGCCACAGGCATAGTCAGAAGAATCGATGATTTGGGACGTGTAGTTATCCCGAAGGAAATAAGACGAACACTGCATATCCGAGAAGGAGATCCACTTGAAATATACACCGACCGAGAGGGAGAAATCATTTTTAAGAAATACTCTCCGATTGGTGAGATGGGAGCATTTGCTAAACAGTATGCAGAAAGTCTGTCACAAACGACCGGACATACTGCCTGCATCACAGACCGGGATGTGGTGATAGCTGCCGGAGCAGGTGGAAGGGCATTAGTCGGAAAAAAGATCAGCAAGAAATTGGAGACGCTTATCCAGGAGCGAATCACTGCGCTTAGTCAACGTGGTGACCAGTCCTTTGTAGAGATCACAGAGGAACCGGCGGAGGAATTTATGGTAGAGGCTGTTTATCCTATTATCTCTGAGGGTGATGCAATTGGTTCTGTTGCGCTGCTTTCGAAGGATGCCAGAGTCCGCATGGGAGAGGTTGAGCAAAAGGTTGCAGAGTCTGCAGCAGGATTCTTAGGACGACAAATGGAACAATAAAAGAAAACCGTCAATTGTAGTTCGAATGAAAAGGATGCACCTATTGCTGCACCTACGAACAACGATTGATGGTTTTTTTAAGATGATATGTATCAATGGAGGGAATCGTGATACAATTACTTATAAGATACCGGTAGGATGAATTGGTATTTTGTTATGACAGCATAGTTGCAGGAAATTGAAGTATTTTACAAAAGAAGGGAAGGACCATTATGGAACAGCTTGTTTTTACTAATGACAAATGTATTGGATGTAATCGTTGTATTGGAGCTTGTAGCTGCCAGGGAGCAAATGTAGCGAAAAAAGATGGCGAGCGTAATCTTATTGAAGTGGATCCGGAAAAGTGTATTGCATGTGGAGCCTGTTTTGATGTATGTGAACATCATGCCAGAGAGTATAACGATGACACAGAGAGATTTTTCGAGGATCTAAAAAAGGGCGTAAATATCTCTATTTTATTAGCGCCTGCATTTAAAGCAAATTACTTAAGAGAATATGAATCTGTTCTTGGAGGACTTAAGTCAGCGGGAGTAAAGCGGATCTTCAGCACTTCTTTTGGAGCAGATATCACTTCTTGGGCTTATATAAATTATATTCAAAAGTATAATTATCTTGGAGGAATCTCACAACCCTGTCCGGCGGTAGTTGGTTATATTGAGAAGTATATACCGGAATTACTACCCAAATTATTCCCTGTACATAGTCCCATGATGTGTGGTGCGATTTATGCCAAGAAATATCTGCATGTGACGGATAAACTTGCTTTTATCAGTCCGTGTATTGCTAAGAAAAATGAGATTTCTGATCCAAATACAAATGGATACGTAGAATATAATGTCACCTTTTCTCATTTAATGGCATATGTAAAACAACATAATATCCGTGGAAGCTTTGTCTCTGACGAGATTGAATATGGATTAGGCTCTGTATATCCGACTCCGGGTGGTTTAAAAGAAAATGTTTACTGGCTATTAGGGGAGGATGTTTTTATCCGTCAGGCAGAGGGCGAGAAGCACATGTATCATTATCTTGAGAAGAATAAGGACCTACTTGCGAAAGGTAAAACGCCATATCTCTTTGTTGATGCATTGAATTGTCATGACGGATGTCTCTACGGAACTGCGATAGAAGAGAATAAGAATGATACAGAAGATGCATTTTGTGCATTACAGAATATCCGTGAAGCATGTAAAAAGGATTCAAAAAGGACAGCCTGGGGCAGAAAGCTTACACCCAAACAGAGAATGGCTAAGTTAAACAAGCAGTTTGCAGAATTGAATCTTGATGACTTTATTCGTAAATATACAGACAAGAGTAAATCCTGCGTTGTGAAACAGCCAAGTGAGAAAGAGCGTGCAGCAATATTCGCAGATATGAATAAGAATACTGAGGAAAAAAGACACATTAATTGTGGATGCTGCGGTTATGATACTTGTGAGAAAATGACAACAGCAATCTATAATGGATTCAACTACAAAGAGAACTGCATCCATTATATGAAAGATATTGCTTTTGCTGAGAAGGATGAAATCAATGATTTGATGACAAACATTCAGTTAATGAATGAGCAGACGATAAAACAGAATGAGAAGAAACAAGAAGTAATCAAAGATATTAATGCACAATTTAAGAGCCTTTACCGTTCATTTGAAAATATGAGTGAAGTCAGTGAAAGTAATGCTAGTCAGAGTACAGAGATTTCATCGGTTATGGAACGCGTAAGGAATTTCTCGGATCAACTTGGAGATGAGCTGCAGGTAATCAATGAATACCTTGGTAAGCTAAAGGAAAACAATGAGGACGTTATTAATGTTGCCAGTCAGACGGATCTGCTCGCATTAAATGCATCTATTGAGGCTGCCAGGGCCGGTGAATCTGGAAAGGGATTTGCGGTTGTAGCAGAACAGATTAAGATACTGGCTGAGAACTCTAAGAACACGGTTAATGACAGTAATAAGAATAATCAGGATATTGGAGCTGCAGTTAACGCAATCATGGAACGCGCAGATGAGCTTCTTAAAATTGTAACGGATGTAAATGATGGCATTTCGAATCTTGCTTCTGCTTCTCAGGAAATGGCGGCGTCCATTCAGGTCGTAACGCAGGTTACCGATGATGTTCGTCAGAAATTGCTTACGATATCGGAAGAGTAATTGGAAGAAAAAGGCGTCAGATGTTTGTTTGTCTGGTGCCTTTTTCATTATTTAATTGCAGGCAGATTCAAACTAATCTATAATGGAAAAGAAAATAGGAGTTCTCAGAAAGGCAAGGCAATCCACTTGATTACAGAAATCGTTCAAAACATAATAGAAGGAATCGAATTGCGTCAGAATCTCAGCGAATTACGCAGACTGCTCAAGACAGAGGGATTTTCTAAGAAGGTCGCAGAGAAATTCTGTGACAAACATACCCTTCTCTTTTCTATATTGGATCATGAAGATGCCAAGACAAGGAAAAATGCAGCGTTGCTCTTAGGAGACCTACAGATTCAGGAGGCATTGCAGCCCCTGATGGATGCTTATGATAGAGAAGAGCAGCTTTTTGTAAAAAGTTCATATCTGACAGCAGTGTCATGTCTTGATTATAAGGAATTGCTGCCGAGGCTCAAGGAACGTTTGGATGAGATTTCCGAAATGGATGTGCAGGCGGAGAGCAAGAAGCATATTTATGAGGAAATGCGTGTGATATCGGACATGATTGTTAGAAAAGAAGGAATGAAGAAACACAAGTTTGTCGGCTATAGGACGCCTTCGGAGCTTCTGCTGTTGATGAATCCGGATTATACGCAGGTATTGGCAGATTCGTTGGTGAAGGAAGAGCTTGCATTGCCTTCGGAGCTTAAGCTATCAAAAATCGGAGTGAAGGTTACAACAGGAAATCTGAACAAGATTGCATCCAACAGACTGTATCGTGAGATGCTTTTTATAGTACCGGGTATGAAGAGCTGCGAAGCGGATATTGAGAAAGCAGCAGAGAAGATAGCCGACTCGGGCCTGGTGGATTTTCTCGAAGAGCGTCATATGGGTAAGGCACCTTTTTACTTTCGGATAGAAGTAAAGACAAAAATGGATCCGGAGAAAAAGGGACTTTTTGCAAAACGTTTGGCAGGGGATATTGAAAATCTATCCGGAAGAAGACTAATTAATTCGACGGATCATTATGAATTTGAGCTTCGTCTGATGGAGACGATGGACGGACGTTTTCAATGCTATGTTAAGCTGTTTACGATACCCGATAAGCGTTTTATTTATCGAAAGGAATTTGTTGCATCCAGTATTAAGCCAGTCAATGCAGCATTGCTTGTGGAGCTGGCTAAGGATTATATGGTTAAGGATGCTCAGATTCTGGACCCTTTTTGTGGAGTGGGAACCATGCTGATTGAGCGGCAGATGAAGGTAAAGGGAAATACATCCTATGGGATTGATATCTTTAATGATGCGATTTTGAAGGCTCGTGAGAATACAGATGCAGCCGGACAGATTGTTCATTATGTGAATAAGGATTTTTTTGAGTTTGAGCACGAGTATTTATTTGATGAGATTTTTACGGATATGCCATTTGCAACTGCTAATAAGCCTGAAAGCGAGATTGCTACTATCTATAAGGACTTTTTCCGTAAGGCACGGGATTTGATGACGCCAAAGGGAACGATTATCCTCTATACACATAACCGGGAGATGATTCGAAAGCCTGCGTGCGAGAGCGGTTTTCAGATTGTAAAGCAGTTTGTGATATCCAAGAAGCAGGGAACAGATTTGGTAATTCTACAAAATTAGTCAAATGTCTTGTCAGCAGTCTTGACAGATAAAAATAATTGGAATATGATGAACAAAATATTTTACCTGTAAAGGGAAACAGACGCGAGGAGAAAGATGGATGGGCGAGAGAAATTTAACGTTAATGACAGATTTATATGAATTAACCATGATGCAGGGATATTTCAAAAATGAAGGACAGAATGAAACAGTCATTTTTGATATGTTTTTTCGGACGAATCCGCAGGAGAGTGGCTATGCCATTTGTGCAGGACTGGATCAGGTAATTGACTATGTGAAGAACCTGCGTTTTACCAAGGAAGATGTTGATTATCTTGGGACGCTTGGCATCTTTGAGGATGATTTTTTACAGTATTTGAGTGAATTCCACTTCACCGGAGATATCTACGCAATCCCGGAAGGAAGTGTTATTTTCCCGAGAGAACCATTGGTAAAGGTCATTGCTCCCATCATGCAGGCTCAGCTTGTGGAGACAGCGATTTTGAATATTATCAATCACCAGAGCTTGATTGCGACCAAGACTTCTCGTGTATGTTATGCAGCAAAGGGTGATGGAATCATGGAGTTTGGCCTTCGCCGTGCACAGGGACCGGATGCCGGAACCTGGGGTGCAAGAGCAGCAATGATAGCAGGTTGTGTTGGTACATCCAATGTACTCTGTGGCAAGCTTTTTCATGTTCCGGTCAAGGGTACACATGCTCACAGCTGGATCATGAGTTTCCCAGATGAGTATACGGCATTTAAGAAGTATGCAGAGCTCTACCCGGATGCATGTATTCTTCTTGCGGATACCTATGATACCTTAAAGTCCGGTGTTCCAAATGCAATCCGTGTGTTCCGTGAGATGCGTGAGCAGGGAATTCCTCTGAAGCTCCATGGTATCCGTCTGGATAGCGGAGACCTTGCATATCTTTCAAAACGAGCACGTAAGATGCTTGATGATGCCGGTTTCCCGGACGCAGTGATTTCAGCAAGCAATGATTTGGATGAGTACCTGATTGACAGCTTGAAGGCTCAGGGTGCGACGATTACCTCATGGGGTGTCGGAACACACATGATCACATCAAAGGATTGGCCTTCTTTTGGCGGTGTTTATAAGCTTTCTGCCGTTATGAATGATAAGGGTGAATTTGTGCCTAAGATTAAGCTCTCCGAGAATACAGAGAAGGTTACGAATCCCGGAAACAAGACGATTTATCGCATCTATGAGAAGGAAACAGGCAAGATCAAAGCAGATCTGATTTGTCTTGTCGGTGAGAAATTTGATGAGAACGACCCACTTCTCTTATTTGATCCGTTGGAGCCATGGAAGAAGACGAAGCTTCAGGGTGGCACCTATACGATGAAGGAGCTTCTCGTCAAGGTATTTGACAAGGGAACGTGTGTATATCAGACGCCTCCGGTCATGGAGATTCGTGATATTTGCGCGAAGGAATTGGATACATTATGGGATGAGACCAGACGTCTTGTTAATCCTCATCAGGTCTATGTGGATCTTTCCAGAAAGTTATACGATATCAAGATAGAGCTTCTTGACAGAATGAGTATGTGATTAGGATTTTAGAAAAGCGGATTGTAATCTTGACAAATCCTTGATTTACGCTCTATAATAGGGCGAATAGTGAAACGCAGACGAAGACAGTACATTCTTATTTGAAAGAAAAGCGAGTCGGGGGTGGTGTGAGCCCGGTACGAGTAGAGATGAATGGAAAATCACTTCCGAGTTTTGACGCTGAAGGACAGTAAGCGCCGACGGTTTCCTCCGTTATAGGGAGCGTACATGATGGTGTACAGTAACAGGTGGTTATGAAACAGTGGCTTTCATCCTTTTACGGATGGGAGCCTTTTTTGTTGATTGTTTAACAGAAAGGAAAGGGAAACGAAATGTATGACAAAGTAGAAGCCAGTATGAATTTTGTGGACAGGGAAAAGAAGGTCGAGAAATTCTGGAAAGACGAAAATATCTTTGAGAAGAGTATGGACAGCCGTAAGGAAGGAGAGACCTATACCTTCTATGATGGACCGCCGACGGCGAATGGCAAGCCGCATATCGGTCATGTCCTGACTCGTGTTATCAAGGATATGATTCCAAGATACCGTACCATGAAGGGGTATATGGTTCCGCGTA
>CAYZUC010000088.1:0-11726 GCA_964481705.1 uncultured Lachnospiraceae bacterium
AAAAGAAGTTAAAAAATAACGAAATGCATTAAAACAGCTGTGAATAGTAACAAAATAATGAATTTATGTTCGAAAAAGGGTTGACGGAAAAGAAATCTGTGATATAATCTAATGTGTATGTGAAATGTATTAGTTTTACATATAAAAAATACCCAATCAGTCGTGTTACTTGAGTGGACTGAAGGGAGGTTAGGTGTGAGAGTATGTCAAATGTTATTGTAAAAGAAAACGAAACTTTAGACAGCGCTTTACGTCGTTTCAAAAGAAATTGTGCGAAGGCAGGAATTCAGCAGGAGATTCGTAAAAGAGAACATTATGAAAAGCCAAGCGTAAGACGTAAGAAGAAATCTGAAGCTGCTCGTAAGCGTAAATATAACTAAAACAAACAACCAAATGGTTCTTGGCTTTCGTCAAGAGCCATTTTCGTTTCATAGGAGGTAGGAATATGTGGACGAGAGGATTGCTTGGAACGGATATTTATCATATCATTATGTGGTTCATTGTGTACAGTGTACTGGGCTGGCTGGTAGAGTCCATATACATGTCTTTTTGTAATCATAAGATTACGAATCGTGGTTTTGCAAAAGGGCCCTTTTGCCCAATATATGGTTTTGGAGCCGTAAGCGGTTATTTTATTCTACAGCCGATTACCAATCATTGTGTTTTGCTATACATAACAGGAGCTGTTCTGGCGACGATATTTGAATTTCTGGTTGCTAAGCTGATGCTGTTGCTTTTTGGTGAAGTGTGGTGGGACTATAATGATAAACCATTAAACTATAAAGGGATCATATGCTTGGAGAGTACCATAGCATGGGGGTTTTATGCTATTATTTTATGTAAGTTTCTCCAAAAGACAGTAATGACTTATTCCGAGAGAATTCCTGAGAACATTGGAATTATCATTTGTAAATGTGTACTGGTGATATTTGCACTTGATTTTGGATGCCAGTTTGCCAGAGCATTGAGATCAAATCTTTCAGATAAGTATCTGGATCGTGTGGAAAAGGTACGAGACAAGGTTTATAGTTTAAAATCCAGATTCTAGAATAAGATTCTGTTAATCAAGAGTGGAAATATTCATATTTTCCACTCTTTTTTATTACATTAGAATAAGAACCTTTTATCTGGAGCAGATTATGAAATCAGTTCGATGGTGGTTTCTATTACCAATGATGATTGTAGTCCTAATGATGTCAAGCTTATGTGCATATGCGGAAGAAACAAATATTGAGATAGAAGAAAATATGGAATCTCCGAAACTTGATTTATCGGCACCTTCTTATCTACTGATGGAAGCAAGTACCGGCGAAGTTATTTTGGAGCACAATTCAAATGAGGTACTTCGACCTGCAAGCGTAACCAAGGTTATGACATTACTATTGATTTTTGAAGCATTAGAGGCCGGAAAAATATCTCTCAATGATGAAGTGATTGTATCGGAACATGCAGCATCTATGGGAGGCTCACAGGTTTTTTTGGAAACAGGGGAAAAACAGACCGTTGAGACCCTTATCAAGTGTATTGCTGTGGCTAGTGGAAATGATGCAAGTGTTGCGATGGCAGAATTTGTTGCCGGAAGTGAACAGGAATTTGTGAACCGTATGAATCAACGAGCGAAAGAACTCGGCATGGAACAGACTTTTTTTCAGAATAGCTGTGGATTGGATGCTGACGGACATGTGACTTCGGCCTCCGATATTGCAAAAATGTCTCGTGAATTGCTAACGAAGCATCCTAAGATTAGTGAGTATTCTATGATCTGGATGGAAGACATTACTCATGTAACAGCAAGAGGAGAGTCTCCGTTTGGACTTTCGAATACCAATAAATTGGTAAAACAGTATGAGTATGCAACAGGATTGAAGACGGGATCAACCAGCCTTGCTAAGTTTTGTATTAGTGCAACTGCAAGAAAAGATGGAATTGATCTGATTGCAGTAATAATGGCGGCGCCGGATCCTAAAATTCGGTTTCATGATGCGGTTGCGTTGTTGAATTATGGATTTAGTGTTAGTAAGCTTTATCAGGATGAAAATAAGGACACAGTAAGCAGTCAGAAGGTATATGGAGGTGTACAGGAGGAGGTGGGAGTTGTATATGAAGGTCCATTCCGTTACCTTTCCTTGAAAAATGAAAAGCTGGAGGATATCCGAAAAGAAATCCGTATGGAGGAAGGCTGTAAAGCACCAATAGAGAAGGGAAAGCAAGCTGGAGAAGCCGTTTATCTATTGGGAGATAAAAGAATCGGCAGTGTACCACTGCTGTATGAAGAGAGCGTTTCAAAGGCAAATTATCTGGATTTTCTTTGGAGGGCATATCAAAAAATGATTTTGTAAACAATACGAAGTGTGATAAAATGGTAAAGATGATTTGATTATGGGTGAAAGAAAAGGGAACAGGGATGAATAGTATGCAATTGTGCGAGCTGATACTTTTGCTTATGGCTGTGATAATCCTGATTATCTGGCAGATTTGTGAGGAAAACAAACGATTTCATGTTGTGTCGTATGAGATTGTTTCAGAAAAGATTAAGAAACCTGTTACATTTGCAGTAATGGCGGATCTTCATAATTATTCTTATGGAAAGAAGAATTGCCGTCTTCTCGATGCAATCGAACGTGTTCATCCAGACGGAATCATCAGTGCCGGTGATATGATAGAAGCTTATGCATCTGCCAAGGGAACCGCAGAGACTATGGAGTTTCTCGCAGAACTGCAGGAGAAGTACCCCTTTTATTATGGTGTAGGTAACCACGAAAGTCGCCTGGCAGATCGACCCGAGAAGTATCCAATTCAGTATCCTGAGTTTCGGAATGGAATACGAAGAGGACATCTGAAACCACTTAGAAATCAATGTATTGATTTGAAAGATTATGGAATACATTTGGTAGGGCTTGAATTGGAAAGGGTTTACTTTCGGAAATTCAAGAAGTATCCGCTTGCGGTCTCTCATATTGAAGAGTTTGTTGGAAAACCCGAAAAAGAAATGATGAATATACTGATTGGACATAATCCGGATCATTTTTCTTCTTATGCGTCGTGGGGGGCAGATTTGGTATTGTCCGGTCATGTGCATGGAGGAATGATTGCAATTCCTGGTGTTGGCGGATTAATCTCTCCGCAGATCACACTATTTCCGAAATACGATGGTGGTCAGTATGAGGAGGGCAATTCCAAGATGATTCTAAGCAGAGGTCTTGGTAATCATTCTGTGCATATTCGAATATTTAATCGGGCAGAGCTTGTCATATTAAAGCTAAAACCGAATGCGTAGATTTTGGAACGAGAAATTCAACTTGAATTTATACAGAAAAATTAGTAATATGGAACAGGTAGAATTTGTATAGAATCCTGCGAAATTGTTAGAGATGGAGAGTAAGATGGCAATACCGGTTAAATTACAAGTGTTTGAAGGTCCTTTGGATTTGCTTCTTCACTTAATTGATAAGAATAAAGTCGATATTTATGATATTCCGATTTCTCTTATTACAGAACAATATATGGATTATATTCATGAAATGCACAGACAGGATATGAATGTCATGAGTGAATTTTTAGTCATGGCAGCTACGCTTCTTGATATTAAGTGTAGAATGCTATTGCCCAAGGAAGTAAACGAGGAAGGTGAGGAGCAGGATCCTCGAGCTGAGATGGTTCAACAATTACTTGAGTATAAGATGTTTAAGCTAATGGCTTTTGAATTAAAGGATCGTCAGCTAGACGCCGATAAGGTGTTGTTTAAAGAAACAACTATGCCTAAGGAAATCACCGAGTATCGTGAGCCAATCGATTACGAACAGCTGATTGGTGATGTCACATTGTCTAAGCTGAACAATATTTTCAAATCTATGATGCAGAGACAGGTGGATAAAATTGATCCCATTCGCAGCAATTTCGGAAAGATTGAAAAAGATGAGATAGATATGGATGCTAAGATGCTGTTTGTAACGGCATATGCTACCGAACACAAGCGATTCTCTTTTCGACAATTGTTAGAAAAGCAGGGAAGTAAGATGGAAATCGTTGTTACATTTCTGGTAATACTGGAGATGATGAAGACAGGACGATTTCTGGTGGAACAGGATCAGTTATTTGATGATATTATGATTACATATCAGGAGGCAGCATGAATTTAGAAGCAGTATTGGAAGCTATCCTGTTTACTATGGGAAGCTCTGTAGAGATAAAGAAGTTAGCAGAAGTTGCAGAAGTCGAAGTATGTGAGGTTGAGGAAGCACTGGAACGATTGGTGGATAAGTATCAGGAAGAAGACCGTGGAGTGACTTTGATTCGATTGGAGAATGCAGTTCAGATGTGTACCAAGGCTGAGATGTATGAATATTTGATCAAGATAGCAAAGACTCCAAGAAATTATGTTCTGACAGATACCGTTTTGGAGACACTTTCGATTATTGCCTATAAGCAGCCGGTGACCAGAATAGAAGTGGAGAAGATTCGTGGCGTTAGTTGCGATCACCAGATAAATAAGCTGATTGAATATAATCTTATTACTGAGCTTGGCAGACTGGATGCACCCGGAAGACCACTGTTATTTGGAACGACAGAGGAATTTCTCAGGTGCTTTGGAGTAAAATCGTTGGAGGAGCTGCCAGAGATGAATACCGATAGGATTGCGGACCTTCAGGCCGAGGCCGAGAAAGAGATACAGCTAAAATTGGATATTTAATAGAATAATCGTCATGAGAATACAGGAAACCGGCATATATATGAAAAAACGGTTGTGTAGGGATGATTGTATGAGAAAAAGAAAGCTGTTATTCTTTTGCTGTATTCTCTTGATTTGCTCTTGCATATGTCATGTGAGTGTGCAGGCACAGGATAATAAATCGAATAGTCTTCAGAATAAGGAAAAAGAAAAAGGAAAAGATAAAGAAATAGAAGAAACAGAGTTGTACGCCCGATCGGCAGTGTTGATGGATGCTGATTCCGGGCGTGTTTTATTTGAGAAGGATGGAAATACCATGATGCCAATGGCAAGTACAACCAAGATTATGACTCTGATCCTTGCATTGGAGAACGGAAATCCGGAAGATTTTGTGAAAGTATCGAAATATGCGGCATCTATGCCTGATGTTCAGCTGAATATACGTGAGGGAGAGGAGTATAGACTCGAAGATCTGTTATTCTCGCTTATGCTTGAATCACACAACGATTCAGCAGTTGCTATTGCTGAGCATGTGGGCAAGGATACAGATGGGTTTGCAGAAATGATGAATAGGAAGGCTGCTCAAATTGGATGTAAACAGACAAATTTTGTAACACCAAACGGACTGGATAGAACCAATCAAAAGGGGATCCCACATCAGACAACAGCAGAAGACCTTTCAAAGATTATGCGTTACTGCATTATGGAGTCACCGAAAAAGGAGGACTTCTTAAGGATTACACGTCAAGATACTTATTCATTTTCGGATAAGGAAGGAAAACGCTCTTTTACTTGCCGTAATCATAATGCATTCTTGCATATGATGGATGGAGCGCTAACTGGAAAAACAGGCTTTACCGGGGCAGCTGGTTATTGTTATACCGGTGCACTAAGAGATCATGACAGAACCTATATTGTTACGCTTTTAGCATGCGGGTGGCCAAATAATAAAAGCTATAAATGGAGTGATACGAAAAAGCTTATGACATATGGTTTGGATAACTATGAAAGGCAGCTGGTAAATGAAGAATTATTAGATCGGAATCGTTTACGTGACATCAAGGTTATGAACGGTCAAACACAAAGGATAGGAGAAGAGTCTTTTGTCTCAGTTGAGTGGAAATCAGTGGATAGTAGTAAAACAATCCCTGCAATCCTATTAAAAGAGAATGAAAAGCTACATATCAAATATGAGATACCTGATGTATTGGAGGCGCCTGTGCATGCAAAGCAGAGGGTGGGGAAGGTGACAATTCAAGTGCAGAATCAGGAGCTTATGAAATATGAGGTTATAACAATTACAAATGTTGAGAAGATAGATATAATTTACTGTTTTATAAAAGTAATAGAAAAGTACTTATTATAATTGAAATATGATAGAAATATCTGATAAAAGATGCTATAATAGACGAAATACACACACAATTATTTCGAAACAACAATGGGGGTAACCTATGAAAAAGAAAATAGCCGTGTTTGCAAATGGATGGATGAACGAGTATTTAACGATTGTCATAGATGGAATGAAGAAGTATATGGAAGAGGATAATATTGATATTTTTATCTTTCTTAATTATGCAGCGTATAATGAAACAATGGAAAATAATGCAGGAGAGATTAATATTATACGTCTTCCAAACCTCGAGGATTTTGATGGGGTTATTGTTTTTGGCAATATCATGAACTCTGAGGAGGCAATTGAGCTGATAAAAAACAGAGTAAAAGAAGTTGGAATACCGGCTATCAGCTTGGAACGTGATTTGTATGGAATGGATTACATAGGGGCAAGCAATTACCCTGGGATGTATGAATTGGCGGAACATCTTATTGTTGAACATGATGTTCGTAATGCGGTGTTTCTTGGAGGACCGAGAGGGAACGAAGAGTCTGATGAGCGTCTGAGAGCAGTACGCGATGCCTTTGAAAAGCATGGGATGGAACTGGCGGATGAAGATATTTATTACGGTGATTTTTCTTATGTACGTTCCATTGAGATAGCAAAACAGATTATGGATAATCGTACCAAGAGACCACAGGCTATTATCTGCGCAAATGATTATGGTGCGATGGGTGTGATTATAGCATTAGAAGAATATAAGCTGGAAGTGCCTGAAGATATTATAGTCACAGGATTTGATTATGTGAATAAGGGGCAGATTTTTAGTCCCTCCTTGACAACGGTTAACCGGGATTGGGAGAAGCTTGGCTATCAGTGCATGAAGCATCTGATTGCAAAAATACGTGGTGATAAAATAGAACGTAAGGAAATGCTCAGTACATCCCTTTATGTAGGGGAGAGCTGCGGCTGTTCTCGAAACCATGAGGGATATGAACAGAGAAAGCGATTTTGCCGTAATGGATTTCAGAATGAAATGGATAATATTACTTTTGAGTGGTCTATTAATGATATGGAACAGGCGCTGGCAGATACGAATGGGTTAGATAAAATCTACAATACCTGTGCAACGTATTTTCCAAAACACAGGGATCTGGTCGGCGATAATTACTATATTATTGGAGAAGAGGAGTTTTCCAGAGGGGTAATGAACAATGACATTGCGCTACGGAAAACAGGATACAGCAAGAAAATGTCTGTTGTATTGGCCATGGAACATGGAGAGGTGAAAAAGTATTATGATTTTCAAAGTAATCAACTCGTACCGGGTTATGCTCCGGATGATAAGAGCAACCATTATTTCTTGTTCCTTCCCATGCATTACCGTGATAACTCATTTGGTTATATGATATTCAAGGATAATATGACAATGCTGGATAATCAGCTGTTGTTTACCTGGATGAGTAGAGTTAATCAGAATTTGGAGAAGTTCAGACAGAATCAAAAGCTCGATGTTCTTAATAAGCAGTTGATGGAGCTTTACACGAAGGATTCGTTGACGGGTCTATATAATCGCTTTGGACAAGAGTGTATTGGAACTCCTATGTTCTGCAAGATAAGGGAACGAGGAAGAAATTGTCTCATTATGTTTGCTGATGTAAACAGAATGAAGAATATCAATGATCATTATGGCCATTTGCAAGGAGATCTTGCATTACGTGCAGTTGCGAATGTGTTAAAGGAGTCAATTCGAGAGGATTGGATTGGTATTCGTTATGGTGGTGATGAGTTCTTGATCATTGGAGAATGCGAGAACAAAGAAATGGCGGACAGCGTACAGGCAAGGATTGAGAATAAATTACACAATATCTCGAGCAAGATGGAATTGCCTTACGAACTGACCGTCAGTGTAGGATATCAGTTGGCAGAACCAACAACGAAGCTTTCTCTGATTGAATTGATACGCAAGGCGGATGAAGAGATGTATATCATCAAGCAACACACATATCGTAACGAAATGGATAATGATAAGAAGTAATACGAAAACAATAAGAGAATGGGAGGGTAAATGTGAATAACGAATTGATGAGCTTTAAGAGCAGATATCTTGCAGGCGAGATTGAGTTTGACGAGATACACAAATATGTAGCTGTTTGGAATAATTCAGATGACGCAAGAAGACTTGCAGAGTACCTCGGTTTGAACGAGGAAGAAGAAGATATTTGGATTGATGAAAGTGATGAAGCACTCATGGAGCTGTTGGACAAACAAAGAGCATAAATAACCGAAAAAGATAGGAAATAGGCGTTGTATCTCAAATTGTAGCACGAACTGAGAAAATTCAGACAATTTGATGAAAAAACGCCTATTTTTGTGCTTTGCTATTTGTACATTGTGTGTTATACTGTTTGATATGCGAAATATTAGGGATACTGCGCTATTTCTGCGGTATCATCTATTTTTCAATATAATTTATTAACTATCAATATAAAATGGAGGGCTGAAAAATGAGCAATTTAACAGCAAGCTCAGCGGGTAAGAGAATCGCTTCCTTACTTGATGAAAACAGTTTCGTTGAGATTGGTGCTAAGGTTACGGCCAGAGCAACTGATTTTAATCTGGAACAAAATGAGACTCCTGCAGATGGTGTTATCACCGGATATGGAGTAATCGATGGCAACCTTGTATACGTGTATAGCCAGGATGCTTCTGTATTAGGAGGTTCTGTAGGCGAAATGCATGCAAAGAAGATTGCAAAGATTTATGATCTTGCAATTAAGACAGGCGCACCAGTGATTGGTTTGATTGACTCCGCAGGATTAAGACTGCAGGAAGCAACAGATGCCTTGAATGCATTCGGAGAGATTTACATGAAACAGACTCTTGCTTCCGGAATTATTCCACAGATTACAGCAGTATTTGGTAATTGTGGCGGCGGACTAGCATTAATCCCAGGCATGACAGATTTTACTTTCATGGAAGAGAAGAGTGCAAAGCTGTTCGTTAATTCACCAAACGCTATTGCTGGCAATTATGAAGAGAAGTGTGATACTGCTGCTGCAGCATTCCAGAGCGAAGAAGCAGGAAATGTGGATGTAGTTGCAGATGAAGCTACGATTTTTGCTCAGATTCGTGAGTTGGTTTGCCTTCTTCCTGCAAATTGTGAAGAGGGTGCTTGTGATGATTGTGAAGATGATCTGAATCGCGCTTGCGAGAATCTTTCTGCTTATGCTGGAGATACCGCAATTGCTTTATCTCAGATTTCTGATAATAATGAGTTCTTTGAGGTAAAAGCAGGATATGCTAAGGATATGGTTACTGGATTCATTAAATTAAACGGCATGACAATTGGTGCTGTTGCGAACCGTACAGAAGTTCTCGGAGAAGACGGAAAAGCAGCAGAGAAATTTGACTGTGCTTTATCTGCTCGTGGCGCAGAAAAAGCGGCTGATTTCATCAACTTCTGTGATGCTTTTGATCTTCCGGTATTGTCCTTGACGAATGTAGCAGGATTCAAAGCTACTGAGTGCTGTGAGAAGAAGATGGCAAAGGCTGCTTCTAAACTTACTTATGCATTTGCGAATGCTGATGTACCTAAGATTAACGTCGTAATTGGTAAAGCTTATGGTAGCGCTTATGTTACTATGAACTCTAAGGCAATCGGCGCAGACATGACATTTGCTTGGACAAATGCAGAGATTGGTTCCATGGATGCGAAGACAGCTGCTCAGATTATGTATGATGGTAAGGGTGCTGAGGTGATTAATGAGAAAGCGGCAGAATATAAGAAGCTTCAGACTTCTGTAGAATCCGCAGCAAGAAGAGGATATGTTGATACCATCATCGATGCTCAGGATACTAGAAAATATCTCATCGGTGCATTTGACATGCTTGCAACAAAAATAGAAGACCGTCCAAGTAAAAAACATGGCACAGTTTAGAAAGGATGTACTAATATGAGAAATCATTTAAAGAAGTTATTGGTAGTATTATGCATGCTGACGTTTGTCATGAGTTTGACTGCATGTGGTAATTCTGCGAATGATAACAAAATAAAATATGATGAATCTAGTGTACAGAGTAGAGCCGAATCTTTTGTAAAAATCTATGCAATGTCTGATAATAATTTGTTGGAAGAGTTCCTGAAAGCTGATCCGATTGATATTGAGACATATTTTAAAGAACAATATGGTGTGGAATTGGATGGAGCTGCTTTCTTGGCAGGTATTACATCATGGAAGTCGGCACAGGAAGATTTGGGAACATTTGGTGAGATTACCGGCACTTCAATGAGCTCCGATAAGGAAAAAATCATTGCACATGTAGCAATCACTGGTTCATCACATAATGCAGAAGTGGAAGTTATTTTTGATCACAGATTGAAACTGACATCCTGCGCAACAAATATTGATTACTCCTTTGGTGAATTGATGGAAGGCGCAGCTCTAAATACCTTACTTGGTATGGGATCTGTATTCGTAGTTTTGATTCTGATTAGTTTGATTATTTATTCCTTTAATATCTTTGCAGTTATTGAAAAGAAGAATAAAGAGAAGAAAGAAGCAAAAGCAAAATCAGAGACAAGTGCGGTGGATAACACAATAGCACAAATTATTGAAAAAGAAGAAGCAACTGATGATCTGGAACTGATCGCAGTTATTTCAGCAGCAATTGCAGCTTATGAAAGCAGCAATGGTAATACCGGGGACGGATATGTTGTTCGTTCTATCAGAAGACGCTATTAAGATAATAAGAAAAATTGGAGGAAATAAAAATGAAGAATTATACAATTACCGTAAACGGAAATGCATATGATGTAACTGTTGATGACGGCGTTGCAGGAGCAGCACCAGTTGTAAAATCTGCAGCAAAAGCAGCACCAGTAGCAAAGGCAGCACCTGCAGCAGCACCTAAGGCAGCTGGCGGAGCTGGAAGTATTAAGATTGAAGCAGGAGCAGCAGGTAAGTTATTCAAAGTTGAGACAAGTGTTGGACAGGCTGTTAAAAAAGGTGATACTGTAGTTATTCTGGAAGCTATGAAGATGGAGATTCCTGTTGTTGCACCTCAGGATGGAACAGTAGCAAGTATTGATTGTGCAGTAGGAGATGCAGTAGAAGCTGGACAGGTACTTGCAACCATGAACTAGTATTTACTATATTTTGAGATGATAAAGAAAAAACAGGAGGTTACACAATGTCTTATATAATGAGTACATTAGGAAATTTAATGGATCAGACAGCATTTATGAGCTTGACAATTGGCAATGTTGCGATGATCGCAGTAGCGTTATTTTTCCTATATTTAGCAATTGCTCACGGATTTGAACCACTGTTATTAACACCGATTGCTTTTGGTATGTTATTGGTTAATATTTATCCGGATATTATGGCAGAGGGTGGTTTACTTCACTACTTCTACTTGCTGGATGAATGGTCCATCTTACCATCCTTGATTTTTATGGGTGTTGGTGCTATGACAGATTTTGGTCCATTAATTGCGAATCCAAAGAGCTTTTTACTTGGTGCAGCAGCACAATTTGGTATTTTTGCAGCATATTTTATCGCGATTGCTATGGGATTCAATGACAAAGCAGCAGCAGCGATTTCTATTATTGGTGGAGCTGATGGTCCTACATCCATCTTCCTGGCAGGTAAGCTCGGACAGACGGCACTACTTGGACCGATTGCGGTAGCGGCATATTCTTATATGTCTCTGGTTCCT
>CAYZUC010000089.1:0-2946 GCA_964481705.1 uncultured Lachnospiraceae bacterium
GAGGTTTCTCTTTATTCAATTGGCGTTATTTCTGAATTACAGGAATGCTCCTATATTATAAGAATTTCATGAGCTTCTGCTTATTTTGCTCTGCGTTCTGGGCGCCTTGCGTAAAAAATTGTTTTAAGTTTGCATCGGTGGTACTGGATGCATAGTCTTCCATTTTGCATTTGCTGGTGTCAAATCCGCCAATCAAATGTCTAAGGTTTTGTAACTCAAGTTCTGAAATTTTTTCCATATTGCCTCCGTTTCTGAATCAGATATTCTGATGCGTTTTCTTGATTTCATACAAGCACAGTATATCCGCGAATATGTCAAACTATACGTATTTTCAAACAGCAAGATGATAAAGTTATAAATCCTCAGGCAGAAATCAGAAGAAAATTCTGAATTTGATATAGGTATTGCACTTTTGGTAAAAGGATGTATAATAAGTTATACAAGTTATACTTTTCGTACCGAAAGGAGCGACACGAATGATAGAAAAAGACGGTAAGTTTATGGGGTCAGTGAAGGTGGGACCAAAGGGGCAAATCGTAATTCCTAAGGAAGTTCGAAAAATGTTTGAAATAGAACCAGGAGATACCTTGATATTGCTTGCGGATGTAGAAAAAGGAATTGCAATTGAACGTTATAGTACATTTTCTAAGATTGCCGATGCAATTTTTTCCGGAAAGGGAAAGAGCGTCTATCCGGATGAGACGGAAGAAGAAAATCTTGCATTTGCAGAGGAAATCAAGAAGTATGGAGGAAAAGCAGATGAGTGATATATTAAGAGTAAGTCATTTATGCAAAGAGTATCCGAAGTTCAAGCTGAACAATGTCTCTTTTTCTGTAGAACAGGGGTCTATCATGGGATTTATTGGAAGGAACGGAGCTGGTAAGACCACGACATTAAAATCTCTCATGAATTTAATTCACCCCAGTGGTGGTGAGATAGAATTCTTCGGAATGTCTCAGATGGAGCATGAGAATGAAATCAAACAGAGAATCGGTTATGCTTCGGGTAATGTACATTACTATCAGAGAAAGAGAATCAGAGATATTATAGCAATCACAAAGCCATTTTATGCAAATTGGGATGATCAGGCATACAAAAAATACTTGGAGTTATTTGCGCTCGATGAAGATAAAAGGCTGAAGGATCTTTCGGAAGGCATGAAGGTAAAATTTAACCTTGCCATGGCTCTTTCCCATCATGCTGATTTCCTGATTTTGGATGAGCCTACCAGCGGATTGGACCCTGTTTCGAGAGAAGAACTTCTGGAGGTATTTTTACGGGTTGCAGGAGAGGGTGTTACAATTTTGTTCTCCACTCATATCACTTCGGATCTTGATAAATGTGCTGACTATATTACCTATATTCAAAAGGGAGAAATTATTGCGTCAAAGAAGACGGATGATTTTCTGGCAACGTATCAACTGGTCACGATAGCAGAAGACATGTCAGAAGAACAAAAGAGCAGCTTCTTAGGTGTCTGTACCGATCGTAAGGGTTCCACTGCGCTAATCCTATCAGAAGCAAGCGAAATGTTTCAGGAGGAACAGCTTAGTAAACCGGATTTGGAAACGATTATGGTTCATTTGGAAAAGGAGGCAATATAGCTATGAAACAATTACTTATGAAAGAGTATAAGCTTTCCAGTTGTCCACTCACCTTTGTCTTTCTTGCGTTTTCTCTTATGACAATGATACCGGGCTATCCAATCCTGGTTGGTGCCTTCTTTATTTGTCTTGGGGTGCTTTATACATTTCAATTTGCAAGAGAGGACAATGATATTCTCTATACGGCATTGCTGCCGGTTTCAAAGAGTAACGTTGTTAAGGCACGTTTTTCCTTTGTGATATCGATACAGGTGATCGGGTATTTGTTCAGCTTAATTTTGACGATTGT
This sequence comes from uncultured Lachnospiraceae bacterium, assembly GCA_964481705.1. Taxonomy (GTDB): domain Bacteria; phylum Bacillota; class Clostridia; order Lachnospirales; family Lachnospiraceae; genus CAYZUC01. Next base: position 1,895 of record CAYZUC010000089.1, read on the forward strand.
GAGAATGAGTACACTATCCGAAGCAAAAGTGTATGTTAGCAATCCGCTAATGAATGCCAATTTCGTTTACCTTGGCGGTTATCTTTTTATTATGGCATTGTTTAATATCATTTTTGTTACAGGATTTTTTAAAACAGCTTGTTATTTTGGAAAACCATTTTTTATCTTTGCAATGGTTGCATTCCTTTTTGTTGGAATCATGGAAACCTTACATCACATTCCCGGCCTAGAAATGCTCAATGTATGTGGTTGGGAACACATGGGGGTACAGCTGACGGCATTCCTCTCTGGTATGATAATTTACATAGCTGTTACTTGGTTGTCCATAAAGAAATCAATAGCTGAATTTGAGCTGATTGATTTATAGTACAATGGTATCTGCCAGATTATAGAGAAAATAGTACCAAAATCATTATGAATATGATAGAATATCTTTTAACGGTGCTGTAACACAGCAAAATTACTTTTAGGAGGAGAATCATGTATTCATTAGATGAAGTCAGGAATGTAGATCCTGAAGTTGCAGAAGCAATTGTAAAAGAGCAGCAGAGACAGAATAGTCATATTGAATTAATCGCGTCTGAAAACTGGGTAAGCAAAGCAGTTATGGCGGCAATGGGAAGCCCACTTACAAATAAGTACGCAGAAGGATATCCGGGAAAGAGATATTATGGCGGATGTGACTGTGTAGATATTGTAGAAGAGCTTGCAAGAGAGAGAGCAAAGGAATTATTCCATTGCGATTATGCTAATGTACAGCCACACTCCGGAGCACAGGCTAATATGGCAGTATTCTTTGCTATGCTTGAGCCTGGTGATACTTTTATGGGAATGAGCCTTGACCATGGCGGACATTTATCACACGGAAGCCCGGTAAATCTTTCCGGAAAGTATTTTCACTGCGTTCCTTATGGAGTAAATGAAAATGGTGTTATCGATTATGATGAAGTAAGAAAGACTGCTTTAGAATGCAAGCCAAAGATGATTCTCGCAGGCGCAAGTGCTTATGCAAGAAAGATTGATTTTAAGAAGTTCCGTGAAATCGCGGATGA
>CAYZUC010000089.1:2956-11543 GCA_964481705.1 uncultured Lachnospiraceae bacterium
TGGTAGATATGGCTCATATTGCAGGACTGGTTGCTACTGGTTATCATGAGAGCCCGATCCCATATGCAGATGTTGTTACTACAACAACCCATAAGACACTACGTGGACCAAGAGGCGGACTGATTCTTTGCAATCAGGAAGCTGCCGATAAATTCAACTTCAACAAAGCAATTTTCCCGGGAATTCAGGGTGGTCCTCTGATGCATGTTATTGCAGCGAAGGCAGTATGCTTCAAGGAAGCATTGTCTCCTGAATTCAAAGAATATGGTAAGAATATCGTGGATAATGCACAGGCATTGTGTAAGGGATTAATGAACAGAGGTTTATCCATTGTATCCGGTGGTACGGACAACCATTTGATGCTCTTGAATCTTGCTCCTTTGAATCTGACTGGTAAGGAAGTTGAGAAGCTTTTGGATCAGGCACATATTACAGCGAATAAGAATACGGTTCCCAATGACCCTCAGAAGCCATTTGTAACCAGTGGTATTCGTCTTGGTACTCCTGCGGTTACTTCGAGAGGCATGAATACCGAGGATATGGATCAGATCGCGGAGGCAATTGCACTTGTTGTTAAGGGCGGTGAAGAGAAAGTTCCAGAGGCAGCAGCGATTGTAAAGAAATTGACAGATAAGTATCCTTTAAATTAGTAGGACAAACAGTAATAAAGCATTTGTTGACGCCATGCAGAGTCATCTGTATGGCGTTTTTTAAGTTTCCTTTAAGAAAAAAAGCAGAAAAAGAAAATAATTGGAAATGGGTGATATATGATGTCGAAATATGCTATAATCAAATACTGAGTGGTTATAAAGGAGAAAGTCTGTTGGTGAAAGAGAAAGCAGTGATTCAAGTAAAAGACCTATACAAAATATTTCCTGTTGGAGAGACAAGAGTACGTGCACTAAATGGTGTAGATCTTAGCATTCCGAAGGGAGAATTCTGCGCAATTGTCGGTACATCTGGTTCCGGAAAATCAACACTTTTAAATATGATGGCCGGTTTGGAGAAGCCTACCAAGGGCGAAATCATAGTGGCTGGAAATCACATCGAAGATCTGAGCGAGAATCAATTGGTACGATTTCGACGGGAACACGTTGGTTTTATTTTTCAATCGTATAATCTTATGTCTACAATGAATGCGATTGAAAATGTTGCATTACCACTAACCTTTCGAGGAGTTGAGAAAAAGCTTCGATTGAAGAAAGCAAAAGAAGCATTACGTCTGGTGGGACTTTCGGATTGTATGGAACATATACCCACACAGATGTCAGGAGGACAACAACAGCGTGTTGGTATTGCAAGAGCTTTGGTATTGGAGCCTGAAATTATCTTCGCAGATGAGCCGACAGGCAATTTAGATTCGAATACTACAAAGGAGGTTTTATATCTCCTGCAAAAGGTAGTAAGGGAGAAAAATCAGACGCTCGTCATGGTTACACACGATAATTATCTTGCGGGATTTGCAGACCGCATAGTCAAAATACTGGATGGAAAAATTGTTGAGAATAACGATAACCGAATGGAAAAGAACCGTAATCTGGAGGCTGGAAATGAGGATTAGAAATAATAGAATTGGTAATTACAAGAAGATGTTGAGTTTTGTGATGTTCGTATGTATACTGACGGCATTATGCAGCACAAGGTCCTTGCGTGCGGAGGAGGTACAGGAATCTTCGAGTTCCAGTAGTTCCAGCAGCAGTTCCAGCAGTGAAAAGCATGATGATGATGTCTATGAGGATACGTATACATCGAATAGTCACGATGCCTATAGCTTGGCTACATCGACGAGCGATTATATTCTTCCGGCCAGTACATGGCTGACTCCGGAAGGTACTCATGGTCAGTATGTGTATGTAGTTCTTCCGATTGTTAATATGTTTAAATACAATGTAAAGGATGTAGTAGTAACACCGGTGGTGTCTACACTGACAAAGGAATGGCCTTTTGAGATAGAAGCGACCGGCTATACGCAGAAGGTTGACGTTCTTGTGGGGGAAGAGGCATGTCCTAATGTGCCGGATCGAGTAAAGAATGTAGTGTGGGCATTTAAAGTTCGCGATGATGTACTTAATGGATATTACAAGATTGACTATAATATCTTATATACCAATCCGGCTTGCGACGTGGAGTCCTGTACGATATCAACCTTTGTGAAAACGGTTGGAAAGCCTGGGGCAGGTAATACATCGGGTATGGATGATGAGGATGCGAAAAAGTCAACACCGCGAGTGATTGTGAGTGGATTTACAACAACTCCAACTGATGTTTTTGCGGGGGATACGTTTACTCTCAATATGATGATACAAAACACCTCCAAGAAAACGGCGATCCAGAATCTTGAGATGAATTTGGAGGCAGTGTCAGAAGGAAAAGACGAGAACACCTACTCCGCATTCCTTCCGACATCGGGCTCTAATACGATATATGTGAATTCTATAGGGGCAGGGGCAACGACAAATGTATCAATTGATATGACTGCAAAGTCCGACTTGGCACAAAAACCATATGCAATTCGCATCAAAATGGATTATGAAGATATTGAATGCAATCCCTATACTGCGGAGTCGAGCGTATCCGTTCCGGTAAAGCAGGTTTCAAAATTTGATACCAGTACACCAGATGTCGAACCATCCAGCATAGAGGTTGGTTCTCAATCGAATGTTATGTTTAGTATTTACAACACAGGAAAGACAAAGCTATACAATGTATCTGTAAAATTTATTGGTGATTCGATTGATGAATGCGACGCATTTGTAGGACCGTTAGATTCTGGTGCAACCGGAAATGTTGACGTTATGTTAACCGGAGCGAATCCATCTACCGATGAAGAAGGTATTATTAAAGCAATTATTTCTTATGAAAATGAGTCCGGAGTTGTAACAGAACAGGAGAAAGAGATTAATCTATACGTAACAGAGCCTATGGAGGACGAAATGATTGATGAAATGGAGGGTGAGGAGGAAGCGCCTGCGAATCCTTTCATGAAATGGATTGTTCTGGTAATCATTTTGGTGGTTCTTACGATAGCAGGTGTGGTAATTGCTTTTGTGATACGAAGAAAGAAAAAGGAAGAAAAGCGAAAAGAACTGGAAGAATTGGAAGAGCTGCAAGAGATAGAAAAAGAGGAGAGCAAAGACAAAATTGAAACTGATTGATTTGTTAAGGATGAGTAGCTCCAGTCTCTGGAAGAGGAAGCTTAGGACGATACTAACTATCATGGGTGTGGTAATTGGTATTGCTTCGATTGTTGTCATGGTTTCACTTGGACTCGGATTGAATCAGCAGACGTTAAAAAACATAGATGAATACGGTGGCTTAACCAGAATTGATGTATATGAGGGTAACGGAGAGACTGGGAATGGAAGTGGTTCCTCTGATGATCCCAAGACAGTAAGGCATTTGGATGACCAGCTGGTAAAGGATTTACAGGCGATTCCACATGTGGAGCTTGTCTCTCCTGTACTGGAGGTTAACTTTCTGGAAAAGTGCGGACAGTATCAGATGGATATGAGAGTCCAAGGCTATAGTAATGAAGCATTACATGATTTCAAGCTTGAGTTTGCAGACGGGGGTTTGCCGGAGGAAGATGCTCCTCTGGGATTTATTTATGGCAATATGATGCTTCAGGAATTCTATAACCCCAAGACGAATGCGTATTTTTGGGAGACAGGTGTTCTCCCGGACATCGATTTAATGAATGATACACTCTTCGTTATTATGGATACAGAAGCTTATTATGCATCACAAAATCCTGGTGATGGCGAGTCTGATGGTACTGGTGTAACGACGCCGAAGGCACCACCGAAGAAGTACATATTACCTACGTATGGTGTTTTAGCTGGTGGTGAGGATGACTATAACCAATACAGCTATTCGAGCCTGTGTGAGATTAATGCTTTGAAGAATCAGCTGAAGCATGTATTTAAGAATAGACATATTCCGGGTCAGCCGACTACTGCCGGTGGCAAACCATACAAGGAGATTTTTTATAATTCGATTTATGTCAAAGTCGACAGCATGGACAGCATGTCAGAGATTCAGAAGATAATTACGGATATGGGCTATCAGGCGGAAAGTAATGCGGAATGGGTGGAGCAGATGCAGTCCCAGTATCGTTCCACACAGGCGATGCTTGGCGGAATTGGGGCAGTTTCTCTATTAGTCGCGGCGATTGGTATCGCAAATACGATGATGATGTCCATTTATGAGAGAACAAAAGAAATTGGAGTTATGAAGGTGCTTGGCTGTGACCTTCGCAATATCCGCAATATGTTTCTAATAGAAGCGGCGTATATTGGATTCATTGGAGGTATCATAGGCATTCTGCTGAGCTATGGTATTTCCGCAATAATTAATCATTTATCCATTATTGGAATGAATGGGTACGATACTGCAAGTTCATACATTCCATTCTGGCTTTCCGGAACATCGTTGATCTTTGCAGTCCTGGTTGGTATGATTGCAGGATTTTTTCCGGCCAGAAGGGCAATGAAGCTGAGTCCACTGGCAGCAATTCGAAATGAGTAAAACAAAGGATGAGTAATGTATGGTTTTCAGTAGTCTGATTTTCATTTTTCGATTCTTACCTATTTTTTTATTGGTGTATTATATCGTTCCTAGAAGGTTTAAGAACTTGGTGCTGTTCTTGGGAAGTCTCTTTTTCTATGCATGGGGAGAGCCTAAGTATGCGCTTTTGATTATTGCTTCTGTTCTGGTCAATTTTTTCTTTGCTTATGGAATTGCGGGAAGTAAGAACTTTTTGCGAAAATTGCTTTTTACTACAGATATCATTTTGAATGTAGGTACTTTGGTTTTCTTTAAGTATAGCAATTTTGTGGTAGATAATATCAATCAGATAACGGGCTATGAGCTTTCGTTTGCGGATATTGCATTGCCATTGGGCATTAGCTTTTATACATTTCAGATTATGTCTTATGTAATAGACGTATATAAGGGAAAAAGCAAATGCGAACGATCTATTGTTCGTCTGGGAGCATATTTATGTATGTTTCCACAATTGATTGCAGGACCTATTGTTGTTTATGGACAGGTTTCGGAGGAGCTTCAAAACAGAAAAATACTGCTTGAGAAGGTAGAAAATGGAGCCAAGACTTTTGTGATAGGTCTTTCCTATAAGGTTCTTCTTGCAAATAATTTCGGACAGGTTTGGAATTCTATGGATGGCGTAGGAATTGATAATCTTTCAACACCTTTAGCATGGATTGGCATTGTTTCGTATACGTTGCAGATCTATTTTGATTTTCATGGCTATTCTATGATGGCAATTGGCTTGGGAGAGATGTTGGGATTTACCTTTCCTAAGAACTTTAATTTTCCCTACACCGCAAATTCCGTGACAGAATTCTGGAAGCGTTGGCATATTACTTTAACATCGTGGTTCCGCGAGTATATCTATATTCCACTAGGTGGAAATCGTAAAGGAAAGATTAGAACCTACGTGAATATGCTGATTATATGGCTGATTACCGGCTTATGGCATGGAGCTGGCTGGAATTTTATCTGTTGGGGACTGTATTATTTCTTTTTCCTTGCGATAGAGCGGTTATTTTTGAAGAAGTTACTGGATAAGTCTAAGATATTATCCAGAATCTATACATTAACAATTGTTATTTGTGGTTGGGCTATTTTTGCGATGACAAATCTAAATGATATTTATTTGTATTTTTGTAAAATGTTTGAGCTGTCATACAGCACAGATTATTTACCATATCTACAAACATATTGGCCGCTGTTTGGGGCTGGCATTTTGCTTTCTACTCCACTGCTGTCTATGTGGTATGAAAAGAAAAAGAACAGCTCTCTTGCTCTTATTGCTTTGTTCCTGCTATTTTGGGCATCGGTAATATCCTTAGTAGATGCTGTGTATAATCCGTTCCTGTACTTTAGATTTTAGTTTGAGGGTGATTGAGTGAAAACAATAGGGAAAAGTCCTTTTTTAATATTAATTATAATGAGTGCCATTATGGTCTCGGTGTTTGGAATATGGGAAAGAACTGTATTTCCAGAGGACAGTCAAAATACAGAGACAGTCGGATGGCAGACGTATCTTACGGACGAAGGCGAAAGCTATGTGACACATACGATAGCGGTTGCATCGGCTATTCATTCCATAAAGGAGTATATGACTGGTGTCGGAAGATATTCTACAGTTCCTTCATGGGAGTTACTGGCAAGCAGTTCGGGAGTAGTGACTCCATATTCAGCGGCAGAGAAGGAAAGCGCTAATCAAAAAGCAACGAATGTACCAAATGGAGACAGAGTTTCAAGTCAAGATGGCAAGAAGAAAAAAGAGAAACAGACAGAGGACCGTAAGGAACAAGAGCCAGATGAGGAACAGACGGTATCAGAAGATGTTATTGAGTTCCAGACGGTAGGAGATGACTATTTTGATGATGCGCTCTTTATTGGAGATTCGAGGACGGAGGGCTTTCGTCTGTATTCAGACTTGCCCAATATCACAGTATACGCTCATAAGGGATTTCAGGTATATACTGCTTTTGATCGAAAGCTGATACAGATGGAAGATGGACGTGTTACTGTTATTGAGGCTCTGAATCGAAATCAGGGTAAGTTTCGTAAGGTCTATTTGATGTTTGGATTGAATGAGATGGGATGGGGAAATGATGAACTTTTTGCCCAATCCTATTACTATTTGATTGATGCAGTCAAACAAGCGAATCCGGATGCGGTTGTTTATGTTCAGAGTATCATCCATGTATCAAAACAGGAATCTGAAAAATCGAATCTGTTTAGTAATGAAGCAATCAACAATCGTAATGAATTACTGAAGAAAATAGCAGAGGATGAGCGTGCTGTTTATCTGGATTTGAATGAAATCTTTACGGATGAAGAGGGAAACCTCCCAGAAGGTTTCAGTGGTGACGGCATCCATTTAAAGGCACCATACATAGAAATCTGGAGAGAATATTTGAAAGCCCATGCCATCGTGAGATGACATAGGCTTTTCTTTTTGAATAGAGGCTATAGAAGAATCTTTGTACACGCCAGAGCAAGTGAATTTGGTCCAATATGGCAGGCAACACTAAGCGATAAATGATCTACATAGATTTCATATCCGGGGAATTCCTTCTCTACCTCTTCACGGAAGGAAAGGGCGGCTTCCTCGTTGTTCGTATGTGCAATTGCCAGACGAATGGTTGGAGCCTCTGGATGAAATCCTCCAAATCGTTTCTCTAAATCGGATTTCATTGCTTGTATCATAATGGAACGTCCTTGCTTGATTCCACGGGCTTTCGAATAGGCATCCAGCTTTTCTCCCTGTATCTGTAGAACCGGCTTGAGATTGAGAATCTCTGCAAAGGTAGCAGCCGTCTGGGTTACTCTTCCGCCGCGCTTGAGGTACTTCAACGTATCTACCATTATATAAATACTGGAATCAAACTTGGTATTTTCCAGAATCTCACGTATCTCAGAAGCATTTTTACCTTGCGCAGCTAGTGTAATTGCGTCCAGAACCGATTGACGCTGGGTAACCGATATACGTTGATTGTTAACGACCTGTATTTTCCCCTCAAATTCCTGTGAAAAGAGAATTGCATTCTCACATTCACTGCTCAAACCTGAAGACATGGGAATATGAACAATCTCATCATAATCATTCAAGATTTGGTTCCATAAATCCAAAACAGTACCGATAGCCGGTTGAGAGGTGGAGATATCTGCATCATTGTGTAATTTATGATAAAAATCCTGTTGGGTCAGGTCTATATCTTCGAAATAATCACATCCATCAATGGTAAATGGCATAGGAAGAACAAAAATGCCGAGTTCTTTCCCTTGAGATTGCGTAATACCGCTGTTACTGTCAGTAACAATTGCTACTTTGCTCATGAATATCCTCGTTTCTAGGTCTTGCTGATAGTAAGACGTCATAAAACACATTCTATCATAAAATCGGTTTTGAGACAATCACTAATCGGATGATTACAAATATCTGACAATAACGTCATAATATATCAAATAAACAGCATAAAATAAGCAATACGCACGGTATACCAAAAACTAACATAAAAAAGCAAAAAAGACTTGACAATTAGCGACCTTTTTACTATACTATAGACATAACCAAACAGGTTATATTATCATAGATGTAACCCAGTAGTTAAAAACACGAAAGAGAGGTATGGGCCACCAGAAAGAGGAAAATACCAAACCTAAGAGAAAATCCTTAGGTACAAGAGATGAAGGGCGAGAAGTACGAGTAGTGTAGAGGGTAGAGTCAATAAGGGAGAGTAAAGTGAGCAATATCCTGGAGGTACAAAGGATGGCAGAAAAAACGTATGAGGTCCGGTGATTATAAGCGCGGACAAGGTGCCAGAGAGAAAAGAAGGAAGTACCAAGGATAATGCAGAAATGAGAGGTTTGGTCCAATGGACAGTATGGAAGAAGTTTCATGTAAGTGAGAAGTCCCCGCGGTTTATGATTTATGCGAGGACTTCTTACTTTTTACCCTTTTTTACTAAAAAACATCCTGAATAACAGGATGTAAGAGAGAGCGATAGACGAGACTCGAACTCGCGACCTCCACCTTGGCAAGGTGGCGTAC
>CAYZUC010000090.1:0-10765 GCA_964481705.1 uncultured Lachnospiraceae bacterium
GAACGGTATACGCCAACCATATGCCCACCAAAGGCCATGTTTGCACTTTGTTTGTCAGAATCTTGATAAAAATAGAGGTATTTTCCTTCGGCATTTATGTAGAGAACATTGTAGTTCAGTACTTTTTTCATATTGGTCTCATCCGGATGCATAGAGTACATATTCCCACCATCGTAAGGGTTATTAAAATAAACAATACCGTCATCCTCGCAGAAAAGTCCCTTGTTACGAAGGTTGCCTGCGGTGTTACCGGTTGCGTTTGTATCATTTTTGGGAATTCTCTTTGATACGATGGAGAACGTAGTCAAAATGACTATTCCAAAGAAGATAAGGCCTAAAATAACTGCTAATCGCTTACTCATAAGTATCTCCCATCATCATGAATCGTTACTCGATTTCATAATTTAATTATAGATGTATGGAAGTTTATTTTCAAGTAAATTAGTTGATAATTAAGCCCGAATGTACTAAACTGATACTATATTTATGTAATTGTATGTTATCGGGTAATTCTACTTGGATGATCGGATTTAGGAGATGAGTTACGGATTGGAGAAACAATGGAATTTGATTTGACAGAGCTTCGAAAAGAGATTGATACGATTGATGCTGACATGGTACGTCTCTTTGAGCAACGGATGAAGGTATGTGAAAATGTTGCAAGATATAAGATAGAAAACGGAAAGCAAGTTCTGGATTCCTCAAGGGAAGCGGTAAAGATCGCAAAGGTCAGGGAATTGGCAAGCAATGATTTTAACCGTAAGGGTGTGGAAGAGCTTTTTACTCAGCTGATGGCTATGAGTCGAAAAAAGCAGTATCAGATGCTTAGTGAGCACGATCAAAATGGAAAGCTTCCGTTTATTGCAGTAGAGGATTTGGACAGGAAGCATGCCCGTGTAGTATATCAGGGTGAAGAAGGAGCGTATACCGAAGCTGCGATGAAAGCTTTTTTTGGAGAGAAGATTTCGAGCTTTCATGTAGCAACCTGGCGTGATGCCATGCGTGCGATAGAAGAGGGGTCTGCAGATTATGCGGTACTTCCAATCGAGAATTCCTCGGCAGGGATTGTAAGCGAGAATTATGATCTATTAGTTGAGTTTGAGAGTTATATTGTAGGAGAACAGGTGATTTCCATAGATCATTGTCTGTTAGGAGTTCCGGGAAGTAAGGCAAGTGATATTCATAAAGTGTATTCACATCCACAGGCACTTAGCCAATGTTCGAAATATCTGGACGAGCATCGTGAAATGTCAGCGATTCCTCTATTAAATACGGCAACAGCTGCAAGAAAGGTGAAGGAAGATGGGGATATAACGTGTGCTGCAATTGCAGGAAGACATGCAGCATCCACGTATGGTCTGGAGATATTGGAAGAACATATCAATAAAAGCAGCGGCAATTCTACGCGCTTCATCATTGTGTCCAATCAGAAGATATTTTGCAGAAGAGCTGATAAAATCAGCATTTGTTTTGAGATTCCGCATCAAAGTGGTTCGTTATACCACATGCTGTCTCATTTTATTTACAATGACTTAAATATGAATCGAATTGAAAGTCGTCCGATCGAGGATAGACCGTGGGAATATCGTTTCTTTGTTGATTTTGAAGGAAATCTTGCAGAATCATCTGTAAAAAATGCATTACGAGGGCTGCGTGAGGAAGCGAGAAACATGAAAATACTGGGAAATTATTAGGCTTGGAGGCAGTTATGCGAATTAATGAATTAATGGTTTATAAGAATTTCAAAAGGAAAGACATCCTAAATGATATGTGTTATCTACTGGATAAGGAAGGACAGAGTGCAAGTGAATTAGCAGAGGATCAGAGTCTTCTGTATGATTGTGTTCATAGAATGATTGAGTTGGCATGTGATTATGGATTTGAAGGAAATCTATGGCACTGTTTTCTTGCTTACTTATTGGTGAATAATGAGAATGCGTTTAGTACCTCCTGTGAAATCGTAGGAAGGATTAAAGGGAGTATCAATGATGTAGCATTACATGATTTTAAAATATTTAAGGAACTGTTTGATGCTGACCTGATTGGATTGGAACAGAGATTAAATACTGAATGTATCGGTATGATTCTTCATTATGACCCATGTAATGAAACGGGAAAGACCTTTAATAAGCGTATCCGTGACAGAATCTGTGAATTATCGGTAAAGCTCGCTGACGCGAATGATGAGAATGTGTTTATGGATGATATGACTTCTTTTTATAAGGACTTTGGTGTTGGTAAATTTGGTCTTCACAAAGCCTTCCGCATCAAGCACAGCGAACAGGGAGCCATAATTGAGCCAATTACCAATATTGCACATGTCAATCTCGATGATTTGGTTGGATATGAGATTCCTAAAAAGAAACTTACAGATAATACCGAGGCCTTTGTAGAGGGAAGAAGAGCAAACAACTGTCTGTTATTTGGTGATGCCGGTACCGGTAAATCTTCCAGTATTAAAGGTATTTTAAATCGTTATTATGACAAGGGACTCCGTATTATAGAGATTTATAAGCATCAGTTTCAGGATTTGAATGATGTCATTGCGCAGATTAAGAATCGTAATTATAAATTCATCATCTATATGGACGACCTTTCTTTTGAAGAATTTGAAATTGAATATAAATATTTAAAGGCTGTAATTGAGGGAGGCTTAGAGAAAAAACCAAGCAATGTGTTGATTTATGCTACATCGAACCGCAGACATTTGATTAAAGAAAACTATAAGGACAAGGCTGATCGAGATGAAGAAATGCACACCAATGATACCGTGCAGGAGAAGCTGTCTTTGTTTTCCCGTTTTGGTGTATCTATTTTCTTCTGTGCTCCTGATAAAAAGGAGTTCCAGATTATTGTGAAGGAACTGGCAAAGCGTCATGATGTAAAGATAAGTGAAGAACAGCTTCTTTTAGAGGCAAATAAGTGGGAACTTACGCATGGAGGGTTATCCGGTAGAACAGCGCAACAGTTTATTGATTACCTTCTTGGATTTCAGAAGAGTGAGTAGACCGATTTACGGAAATGGAGTGTAGATATGAGGGTTAAGACATTTGCAGCAATTGATGTGGGATCCTATGAAATCGCCATGAAGGTATTTGAGCTCAATGGCAAGAACAATCTAAAGGAGATTGATTACATCCGCCACAGAATCGAGTTGGGAACCGATACGTATAATACAGGAAAGATTAGTTATTCCCGTATGGAGGAGCTTTGTAATGTACTGACTGATTTCTCAAAGATCATGAATACCTATGAAGTAAAGGAGTATCGTGCCTATGGTACCAGTGCGATTCGTGAGACGGAGAATACCAGAATCGTATTGGATCAAATCAGGCTTCGTACGGGTATTCAAGTTGAAGTACTCAGTAATTCGGAGCAGCGATTTATGGATTATAAATCAGTTGCATCAAAAGGAGAGAAGTTTAATAAAATCATAGAGAACGGAACAGCATTTCTCGATATTGGAGGAGGAAGTATTCAGGTATCTCTGTTTGATCAGTCACGATTGTTATCGACGCAGAACCTGAGGTTGGGAATTTTACGAATTCGCGAGAAACTGGTAGATTTACAGCCGAAAACAACACATTATGAGAGTCTGATAGAGGAGCTCATTGATACAGAGCTGTATACATTTCGTAAGTTGTATCTGGAAAAGATGGACATTCGTAAGATTATTGTGGTGGATGATTATATCTCCTATATCATGAAGAAGATAGGAAATGGAATTGATGTAGATGTCGTTACCGGTGATCAATACGTAGAGTTTGTAGATATGCTGAAGTCGAAGTCGCCGGAACAAATTGCAAAGGAGCTTGGAATCCCTTCTGAAAATTCCTCTCTGCTTTTGCCATCGGCTATATTGATTAAGCATTTTATTGAGTGTACAGATGCGGAGACTATCTGGATGCCGGGTGTCACCTTGAGTGATGGAATTGCTTATGATTACGGTGAGAAGGAGAAATTGATTAAATCCACGCATGATTTTGATCTCGATATTATTTCCTGTGCTCGAAATATCAGTAACAGATATCAGGGAAGTGAAGCAAGGGAAGAAATTCTCGAAGAAGTAACGTTATCCATTTTTGACAGCATGAAAAAGAATCATGGTCTTGGAAAGAGAGAGCGGTTGCTATTACAGCTTGCGGCCAGACTTCAGGACTGTGGAAAATATATATCACTTACTACAGTAGCAGAGTGCTCCTATCATATCATTATGAGTACTGAGATTATAGGTATTTCTCATATGGAACGGGAGATTATTGCGCAAATTGTACAGAACAGCTATATGAAATTCGTATACTTTGATGAGATGTGTATTGACGGTGAATTTGACAAAGAAGCATATTTAGTTGTTGCAAAGCTTACAGCGATTCTTCGTGTGGCGACCGGTTTGGTAAGAAGCCGTAAAAAACCATTCCATTCCATACGCTCGTCATTAAAGGATAAGGAACTGATTATTACACTGGTTACAGAAGCGGATATGCTGTTAGAAAGAGGATTATTCTATACGAAGACCGATTTTTTTGAAGAGGTCTATGGTATTCGTCCTGTTATTAAGATAATGAAAAAGAAATCATGAAGAGGTGACTTATGACAGAAATTAATTACAAGAATCCCGAATACTATACCAATCGCGAGATCAGTTGGCTAAAGTTTAATGAGCGTGTGTTGAATGAAGCGCGAGACAAGAGTATTCCTTTATTCGAACGTTTGAAATTCCTGAGTATTACGGCTTCCAACCTGGACGAATTCTTTATGATTCGTGTTGCCTCTTTAAAGGATATGGTTAATGCAAAGTATAAAAAGCCGGATATTGGTGGTCTTACGCCTGAGGAACAGCTGGAGTTACTGAATCCGGCGACACATAATCTTGTTAATATGCAGTATTCTACTTATATACGTTCTTTGGTTCCGTTATTACGACAAAATGGCTTGAATGTTGTCATGAAGCATGAGGATTTGAGCGAGGAGCAAAAGGTTTATGCAGATCATTATTTCATGGAGGATGTCTATCCCGTTTTGACACCAATGGCAGTCGATTCATCCAGACCGTTTCCGTTGATTCGAAATAAAACGCTCAATATCGGAGCTCTTCTTTCCAAAAGAGAGGATAAGGGAATCATTGATTTTGCTATGGTTCAGGTTCCAGCCGTTTTACCTCGAATTGTTAATCTGCCAAATAGCGACAATGGTACGCGCAATGTTATTTTGCTGGAAGAAGTAATAGAACGAAATATTGAGAAGCTGTTTCTAAATTATCATGTGATCTGTGCGCATCCATTCCGTATCATGAGAAATGCTGATTTGACGATTGATGAGGATGAAGCAGAGGATTTGTTGAAGGAAATAGAAAAGCAGCTGAAAAAGCGTCAATGGGGCGAAGCAATCCGTCTGGAAGTGGAAGAGGGGATAGATAAGCGTCTTCTCAAGATTATACGTAAAGAGCTGAAGATTAAACTCGAGGATATTTATTATATCAATGGACCTCTGGATCTGACATTCCTTATGAAGATGTATGGAATGGAAGGATTTGATCATTTAAAAACGGCCAATTATATTCCTCAGGCCCCGAAATTTCTTTCTCTGGACCGTAATATCTTTGAACAGATACGAGAGGGAGATATTCTTCTGTTTCATCCTTATGAGACATTTGCGCCGGTGGTCGATTTTATTCGTACAGCAGCTAAGGATGAAAATGTACTTGCTATCAAACAGACATTATATCGCGTAAGTGGTAATTCTCCGATTATTGCGGCATTGGCACAAGCAGCGGAAAATGGAAAACAGGTTTCCGTATTGGTAGAGTTAAAGGCAAGATTTGATGAGGAGAACAATATCGTATGGGCTAAGATGTTAGAGAAAGCGGGATGCCATGTTATCTACGGACTGGTTGGACTTAAGACACATTCCAAGATTACCTTGGTGGTAAGAAAAGAAGAGGATGGAATTCGCAGGTATGTTCATTTAGGTACTGGCAATTATAATGATGCAACAGCAAAGCTATATACGGATATGGGACTTTTAACATGTTCAGAACCAATTGGTGAGGATGCTACCGCTGTATTCAATATGTTGTCCGGTTACTCGGAGCCTGTTACCTGGAACAAATTATCGCTTGCTCCCTTATGGCTGAAGGATAAATTCCTTGAGCTGATTCATAGAGAAAAAGAAAATGCACTTGCCGGAAGACCTGCGCATATGATTGTGAAGATGAATTCTGTCTGCGATCAGGAGATTATTGCTGCTCTTTACGAGGCTTCCCATGCTGGTGTGAAAATCGATATGATTGTAAGAGGTATTTGTTGTCTACAGGTTGGAATACCAAAAGTAAGTGAGAATATTACAGTACGTTCCATAGTGGGCAATTTCCTGGAGCATAGCCGTATTTTCTATTTCTACAATGGAGGAAAAGAAGAGGTCTATATGGGTTCCGCTGACTGGATGCCACGTAACCTGGAACGAAGAGTTGAAATACTTTTCCCAATTGAACAGGAACGGTTGAAAAAAGCATTAATTGATGTTTTGGAGGTTCAACTTGAGGACAATGTTAAGGCTAGCATAATGCAGCCCGATGGAAACTATGTGAAGAAGGACAAGAGAGGAAAGACTCTGATTAATTCACAGGAAGAATTCTGTCGACGTGCGATAGCAAATGCAAAAGAAGAGAAAAGCCTAATGAAAGAAAGGGTATTTATCCCAGAGGAAAAAGCAGATATATGAAGTACGACGTAATTTTAGCTTCAGGGTCTCCCAGAAGAAAAGAAATACTGGAAATGCAGGGAATTGCATTTCGCGTAATAAAATCAGTAGCAGAAGAAGAGACGAATGAAACAGAACCGGATAAGGTAGTATGCGATTTGTCTCAAAGGAAGGCGTCAGAGATTGCTGAGCGGGAAGCTTTTCCAAACGATACCATAATCATAGCAGCAGATACTATTGTAGCTTATCAGAATACTATTATGGGGAAGCCTTCTGATGAAGCAGATGCAAAACATATGTTGTACTTATTGCAGGGAAATACACATCAGGTCTATACCGGTGTAACAGTCATACTCATAAAGGAATCACAAAGAAAGGAAATTCAATTCTTTACGTGTACAGATGTGACTATGTATGAGATGACACAGGAAGAAATCCAATCTTATATACAAAGTGGAGAACCGATGGATAAAGCAGGTGCGTATGCAATTCAGGGATACTGTGCAAGATATATACAATCAATCAGGGGAGATTATCTGAATGTGGTCGGACTGCCTTTGTCGAGACTCATTCATGAACTTAAGAAGAATGGAGTAGAACTATAATGATAAAACTGATTGCGACTGATGTGGACGGAACGCTTGTAAAGGATTCCAGCCCAAGCATATATCCTGAGATCTTTGATGTAATACGTCAGCTTCGTGAACGTGATATTATTTTTGCGATAGCAAGTGGCAGGCAGTATTACAGTATTGCCAATATGTTTGCACCGGTAGCAGATGATTTGATCTTTATTGCTGAAAATGGTGCTCATATTAAATGCAGAGGAAATGATATGTCAATCATCTCTATGAAAAAAGAGGATACAACGGAGATTATAGAAGATATCCGAAAGGTTCCAAATGGTGAGATGATTGTTTCCACACCAAACGGAAGCTACCTGGAGACGAAAAACCAGTCATTTATTGATTTGATCACGAATAAGTATCATAACAAAGTAATACTTTGCGATGACGTATTAAAAGAGAACATTAATATAATTAAGATAGCTGTTTATCGGAAGGACAGTATCCGAGATTATGGGGAGAGCACATTGATTCCGAAATGGAAAGACCGTTGCCGCTGTTGTATGGCAGGAGAAGAGTGGGTCGATTTCATGGATGAATCGGTAGATAAAGGAAATGCAATTCACACACTTCAAGATTTTTTTCATATTTCAAAGGAAGAGACAATGACATTTGGTGACAACGGAAATGATGTTGGAATGCTATCCGCAGCCGGAGAAAGCTATGTAGTGGAATCGGCAAGAGAGGAAGTGAAAAAATACGCGAATCATATCTGTGGTGCATATGATAAAAAGGGAGTATATCAGGTACTAACAGAATTATTGCGATGTGTTTAGAAAGGAGAATGAATATGCATGAATACGATGATGAAGTAATTAATGTGTTTCTTAAGAAACAGGGTCAGTTGTTTGATGAGGATGTAGCAGAGACTCCAGAAGAAGCAGAGGCTTTTCTGGAAGATTGTCTGGCTGTGGTGGTAGGTTCTCTGGAAGAGGTGAAAGAGTACTTTGAAGATAATGGCGCAGATGTAGCGGAGATGGATTTGTCAGATCTCGAAGATGCATGTGAAGTTTTCAAAATACCCGACGGCAGATACTTAATTGTGGAATCCTAAGTCAATCCTAAGTTAGAATAAATTTATCAATGATTTCTTTAATACCATGGTGGTTATTATCGTGCTCTGTGATGTAGTCACCATGGCTTTTTACGCTTTCTTTTCCGTTACACATAACAACGCCCACACCTGCTACATCAATCATAGAGATATCATTCTCTTCATCCCCGGCAGCTACAGAATTCGCAACAGGAATATCAAAAAAACTGCAGATGTGTCGAATGGCATTTCCTTTTGTGGCCTCAGGATTACCATATTCTAAGAGACACGGATTTGAAAAAACTGAGTTCAAGCCAGGTTCATACAATGGCTTCATCTCTGCACGGAAAGCTTCCAGCTTAGCATGGTCGGTATCGGCAACAATAATCTTAAAAGGATCCTCTGTCAGATAATCTGTCACAGAATCTACTACGGTATACGGTACTTTAATAACACTTGTGTAGTATTGTAACATCTCAGTAAGATGCTCCGAAACAACGTAATCACTGGAATATGTGTGTACGTGAAGACCACGTTGGTATGCTTCATCAAATAGCTTTCGAACAAAAGTAAGTGAAATGGATGCAGTATAAATCGTCTTTTTCTCATAACAATCGTAAATCTGCCCTCCATTAAAACTGGAGATATAGAAACCGGGCGCAATAAAGTCATACTCCTCTGCAAGTAGAAGAGCACTCTTTAGTGGTCTGCCGGTGGATATAACGAATTTATGTCCATGATTAATCATGCACTTTATTGCATCCAGGTTCTCCTGAGAAATAGATTTATCAGAGTTAAGTAATGTTTCATCGAGATCGGTAAACAAAATCTTTGTTTTTTTTGACATGATAGATTTATTCCTTTCCCATGTATTCCTTGATATCATGCAAAATAGATACAGGAATATACAAATTGCCACGTCCGGTGGCCAAATCAATCTCTTTTTTTGTAGTGCCATGAAAATCAGAGCCACCACTAATCAAAAGCCCATTATCACGGGCGAGCTTTTTCATATCGCGTTCGTCGCAGGCAGCATAAGTCGAGTAAACGGCCTCAATACCAACCAGTCCATATGATTTTAACTCGTTAACGAGTGTTTGAAGTGATGGAGTACTCATTCCATAGAGAATCGGATGAGCAAGGATAGGAATACCACCTGCATCACGAATTAATTTCACACCCTGTGCAGGAGTTACTTTCTCCCTTGGAATAAAGCAGGGAGCATGATCGCCAATATAGCGATCAAAAGCTTCACGCATACTCTTTACATGTCCATACTTTAACAGGTATTTCGCATAATGAGCCCTGGTGATAACGGAATTCGGATACTCAGCCTGTAGCATCTCAAAGGTAAAGGAGATACTAAGCTGATCGGATAGAGCTTTACACATTTTCTGGTTACGTATGGTTCTGGATTCTTGGAAGAACTTCAGATGTTCAACGAATCCAGGATCCTCTGTATTTAGATATAAACCGACTATGTGGATGTCACGGCCGTGATATTCTGTCGACAGCTCGACACCTGGAATCACTTCCAGAGATGTACCGATTGCTGCATTTACCGCTTCAGATACACCAGAGACGGTATCGTGATCAGTTAAGGCAAAAGCACAAAGCCCCTTTTCGACAGCGTAGGAGACAAGCTCCGTTGGGGTATAGGTACCGTCTGATTTATTAGAATGTACGTGAAGATCAATTCTATCCATAGAACCTCATTCTGCGCATCCTCTGCGCATCTTGTTTTTGTGAACTGTTTGAATACTAGTGGCTTTCATGCAGCTGCTTTAGTTCTCGTCTTCTTCGATCTGTGCTGTGTAAACAGAACGTTTTCTTGCCATCTCATCACTTTCCAAATACTCATCATAGGTTGTAATTTTATCGATCATGGTACCATTTGGCATAAACTCAATGATACGGTTAGCTGTCGTTTGTACAAACTGATGATCATGACAGGAGAAGAGCTCTACACCTTTAAAATTAATCATGCCATTATTCAAGGCAGTGATAGATTCCATATCTAAATGGTTTGTAGGTTCATCCAGAATAATTACATTTGCTCCGGAAATCATCATTTTGGAAAGGAGACAACGAACCTTCTCACCACCGGAAAGGATACGTACCTTCTTTACACCATCCTCGCCAGGAAAGAGCATACGTCCCAGGAAACCGCGCACATATGTGACATCTTTAACAGGAGAGTATCCCATAAGCCAGTCAGTTATCGAATAGTCATTGTCAAATTCTGCGGTATTATCCTTGGGAAAATAAGACTGTGAGGTAGTAACTCCCCATTTATAACTGCCTTCATCCGGCTCGATTTCTCCGGTAAGAATTTTGAAGAGGATAGTTTTTGCAAGCTCATTACCGCCAACAAATGCAATTTTATCCTCACGATTTACAATAAAGG
>CAYZUC010000090.1:10775-11017 GCA_964481705.1 uncultured Lachnospiraceae bacterium
TATCAAGTACTTTAACACCATCAATGGACTTACTGATTCCCTCTACTGTGAGTACTTCGTTACCGATTTCACGTTCCGGACGGAAATCAATGTAGGGATATTTTCTGCTGGAAGGACGAATTTCATCCAGCTCTATTTTCTCAAGAGCACGTTTACGTGAGGTTGCTTGCTTTGACTTGGAAGCATTTGCAGAGAAACGACTAATGAATTCCTGTAATTCCTTAATCTTCTCTTCTTTCTTT
>CAYZUC010000091.1:0-11011 GCA_964481705.1 uncultured Lachnospiraceae bacterium
GGAAAAGAAGTTAAAAAATAACGAAATGCATTAAAACAGCTGTGAATAGTAACTACGAAAAGTGAAAAAGAGAACAGCAACGAAGGTCATGAGTTATATGCTCACAATAGCAATGATAGTGGGAGGACTCAGCTTGTCACCGCTTGCAACAGTGGAGGTAAGAGCAGATGCAACGACTAAGGATGTAAATTTGAATGTTGGTAATAACATTGCAGGATTAACGAAAGGCAGTGACTATACCAGTAGCAGCTCAGTTTATTATGGCAGCCATAATACTCTTATTGTATGTTCATGGAAAATTGCTGAAACACCTACTGATAAACTGACATTATTCAGTACAGAGTGTATAGGAGGTTTACATAAATATGATGGTAGTCAACATAATAATTGGAGTGGCTCAGATATATGCAAGTATTTGAACGGTACAGATTCTTATGTCGAAAATGGATTATTACCTACATATTTTACTGATATAGAGAAAAGTGATACAGCAATCAGTGCCTATGGAACCACGGATACCACAGGACCAAATGCATCATCTATAGATATTAGCCAGAAAATTGTATTACCTTCCGTGATGGAAGTACGTGATGGTTCATGGGGACTTAATAATTCAACAAGAGCTGCTGGGGATATCTGGTGGCTTCGATCCCCAAGTTCCGTTGATAGGTTGGCCACGTACGTACATGACGATGGCGTCATTAATAGTAATGGTGATATGCCTGTCCATTTAGAATTTGGCGTTCGACCGGCTTTCAATTTGAATCTATCATCCATCCTCTTCACATCGGCGATCGGAGCGAGCAAATCAACCTTCGCATCCATCAGTGAGAATTATGTCAGTGATAACACATGGAAATTGACTTTAATCGATGCGAATGATACTTCCTTTGAGGCTTCGTTACCGACTACAGTAACGGCGGGAGAGACTGTGACCGTATCAGTAAATACAGCAGGAAGTGGAAGCGTATCTTATAACAAGACCTCAGCCATGCTCGTAGACAGCAATGGGATGGTTGTAGCCTATGGCAGTATCGGGGATGTAGCTACCGGTGAGAAATCATTCCGGATTCCTGATTCCATTGCGATAGGAACCTATCAATTGAAAGTCTTTCCGGAGCAGGTCAATTCCGGAAATCAGACCGATTATGCCGGACAGGTTGTGGAACAGCAAATCAATGTAGCTTCGGTTTCATCTGTTACTGTCAGTCCAAATGCAGTCAGTGTAAATAAAGGGAAATCCCAGTCATTTACGGCAACGGTAAGTGGAGATAACTCACCATCCCAGGCTGTATCCTGGAGAGTGGATGGAAAAAACAGTAACGATACTACAATTTCAAATAATGGACTGCTTACAATTGCACTTGACGAGACAGCGACACAACTGACCGTAACAGCGACCTCAACGGCAGATCCCGATAAAGAAGGAACAGCGACTATTACGGTATTAGAGCCAATCTATCATACGATTACAGTCAATGTATCTCCGGAAAATGCCGGAACTGTTATAGGTGGTGGACAGGTCATCGAAGGACAAAGTACGACGTTAACGGCCACAGCCAATACCGACTATAGATTTAAGGAATGGACTAAGAATGGAAGCAGAGTCAGTACTGATACAAGCTTTACTGTTTCAAACATCATGGAGGATGCCACCTATACCGCAGTGTTTGAACCTTCCTATGTATACGATGAAGGAATCTGTGTGGTAAAACAAAAGGTAGATGTCTCAAAACGCTTTGCTACGACAGAGAAAATCAAGAGATACCGCGTAAAGCCTTCAAAATATGCATCGGTCAACAGCAAAGGAGTTGTCCTTGCAAAGAAGGCTGGCGAGGTTACCATTAGGGCATATAAGAAAGTAGGCAAAAAGTACGAACCGGTTGGTGGAGAGGTTAAGCTGAAAATCGAGAAGCCGAAGCTAACCAAGATAACAGCCACGAAGGTGGGACAGAAAGCTGAGCTTTTAGACCACCTGAAGAACAGTACGAATCGTCCAACCAAATGGAAGATATCCAAAACGAAAGCAGCTACTCTGGATGAGACAACAGGAGAAGTGACAGCCGTAAAGAACGGAACAGCTACCATAACAGCGTATTTTGGAGAGAGTAAGAATGCCGCAAAATACACGACTAAGGTCACCGTGAAGATTCCGCGTCTCAGTGCATCAAAGGTAAAACTTCGTGTAGGAAAGTCCAGGAAGCTTAAGGTGATGAATACCACTGTAAAACCGACAGCTTGGAAATCCTCCAACCCTTCTGTTGCAACCGTGGATACGAAAGGTAAAATCAAAGCAGTTGCAGTGGGAGAATCAACGATATCCGCGACCGTAGATGGAGTCGATTATTCCTGCACGGTGACTGTAAAGTAATTTGTATTGACAGTCGGTTTTACTAGCATTATGAATCACTATAACAACGAATAGAGAGCTTAAATTAAGGGAGGTATCATATGGCTTCAAGTAAAGCATATTTAGATTTTATTCTGGAACAGTTGTCTGAATTGGAGGAGATAACATATAGAGCTATGATGGGTGAATATATCATATATTACCGTGGAAAAATTGTTGGTGGCATATATGATGATAGACTGCTTGTAAAAGCGGTTAAATCAGCGATTGCATTTATGCCAGATGCGTTATATGAATCGCCTTATGAAGGGGCGAAAGAGATGTTGTTGGTTGATGATGTTGACAGTAAGGAATATCTGAGGGAACTTATTCTTGCTATGTATGACGAATTACCAGTGCCAAAGAAAAAGAAGTAATCAGATAAGCATGAATAAGAGGGACTATTGAAAGGACTTCAATTCTTTCATACGTCGAAAATTTGAACTAGATATTAGTTTTCCCACAGAAACTTGTCCGGTGCTGTAGTTGCTTTAAAATCATCCAAGAGCATTATCTATAATGGAAAAGTACAACAACCCAAGGTTACTATCAGCTTCACAACATCAGAAAATAAGGTCGTGAAGCTAAAACAGGATAAGGATTACAAGCTTGCATATACGATCAATATCAATGCTGCAACAGTCAGCTCAGCAAATGCACCGACAGCGCGTATATACGGAATCGGCAAAGAGCACGGATGGAAAGGCAGGAGACTATAAAGTGGTCAAAATCCAGCCAGTAAAGAAGGGCGGAAGTATCGTCGGCTATCAGGTACAGGTGAAGGGAATGAATCACTATTCAGATAATGAAAAATGGATTTTTGATAAAAAGTAGTATGTTAAAACGCTCAGAAGTCACTAATAACAAATTGTTATAGATTAGTGGTTTTTATTCGTGCTATAATAATAGTGATTTTATAACACTATATAATTCATGAATGGAAAAGAGGCGATTCTATTGAGCAAGCAGTCAGATATTGAAATGTTAGCCATTCAAGCAATGGAAGTGTATGCTAAGAGAAATGGATTAGCTTCCAATACAGTAAATATTTTATTTCATAAACATCAAATATATGAAAAAATAGTATTACAACATGAGTATTTACATCAAATTGCATTTGACGAAGTGATGGAATTTGTTGAGAATGCTTTAAAAGATGAATCAATGGAATTAGTCTTATTTCATGGAACAACCTCTCTTTTTGACGATGTGTCACTTGAAAAATCCCATAATAGAAGAGACTTTGGAATTGGATTTTATACAACGTTGTTGGAAAGCCAGGCAAAGGAATGGGGATATCGTCTGAGTCTTAGAGAAAAGAAAAAAGAGTATTATGTGTATCAGTACTTATTTTCTGAAACTGATAATCTGAAAGTAATGAGATTTGATTCCCTTAGTAAAGAATGGCTGGAATTCATTAAGGAAAATAGATCAATAGGAGGTTTACAACACAATTATGATGTTGTGATTGGACCGGTTGCAGATGATAATACGATGGAAACTGTTCAGTTGTACATTTCAGGAATACTTTCTTCAAATGAGGCAGTAAACAGACTCAAATATAATCAGGTTAATAATCAAGTTTCATTTCATACAAGAAAAGCGTTAGAAAACCTTAAATTGATGGGGAGGAATGATTATGAGTGATGTGATATATACATTTAATGGTAATGACATCACAATGAATGTGTGTATTCAAATTCGAGCAGTGATTGATATTCTTCAAGAACGATTAAATATTGATTTTATTGAGGCAATTAATTATTTTTATAGTTCCGAAACATACAGAACACTACAGGATACGCAAAACGGATTGTGGGCAGAATCGGCAGAGTATATAGCTGACAGGTATATGGAAGAGTCAGTTGCCATTTGAAGTTGTATTAATCATCTGGGGAGATGAATAAGAGCTTAGAAAGCCAGGTAAGGAGAGTCTTACTTTGGCTTTTTATATTACGAACGAGGAAACGAAGAGAGCGAGGAAAAAAGAGTGAGAAACAAAACAGGAACAAAAATCATGAGTTATGTACTAACTGCCGCAATGGTGGTGGGAGGATTGGGTCTGTCACCGCTTGGTACAGTAGAGACAAGGGCAGAGGAAGCACTAGAGGTACAAGGGGCACAGATAGCACCAACTGTAAAGACTATTAATCGAAATGTCGGAGAAAGCATAGCAGGAATCAAAAATCCGAGAAATGGCGATGATGTTAACTCATGGACAGGTACTACCGTTTATTATGGAAACAAAGCATATTATGTATTGGATAGAAATGGTGATTTGAATGGTCATTCTTCCATGGATGGTCACATGTTGTTGTTTTCAAAAGGTGTACTGGAGGATAGTGGAAGAGCTTTCGATGATACTAAATCCGATTGGACAACTAGTGATATTTGAACAGATTTGAATCATAAAGATGATAACAGTGGATTTTTTGATACATTTATTACAACCGAGAAGACAGCAATTAGTCAAACGACAATTAATAATGATAATACATCAGATTATTATGATTACTATTCAGGTGATAGACCATATAGTTATCTATCAGGTTCAAATGATTATATATTTCTATTGGATTTGAATGATATGCGGAATACAAATTATGGATTTTGTTCAGATCCTACTGGTAATGATAAAAAAGCAGACCCCAATTGTACGAATTTGTGGTGGCTTCGTTCTCCTGGTGCTGATTATCGTGGTACCGCGGCTGTGAGTCATGATGGTACGATCCAGTGGAGCACTATAACGTACTCGACTGGGGGTTCAGCACGTCCTGCTTTTAATTTGGATTTATCAAAAGTGCTTTTTTCATCGGTACCTGGAACCGGCTATGATATTTTTCGTCCGGTAGCTGTGACGGATGCAGACACATGGAAGTTGACACTAAATGGGACAGATACATCACTTGCTCCAAGTACAAGCGGTATTACAAGCCTTCCAATAGGATATAGTGGATACAATCTTCCTGTAACACATACAGCAGCAAATGCTGTTGGTTTATCCGGAGTGTCGCAGGTATCTGCTATGCTCACAGACAGTAACGGAGTTGTCTTGAATTATGGAAGAATTAATGAAGATTTAGATGCAACAGGTTCCAATGTAACAATTCCCGCAGGATTAAAATCAGGGAATTATAATTTATATGTATTTGCTGAAGATATAAATGAAGGAAATCTGACAAATTATGCGACGCCTTTGGGAACTGCGATTACGATTACTGTAAGACCACCTGTATTCAATACTCCGGATCCGATTGCTCAAAATAGTATAACTGCATCGGTTACTTTTGATAAGGAAAGCCCACAAATGATCGGAACTACCGTGACAGCCATCGTCAACTTATCAGGTACAGCAGCAACTGATGGTATTCATACCATTGGACTTTCCAGTAATACTGTTTCTGTACATGCTCCGTTGAATCGGACTGTGCATGTGAGTAAAGGAGAAAATGTATCGAAAACCGTTTCCTTTACCTTTGAAGTCGGAGAAGAAAATATTGAGGATCTGATTCTCAACAATTCCTTTCTGGCAGACACACATCTTTTCACAGCAGACCCAATGGTACAGAATTTTGGTACGGTGTCAGTCGATTATGCACCAATAGAGGCACAGACAATCACGCTCCGTAATGTCGGAAATGGAGTGGTACGGAATCTACAGGCAGAGCTGACGGGAGAGAATGCAGGAGACTTTATCCTCGATACGACCGATATGGCATCGGGACTGGTGACGAGTCTTGACGGTACTGCCGTTGTGACGAATCTGAATGGGGAAGCCTGTACCGAAACGACATTGAAGGTTCGTCCAAAGGACGGATTACTGTCGGATGGCATCCATGCGAAGAATTATCTGGCACAGGTGAAGCTGACCGCAGAGGATATGACAGATGTGGATGTTTCACTTGGATTTACCGTTGTCTATAACCCGGATATTCCGGATTCGGAAAATCCAGAGAATCCTATGACGGACCCGGATACAAATGTGCACGCTTATCCCTTAAGTGCGAATGAAATCACGTTTACGAGTAAGAAAGCTTCTTATCCATACACGGGAAAACCGATCACACCGGCAGTTACCGTAAAGAGTGGAAAGACGAAGCTGAAACAAAACGTGGATTATTTATTGACCTATCATAAGAATATTAACTGCGATACCGGTTCCTATGTGACGATTACCGGAATTGGGGAATATGGCGGAAGTATTCAGAAGTCCTTTACCATTTCACCACGCTCCTTTAAGAATGTGAGCATTGAGCCACTTGGATCACTGGTAAATACAGGTGATAATGCTGCGATGCAGTCAGAGCTGGAGCAAAGAGCAATTGTAAGAGACGGTGCAAAACAGCTCACCTTAGGACGTGATTATCAGCTTCTGTATAATGGAAAAGAAACACTTGCGGAAGGAATGGCAGATTCCGCATCGAATATTGCCAAAAACAATTCCTCTGATAAAGATGTTAGAGTTACCATGAAGGGAATCTCCGGTAATTATGTGACGGAGGTTGCAAAGAAAAGTACGAGTATTAAAGTAATAGATATTACAGGAAAGACAGATTTGTCTGCTGCTGTAGTTGCTTTAAAATCCTCTAAGAGCATTACCTATAATGGAAAGGTTCAAAAACCCAAGGTTACTATCACCTTCACAACATCAGAAAACAAAGTCGTGAAGCTAAAACAGGATAAGGATTACAAGCTTGTATATACGAACAATGTCAATGCTGCAACAGTCAGCTCAGCAAATGCACCGACAGCACGTATATACGGAATTGGCAAGTATTATGGCAGTGCTTCCTGCAAGTTTGCCATTGAGCCTAAGTCGATGAAGCGTATTAGTATTGGAGCCATCCCAGACCAGTACTATACCGGAAATCCGATCATCAGAATGAACCTTGTCGTAAAGGCTGGAAGTACCCGTCTGCAGGAAGGTACGGACTATACTGTAAGCTACAACAATGCAATAGAGGTATCAACCAAAACTTCAAAAGCTTCCGCAGTCGTGACGCTGAAGGATAATAAGAACTTTACTTTTGCAGACAAAGCCAAAAAGACAGGAAAGACCTTCAAAATCGTAAAAGCCCGTTTAAATAAAAAGACTGCAACGATTGCATTAGTTAGTGGAAATGGATTGATTGTAAGTGGAAATGAGATCATAGAAGGAACACCTACCAAGCAAAATGTCGTTGTGACCTATCAGGGAGAAGCATTGACCCAGAGCACGGATGGAAAGGCAGGAGACTATAAAGTGGTCAAAATCCAGCCGGTAAAGAAGGGCAGAGGTGTCGTCGGTTATCAGGTACAGGTGAAGGGAATGAATCACTATTCAGGTAATGGAAAAAAAGGATTTTTCGTAAGGAAATAGAACTGGATTAATAAGGGATTTCATAAAGATTTAAATAAAGTAAACTAAGGGTATTAGAAGCGGCTGTGAATCAAATATGATTCATAGCCGTTTTTATGATTGCCTCTTTAACAGATTAATATAGAATAGTGATGTTTGTTCGTGATATAATACTTGTAGTCAAAGTAAATGTATATGGAATGAAATATAAATTGTTAGGAGACGAAATCACATGAAGAATTGTGACTCTTTAGATATTAGCAATAGTCAGGTGGAGTTTTCTGTGTTTTGCATAGAAAATGTGGCAGAGGAACTCTGTGATGAGTATAAGGTAAATCATTAAGAAATATGTTGAGGTTATCCTTTATAAAGAGTCAGTCCCACCGAAGTGTTCAGAATAGAGAAAACGGTGTAATAAAAGTGAGCAAAGAGATATGATTTTATAGAAAGCTTTCATCACAGCCCCCAAAATAGAGAAGATGAATAAGATTAGCAGGATTTACTGGCTTGTTTATTTGTTATCTGAGTCTAAATTGGCGGCAGAAATTATGAGTTTAGACACGGATGTTATGAAATGATATAAAAGACGAATTGACTATATAGGTCAACAAACGTTTAGCATCTCTTATTTATGACAAAGCAAGACCGATAGTGTACATTAATAGTGATACCAGATGTCTATTACTTTGCGAACAGGAGTGACTGTACATTTATACAAACCGCAAGAATATGCGGGTTTGAAATGTATGATATGATAAGATTCAAGGAACAGGATTAAATTGATATAATAATTACTGACCAAAGCAGTCAATGAAAAATGGAGCGTTTTTACCAACATGAGTTACACGGATTTTAAACAAAAGTATCACATTCATTTAGATGCACAACAGGAAGCAGCAGTACAGGCGATTGATGGCTATGTACTGCTGCTTGCAGTTCCGGGAAGTGGAAAGACAACGGTACTTGTGAACCGTTTGGGATATATGATTTTAGATCAAGGGATTGCACCTGCGAATATCCTGACAGTTACATATACAGTTGCGGCTACAAAAGATATGCAAAGGCGTTTTGCAAGAATCTTTGGCGGTACCTATGAAGGTAATCTTGAATTTCGGACAATCAACAGCTTGTCGCAGCAAATTCTTAATTACTATGGGAGTATTACGGGTAAGAAAGCTTTTGGGGTAATTGAGAACCAGTATAAGAGTGGATTGATCAAGAATATTTTCAGACTCGTAAATGATTCCTTTGCAACAGAGATTGATGTAAAGAATATAGAGACTGCGATTACATATGTGAAGAATATGAGGCTTTCCACAGAGGAGATTGATGAACTGGATGTTGATGTGGATGATTTTCCAGAGATTTACGCAAGATACCAAAGGGAATTAAGTAAGCAATGTCTGATTGATTTTGATGATCAGATGGTGTATGCATATAAACTGCTGGATAAGGTACCGGCGGTACGGGATTATTTTCAGAGCAAATATAAGTATATTTGCGTGGATGAGGCACAGGATACTTCAAAGCTTCAGCACGATATGATCCAGCTTCTGGCGTCAAGACATGGGAATTTATTCATGGTAGGAGATGAGGATCAGAGTATTTATGGATTTCGCGCAGCTTATCCGGAGGCACTTGTTTCCTTTGAGGAGGTTCACCCAGGAGCAAGCATTTTTCTCATGGAGTCTAATTATCGAAGTAAAGAAGAAATTGTAACATCCGCAAATAAACTAATAAAACGTAATGAAATCCGCCATGAAAAGCACATGAGAGCAACGAGACCCGCCGGAGGCCATGTGACTGGAATCGAGGTGCGCTCGAGAAAGGCTCAGATTACTTACCTAACAAAGGTTGCAGCAGAGTGTCGAGAAGAGACGGCTGTTTTGTACCGTAACAACGAAAGTGCATTACCGCTGATTGATTTATTGGAACGAAATAACATACGTTTCAAGATGAAGAGTAACGAGATGCTTTTCTTTTCCAACCTTGTTGTGAGTGATATTTCAGATTTTATCCGACTGGCACTGAATCCTTCAGATGCGGATGCGTTTCTGAGAATTTACTTCAAAATGGGAATTGGACTGAGTAAGAAGAACGCCAATCTTATCGTGGATTACAATGCAGGCACGCATTCGCTGATGGAAGCCATTGACGATTTGGATGGGATTTCTGTATATGCGAGAAAACAGAGTAAAGAGTTGGCAACTCATTTTGCAAAGATGAAGCAGGATTCGTCTGCGAAAGCAATCAGTAGAATTGTTGATTGCATGGGATATGGTGATTATATGATAGACCACAATCTGGATTCCGGGAAGGTAGAGATTCTGAAGATGCTTGCTTATCAGGAGGAGAAGCTGGAGGATTTCTTGCCACGTTTGGAGCATCTACAAGGGATGATTTCTAACTATCAATCACAAGATGACAGCAAATTTGTTCTGTCGACCATTCATTCCAGTAAGGGACTGGAGTACGATACGGTTTATCTGTTGGATATGATCGAAGGAATACTGCCATCTATTTCTGAGCCGAAGGGCAGGAACAAGAAGGAATCAGATGTAGCGTTGTACGAGGAAGAGCGACGTCTATTTTATGTAGGAATGACAAGGGCAAAGCTGGCGCTATATATTTTCAACTTTCAAGATTCTGAGACATCCGCATTTACGAAAGAAGTATTGGGGAAAAAGTCAACGAATCAGATGAGGACCGCTACGAGGAACGGTACTCATGAGATTACGAAGATGGATGAAGAAAAAGTAAAAGCAATGGTGGAGAAAATGGAGCAGGGAGTCGCAGTTGTCCATAGCAGGTATGGAGAAGGTGTCATTACGAAAAGAGACGATGATACCGCGGAGATACTTTTTCAGCGTACTGGTGAGACGAGGCTGTTTTCAATCTGGACAGCAGTGGAAAAAGGTTTGCTATTTACTAATTAATCTTCGTATCAGCAGTAATATCAACAAATAAACGACACAGACAATAACACCGGCCATCAAACTCCAGGATGCAATGATATACCACAATTTTTTTACTCGATCAACTTGATAAGCAGCGATTTGTCCACGATCAAGGACTAACAATCCAAGAAAGGCAATCGGACAGCTTGCACCAAGAATAAAGGCGATGACAGCTCCCAAGGCAGTCATTGCTTTTTGGTAAAAGCGAACTTTCTTCAGCGGATCCATCTGTAACTTCGATGCTGTGTCTTTGACATCTGTTGATTTATTATCTTTCGATTCAGAGGCTGTAGCTTGCGCTTGCGCTGGCTGCAAATTGATTTTCAT
>CAYZUC010000092.1:0-10975 GCA_964481705.1 uncultured Lachnospiraceae bacterium
GGTCATTTCATGTCCTTGTGCTTTGGGGTTAGCGACTCCGGTTGCGATTATGGTCGGAAACGGGATTGGCGCAAAAAACGGGATACTGTTTAAAACAGCAGCAGCATTGGAAGCTGCCGGAAGGGTACAGACGGTAGTACTGGATAAGACAGGTACGATTACGAAGGGAATGCCGGTTGTTACGGATGTAATTCCGAATGCAGTCACAAAAGAGGAACTTATTCAAATTGCGGCGGCTTTGGAGCAAAAAAGTGAACATCCTTTAGCAAAAGCAGTTGTGGATGCATGCGATAAAACAAAGTATGAGGACAGTCAGGTTACGGATTTTGAAGCATTGCCGGGAAATGGACTTCGTGCTGTGGTGAATGGAGCATCTGTGGTCGGTGGCAGCTTAAAATATATCAGCAGTGTAGGTACTGTTCCGACGGAAAGAAGTCAACAGGCAGAGCAGCTGGCAGGTCAGGGGAAGACGCCGCTTTTGTTTTGTAGAGAGGGAATTTTGCTTGGAATCATTGCTGTTGCTGATATAATAAAGGAAGACAGTACACAGGCAATCAACGAATTAAGACAGTTGGGGTTACGTGTGGTTATGCTGACCGGAGATAACGAGAGGACAGCAAAGGCAATCGGAGAGCAAGCCGGGGTAGATGAGGTTATTGCAGGAGTTTTACCAGAGGGTAAAGAAGCGGTGATTCGTGACCTGCAGAATGCAGGCTCTAAGGTGGCTATGGTTGGCGACGGAATCAACGATGCCCCTGCCCTCACCAGAGCAGATACAGGAATTGCTATCGGCGCGGGAACCGATATTGCTATGGATGCAGCAGATGTCGTCTTGATGAAGAGCAGACTTAGCGATGTGGTAGCTGCGATTCGTCTGAGTCGTGCGACGCGGAAGAATATTTATGAGAATCTTTTTTGGGCATTCTTCTACAATATCATCGGTATTCCGTTGGCAGCAGGTGTATGGATTCCCATAACCGGATGGCAGTTGAATCCGGTATTTGGTGCCGCAGCTATGAGCTTGTCCAGCTTCTGCGTGGTGACGAATGCATTACGACTTAACATCGTTGCTCATAGCAACGAATTTGTACAGAAAAATGAAAAGGAGAATATTACAATGACTAAGACAATGAAAATTGAGGGAATGATGTGTGGACACTGCGAAGCAAGAGTGAAAAAGTCTCTTGAAGCATTAGAGCAGGTAAGTGAGGCAATCGTAAGTCATGAAAACGGTACTGCTGTTGTTACCTTAAGCGCCGATATACAGAATGAGGTACTGAAAAAAGCAGTAGAAGAACAGGATTACAAGGTTACGGATATCCAATAGGGAGAAACATATGAGAAGAAAAGACCGCGAAATCATCGATAAAGACAAAATGCTGGAGATTATGGAAAAATGTGATTGCTGCAGATTAGGATTGATTGATGAGAAGGGTGCCTACATGGTTCCGTTGAATTTTGGTTTTGAAGAGGAAGACGGAAGGTTAAATCTGTTTTTTCATGGGGCAGTAGAAGGAAAGAAAATAGACTTAATCAAAGAGCAAAAGGTTGCCTCCTTTGAGATGGATTGTAAGCATCAGCTGGTCGAGGGAGAAATTGCATGTGCTTATTCCTATTTGTTTCAATCGATTATAGGTAATGGAAACATTTGTTTATTGGAAGAGTATGAAGAAAAAGTACATGGTCTGAAAGTACTTATGTCGCATTACTCGAAGAGAAACAATTGGGAGTTTGAAGAGAACCAGGTGGAAGCAATTGCAGTAGCAAAGCTGGAAGTGACCAATTGGTCATGCAAGGAACATTAACACATTTCGGTTTGTTAAATTGATTGAAATACTGTTTTTGTTGTTATATATACAATGTCGAGTGAGATTTAATTTCACTCGATTTTTTTGTATGTAAAATCTATTTACCAATTTAACTTAGGTTTAACATTTCCAGGATTTTGGATTTAACACAATACATTTAACATAGGGACTGTAGCAAATAGAACGCAAAACATGAAATCAGAATTGAGAGGATGAAAAAGCATGAGAGAATTAATCGTAACATTGACAGCAGTTAGTATGGCAGCCGCCCTAATGACGGGATGTGGAAGTCAGCCGGTAGAAGAATCACAGGCAATAAATGTAGAAACAGCAGCGGAACAGCCGGAAGCAGCAGAAGCGGAACAGCCTGAGACTGAGCAGCCAGCAGAAGCAAGTGACTGGGATAATTCCATGGATATTACAGTAATATCAAGAGAAGATGGTTCCGGCACAAGAGGAGCATTTATTGAGTTATTCGGCGTGGAAGAGAAAGATGCTTCCGGAAAGAAAGTTGATAACACAACAACAGATGCACAGATCACAAACAGTACTTCGGTTATGATGACAACCGTTGCAGGAGATGAATATGCAATCGGCTATGTATCACTTGGTTCCTTAAATGACAGTGTAAAAGCACTCAAGATTGATGGAGCAGAGGCAACGGCCGAAAATGTAAAATCAGGTGCTTACAAGGTATCAAGACCCTTCAATATCATGGTAAAGGAAGGTGCCAGTAACGAAGTAGCTAATGATTTTATTGCATTCATTATGAGCAAAGAAGGACAGGCAGTGGTGGAAGAGAATGGTTATATTGCTATTGATGATGTAGAAGCCTACGCCGGAACAAAGCCTGCAGGTAAATGTGTAATTGGTGGTTCCTCTTCCGTCTCACCTGTTATGGAAAAATTAATCGAAGCATATCAGGGCATTAACAGCGGAGCAGAGATGGAATTACAGACAACAGATTCCACGACTGGAGTAACCTCCACTCAGGATGGAAGCTATGATATCGGAATGGCATCCAGAGATTTAAAGGAAGAAGAAACAGGTGTGACAGCAACTGCCATTGCAACAGATGGAATTGCAGTAGTCGTAAATA
This sequence comes from uncultured Lachnospiraceae bacterium, assembly GCA_964481705.1. Lineage (GTDB taxonomy): Bacteria > Bacillota > Clostridia > Lachnospirales > Lachnospiraceae > CAYZUC01. The sequence goes on from CAYZUC010000092.1 coordinate 2,908, forward strand.
ACAGCTGCCCGGCAGACGAGCTATCATCCGAACAGGTGAAAGCAATCTACACCGGAAATGCACTCACTTGGAATGAGGTTATGGAATAAATGAAATCACGGACATGGAGTGAAAAATTCATGCGGGGAGTGTTCCTTTTAGCCGCCTGTGCTTCGGTACTGGCGGTAGCTCTCATATGTATCTTCCTGTTTGCAAATGGACTTCCTGCAATGAAAGAGATTGGTATTATCGCTTTTTTGACAGGCACAGATTGGAAGCCAAACAATGATCTGTATGGGATACTCCCAATGATTATCGGTAGTATTTATATCACCGCAGGAGCTGTTTTGTTTGGTGTACCAATAGGGATTTTGACAGCAGTTTTTATGGCAGAGTATTGTCCGGCGATTCTATACAAACCATTAAAATCGGCCACGGAGCTGCTCGCAGGTATTCCTTCTGTTATATATGGTTTCTTTGGACTGGTGGTTTTGGTTCCGGTGGTTCGTAACGTAGGCAGAAGCATGGGATTCTCCGGTAATGGAAACAGTATTCTTACTGCATCAATACTCCTGGGGATGATGATACTTCCCACAATCATAGGACTGACAGAATCAGCGATACGTGCCGTTCCGACAGCATATTATGAGGGATCACTTGCACTTGGTGCAACGCATGAAAGAAGTATTTTCAAGGTAGTAATCCCGGCAGCAAAATCGGGTGTTGTCGCAGGAATTGTTCTTGGGATAGGAAGAGCTATTGGAGAAACCATGGCGGTTATTATGGTTGCCGGTAATCAAGCCAGGATGCCGGCGGGAATCCTAAAGGGTATTCGTACCATGACTGCAAACATAGTCATTGAAATGGGATATGCCAGTGGACTTCACAGAGAAGCTTTGATTGCTACCGGGGTGGTACTTTTTGTATTCATCTTACTCATTAATTTCAGCGTCGCCTTGTTGAAGAAGGGGGGAAGTGAAAATGATGAATAAAATGAATACAGTGAAACGAAATCTATATGCGCCAATCATGAAAACGCTTGTTTTTCTTTCGGCTGCAGTAACCTTTACAATTTTGATTTTTCTGATTATCTATATTCTGATGCACGGTGTACCATACCTGAAGCCTTCGCTGTTTTCCTTTGTTTATACATCAGATAATGCATCACTTATGCCTGCACTTATCAACACGGTAATCATGACCTTACTTTCTTTACTGATTGCAGTTCCTTTAGGAATCTTTGCAGCAATCTTCCTTGTAGAATATGCAACAAAGGATAACCGTTTTATCGATGTAATCAGGCTCACGACAGAAACATTGTCTGGAATTCCTTCTATTGTGTATGGATTGTTTGGAATGTTATTTTTTGTCAATGCACTGGGTTGGGGTTTTTCCCTTTTGGCTGGAGCGTTTACCCTGGCAATTATGGTACTTCCTGCTATTATGCGTACCACAGAGGAAGCACTGAAAGCAATTCCGGATTCCTATCGTGAGGGAAGCTTTGGTCTGGGTGCTGGGAAGCTTAGAACAGTTTTTCGTATCGTGCTCCCGTCTGCTGTACCCGGTATTTTGGCCGGCATTATTTTGGCCGTTGGAAGAATCGTAGGAGAGACAGCTGCACTTATTTATACCGCAGGTACGGTTGCTCAGGTACCGGGAAACGTAATGGGCTCCGGAAGAACGCTTGCAGTACACATGTATAATTTGGCAAGCGAGGGCCTTTATATGGATCAGGCATATGCAACAGCAGTCGTTCTATTGGTACTGGTCGTAGGAATCAATACACTGTCTAATGTGATAGCGAAAAGACTGACAAGGTCTTAGAGAACAAACTTGATATGCGCAAAATATGCGCAAGAATGGGGAATTTCATGGATAAACTTAGCATAAAAAATGTTAATCTGCATTATGATGATTTTCATGCACTAAAGGATGTCAACCTTAACATTGAGGCAAATAAAATCACAGCTTTCATTGGTCCAAGTGGCTGCGGTAAATCGACGCTTCTAAAATCGGTGAACCGAATGAATGATTTGGTAAAAGGATGTAAGATAGAAGGTCAATTTCTATTAGATGGTGAAGATGTATACCGTGATATCGATGTAAACCTTCTACGTAAACGAGTAGGAATGGTATTTCAAAAGCCGAATCCTTTTCCAATGAGTATATATGATAACATTGCCTATGGACCCAGGACACACGGGATTCGAACAAAAGCAAAGCTGGATGAGGTTGTCGAACTGTCGCTTCGAAAAGCAGCCATTTGGGAAGAGACAAAGGACCGATTGAAAAAGAGTGCGCTAGGCATGTCGGGTGGTCAACAGCAAAGATTATGTATCGCCAGAGCATTAGCCGTAGAACCCGAGGTGCTTCTGATGGATGAGCCAACATCAGCACTGGACCCGATTTCGACATCCAAGATTGAGGATCTGGTTCTGGATTTGAAAGAGAAATATACGATTATTATGGTGACACATAATATGCAGCAGGCTGTTCGTGTATCAGATAATACGGCATTCTTTTTACTTGGAGAGGTCATTGAATACAACGATACCGAGACTTTGTTCTCCACTCCGGCGGAGAAGAAAACAGAAGACTATATCACAGGAAGGTTTGGTTGATAGAATGAGGGATAAATTTGATGAACAATTACAGCTACTAGAGGAGATGCTGACTCATATGGGTGAGCTCTGTGACTTTGCGATTGCGAAAGCAACAAAAGCTTTGCAGGAGGGTGATACAAAAGCGGCTAAAGAAGTGATAGAAGCCGATGCGGAAATTGATCAGTTAGAAAAAGACATTGAGAGTCTGTGCATGAAGCTTCTTCTTCAGCAACAGCCCGTGGCAAAGGATTTACGCAGGATTTCCGCGGCGCTCAAGATGATTACCGATATGGAGCGAATCGGGGATCAGACGTCGGATATTGCTGAAATCATCGTGACATCCAATATCACATCTGAATTGATTGATGTAGAGGAAATTGGAAGGATGGCAGTAGCCGCCAGCAAGATGGTACGAGACAGCGTTTCTGCCTTTGTTGACAAGGATTTAAGTCTTGCACAGCAGGTTCAGGAAGCCGATGATGAAGTGGATCATATGTTTGATGATATAAAAAAGACACTGATTCTTAAGTACGCAGAGGATCAAAGGAAAATGGGTGAAGCAGGTATGGATCTGATCATGATTACGAAGTACCTGGAACGTATTGGCGACCATGCAACCAATATTGCAGAATGGGTAGAATTCTCGATTACCGGAGTTCATAAATCCAATGGAAAATAGGATGCGTAAAACCTCCTTACGAGAAAAAGTATTTGGAAACAGAAGGAATACTTGATACAATAAAGAAAGCAAGAAAGTAAGAAAAGAAAGATAACAAAGATAAGAAAGATAACAAAGATAAGAAAGCGGGGATGCGGATGATTTACTGTGTAGAAGATGATATGAATATTCGCCAGCTTGTGACCTATACGCTTGAAAGTACCGGTATGCGGGCACGTGGATTTGAAGATGGAGAACAGCTTTTTGCCGGACTGGAGCAGGAAATTCCGGATCTTATCCTCTTAGATATCATGTTACCGGGCGAAGATGGAATATCTATTCTTGGCAGGCTCAAAAAGAATTTGCACACACAGAGCATCCCGGTTATCATGCTTACTGCAAAAGGAAGCGAATATGACAAAATTACGGGGTTAGATTCTGGAGCAGATGATTATGTTGCAAAGCCATTTGGTATGATGGAACTGGTTTCCCGCATCAAAGCAGTTTTGAGAAGAACAGGAAGACAGTCAGAGGATGCTGTTCTTACAGCGCATCAGGTTACTTTGGATGTTCAAAAGCATCAGGTACTGGTGGGAATCAGAGAAGTTACGCTGACTCTCAAAGAATATGATTTATTGGAATTACTCCTGCGCCATAAAAATAGAGTTCTCACAAGAGAAACGATATTGGAGAATGTTTGGGGATATGATTATACAGGAGAGACCAGGACTCTTGACGTCCATGTGAGGACATTACGAAAAAAGCTGGATGTAGATGCTGATTTTATTGAGACAGTGAGAGGTGTCGGTTACCGTATCTCCGATTCCTAACACTATAAAGAAGTATTTATTGGAGAAAAGAGTGAAAATGAGAACAAAAATACAAAAAGCGATGGAACTGATTCTTGTTACTACGCTATTGGTTTCCTATATTCTTGTTACGGGAATCAGTTATTACCAGACCATGCATTTACTGCAAAATGAAGTGAAACAAGAGGCAGAGTATATTCGAACTGCCATGAAGCTTTCAGGTGAAAATTACATACAGGAATTGACTGATATGGATGCAGTTGATGCAGAGACTCGTATTACGTGGATTGATCCAATCGGTAAGGTATATTATGATTCCAAGCGCGATGCTTCCACACTCGAGAATCATGCCAACAGACCGGAGATAAAGGCGGCGTATAGGAATGGTTTCGGTGAAGATATTCGTAAATCGAACACCGTTGGAAAACAAATGTATTATTACGCAATCGAATTGGAGGATGGAACCGTACTTAGACTTTCGAAATCGTTTCGTTCTATGATGTCAGTAGCAATTGGCATGCTCCCTTTTATGATAGGGATTGGTGTTATGATGATCCTGTTTGCATGGTTCATGGCAAAATGGCAAACGAATTCTATCATAAAACCCATTAATAATTTGGATATTGAGCATCCATTAGAAAACACGACGTATGAGGAATTAACTCCTCTCCTTACAGCCATGGATTCACGTAATCGAGAAAAGGAAGAAGTGGCAAGAATGAGAAAAGAGTTCTCTGCCAATGTTTCTCATGAATTGAAGACACCGCTGACTTCTATTTCCGGATATGCCGAGATTATTATGAATGGATTGGTAAAGCAGAAAGATATTCCGGAATTTACAGAACGAATATACAATGAGGCTAAACGACTCATTCGTCTGGTGGAGGATATTATTAAGCTGTCCAAACTGGATGAAGAATCCGTGCAACTGGAGAAAGAAGATGTGGACTTGTACGAATTAACCAGAGAGATTTGTATCAGACTGGCTCCGCAAATTGAGGCGAAAAGAATACATTTGGATATGTCAGGAAGTAATGTTACCTATTTTGGAATTCGACAGATTCTAGATGAAATGATATACAACATCTGTGAGAATGCCGTAAAGTACAATAAAGACGGTGGAAGCGTCAAAATATGGGCAGGTAAGACGCTGGATGGTCCTAAGGTAATCGTGGAGGATACCGGTATCGGAATTCCAAAAGAACATCAGGAACGCATCTTTGAGAGATTTTATCGTGTTGATAAAAGTCATTCGAAGGAACATGGCGGAACCGGTCTGGGCTTGTCTATTGTAAAGCATGGAGCAATTTTACATGGAATTAAGGTTCTTGTTCAGAGCGAAGAAGGAAGCGGGACTAAGTTTACATTACAATTTTAAGCATACATTTCTTATAACAAGGCTCTTCAGATACGATATCTGAAGAGCTTTTTACATGGATTTAACGGAATTGGGATAATGGGTTTAACAGTTACTGAGTACAATAAAGGAGTAAACAGTTAAGCACATAGGAGCAGGAATATGAATAGATTATGGAGATTTACGAAAACAATAACAGACAAGTCAGTTGTACAATTTAAGCTTTTCTTGTTTTTAAACATTGCGGTAATGACAGTTTTGACATTTTGCATAAGCTTCCTAATATCATTTATGATGAACAGTGAATTATGGAATGCGTTAAGATTTGCAATGGTTTTTGCAGGATATATTGGGCTGTTCCTGGGATTTTTCGGTGGCTGCTTGTATCTTATGAGAAAGACACCAGAGTGATAGGAAGGATGAAAGAATTTGAAATATAAGGAAATATTACACAACAAGGAAATCAAAGAGTATCTGAAAAAAGGAGATTCAAACCTCGGAAAACTGGGATTTACCGATCATTCTCAGGCACATTGCATACAAGTAGCTTACCGGGCAGGAGAAATACTGGAACAGTTTGGTTATTCCGATCATGACATTGAATTGGTGAAAATAGCCGGACTCATGCATGATATTGGAAATGCCATTAATCGTACACACCATGCTGAGTACGGTGCATTACTTGCCAATGATTTGCTGAAAGAAACAAATATTTCATTGGAAGATCGAGTCACAATTGTCTCCGCAATAGGCAATCATGATGAATCTACCGGTACACCAGAGGATGCAATCTCTGCTGCGCTAATTATAGCAGATAAAACTGATGTAAGAAGAAGCAGAGTCAGACAGAAAGAGATTTCTTCTTTCGATATTCATGACCGTGTGAATTACGCGGTCACAGAATCCAAATTGAAAATAGACAAGGATAAATCGGTTATCGCATTAAACCTTCAAATAGATGAACGTATATGTTCTATGTATGATTACTTTGAGATATTTCTTGGACGAATGATGCTATGCAGAAAATCTGCTGAAATCCTGGGAACTACGTTTAAGGTCTCCGTAAATGGACGTAAGGTATTATAAAATTGTACTCATGGGAATCAATTGTAATACAAAATTAAGAAAAAATATATATTGACATACAATAAAAATAATGCTATTGTTCTATTTAACAATTTCACATTTTAAACCGTTGAAGTGGAGATAACGGCAATTATGAACTCACAGAGAGTCCGGGATGCTGAGAACCGGACAGAACACAGATTGTCAAATGGACCGCTGAGGGCACAGTCAAAGGTGCAATGCACTGAGTATTCTGTGACGTAGGGGCTTACGTCAGTAGCCGGAAATATGATGGTATTTCGCAGAGAGTGTAGCTCATGCTATAAAGCAAGGTGGCAACGCGGGAATAATAGTATATTATATCTCGTCCTTGACTGATAGATTTTCTATTGGTCATGGACGGGATTTTTTTATCCTCCCATACACGAAATCTGAAAGGACTCCATCAAAATAATGCAGGTTTAGCTTGCAATTATAAATCAAAAGGAGACGAGATTATGATTAGAGAAGCAATTAAACGTGTGGTAAGAAAAGAGAATTTGACATTTGAGGAAGCAGAACAGGTTATGGACGAGATTATGTCGGGGAATACATCCGATATTCAGACATCAGCTTTTTTGACAGGAATGGCGATGAAGGGTGAGACCATCGATGAGATTACAGGTTGTGCGGCCGGTATGAGAGCTCATTGTGTGAAGGTTTTTAATGATATGGATGTGGTTGAGATTGTCGGAACCGGTGGTGACGGTTCCAATTCCTTCAATATATCCACAACCTCTGCAATCGTAACTGCAGCCGGTGGAGTACCGGTCGCAAAGCATGGAAACAGAGCAGCTTCCTCGAGGTGTGGAACAGCGGATTGCTTTGAAGCATTAGGAGTCAATATTTCTGTCAGTCCGGAAAAGAGTGCTCAGTTATTAAAGGAAATTAATCTGTGTTTCTTGTTTGCACAGAATTATCACATCTCCATGAAATATGTCGCACCGGTCAGAAAAGAGCTGGGAATTCGTACGGTATTCAATATCCTCGGACCTCTTGCTAATCCGGCGGGAGCCAATATGGAGCTTATGGGCGTGTATGACGAGGAACTGGTAAGACCTTTGGCAGAAGTACTTGAAAAGCTTGGAGTAAAGCGCGGAATGGTGGTCTATGGACAGGATTGCCTGGATGAGATTTCTATGAGTGCACCGACTACTGTTTGCGAATTCCATGATGGAGAAAGAAAACAATATGTGATACAGCCTGAGGATTTCGGATTTGAGCGTTGTAACAAACAGGATCTGGTTGGCGGAACGCCTGAGGAGAATGCGAAGATTACGAGAAACATCTTATCCGGAGAGCAGGGACCAAGGAGAAATGCAGTTCTTATGAATGCAGGTGCAGCTCTCTATATGTCAGGAAAGTATGACACGCTTCAGGCTGGAATCGATGCCGCCAGAGAACTGATTGACAGCGGAAAAGCCATGGCTAAGCTCGAGGAATTTATCAAGAGAAGCAATGAGTAAAGGAAAGGAATTTCGTATGATTTTGGATGAGTTGGCCGACTACGCAAAGGAGCGTGTAATACAAGCAAAAGGAAAGAAATCTACTGAGCAGA